>JBDTQB010000111.1:0-13020 GCA_039932395.1 Vicinamibacteria bacterium | reverse complement strand
TCGCCGATCTCATGCGCGCCCGCGACCACGGCGTCAGCGCCGAGTACATCAGCGAACTCAAGGCGGCCGGGTATGACCGCGTTTCGGTGGAGGACGTCATCCGGCTCCGCGATCGCGGCATCTCGGCGTCGTTCGTGCGTGAGCAGAACGCGGGCTCTACCAGCCGTCTCACCGTCGAGCAGCTGGTCCGGCGTCGCGACGGTCGCCGGTAGATCAGGTATCTCGATATCTACTCACAAACTCGACAACAAGCCCATCTCCACCGGCGCGTAGATGGAGATGGTGATTAGCTCTACGCGATGGCCTTCGCCCACACCCTCAGCGCCTGCAGGTCTGTCAGGACCTTCGCGCCCTTGAGGGCTTCGGGTGCACCCGAACCGCCGAGGATGAGTTCGATCTTTCGGGGAAGGTGCGCCCTCAATCGCGTCAGCGCTTCAGGCGCGGTATTCCGAGTCGCGGCGGAGATCGAGATCCCGACGGCCGCCGCGCCGTTCCTGATCGCAAGCGCCACGGTTTCCTTGACCGGCACTTCGGTGCCGAGACTCAAGATGCGCAACCCCACGGATGACAGAACCAGCGCGGTGATCTGAAGGCCCAGGCCATGTGATTCCCCAGGCACGGTCGCGAGAACCACGAACGGACCGTTCGCCGTCTCTTCGAAACGCAGCCGGGTTTCGCGAAGAACATCGGAAATCCGCTCCGATGCGAAGTGTTCGTGCGCGATCTCCAGTTCGCCTGCGGCCCACGCGGTGCCAATGGTTTCGAGGCAGGGCGCGATGCGCGTCTCCACGTAGACAACGGGATCCTGGTGGGCGAGGGGGCTGCGAAGCGACCGCATCAAACGGTCGCCGTCGAAAGTCCGCACCAGCTCCAGCACGGCTTTGGGATTCTGCGGCGGAGCGACACTCAGGGTCACCGCCTGGTCGGGCAGAGTGGAAAGGAGGTCGTGCAGGGTCTGGTCGGAGGCCGGCACCACCTCGCCCGCGCGGAAGCCCAGTTCGAGGGCACGGACGATGCGGCGAATCCGATCCACGTGTCCTATCTCGAACTGCCGGTGGCCGGAGGGCTTTCGAACCGAGCGAGGGAAGCCGTAGCGGAGTTCCCATGTCCGCAGGGTTTCGATGGAAACTCCGGTGGAGCGCGATAGGCCGCCGATCGAGAGATACGCCCGGCCGGAATCCTGATCTGTTGGTGGCCGCACTTGCTTCTCCGCCTGGCATGGTACGGAGGCCCCGTCACTCTGTCAAGGTTGTGAGCAGGTTTCCTTTGGCGACGGCATGAAAGGGTCCGTCTTGACCCCGGCCGTCTTCTAGGCGGCGGCCGCCGCGCGGGGGAGTGTCCGACCTGTCTCGAGCAAGGTCTTGAGATTCGAGAGAACCGAAGGCCAGCCATTCGAGATGCCGTTCAACATCGACGGATCCTTTTCGAGATCGGCGTGGGTGACGGTCAGTCGCACGAGTGCATCGCCCTGCGGTTCAATATCGAAGGTTACGAGCGAATGCTTGGATTCGTCCTCGGCTTCCTTCGGTCTCGCCCAGGTGATGACCATGCGCCGGGGTGGCGTGAACTCGACGACCGTCCCTCGAACGTCGACAATCTCGCTCCCATCAGCGCGAACATGCTCCCATTTCGATCCGACCTTCCAATCCGAAACGTTCACCCGGGCGATGTCCTTGGCGCCGGTGCCGGTCCAGTACTGCTTCATCAGCTCGATGTCGACGAGCGCCTGCCACACCTTGTCGGGAGTCGTCGCGATATAGGTCACGTACACGAAGCTAGGCTTTGTCATTTGTCTTTCTCCAGTTTGTTTTTGAGGTCGCGCAGCGCGGTCAAACGGCTGCGCTCGAATTTGTTGATCCAGCGTTCCTGGATGTCGAAGATCGGTACGGAGTTCAGGTAGTGCAGTTTTTCGCGTCCTTGCCAGACCACGGTCACGAGATTCGCCGCCTCCAGCAATTGCAGATGTTGAGTGACGGCCTGGCGTGTCATGTCCATGTGCTCGCAGAGCGCACTCAGGGTTTGGCCGTTCTCCTTGTGCAGTTCGTCGAGCAGGCGCCGACGGGTGGGGTCGGCGAGCGCTTTGAAGACTTTGTCGATTTCCAAAAAACCTAGGCTCGGGTCTTGATCGATCCACCCGCGGCGTATCCAATCGAGGCGGCGATCAGATTGAGGATGGTGTTGACGACGAGTCCAACCACACGGGACATCACGGCCGCCGCAAAGGGCACCGCGGCAGTCTGGTTGAGAGCGGTGGGCGCATTCCAAAGCGTCGAGAGGCCCAGGGCATACGAAATCACCGTCGAACCGAAGATGACCATCTGCGTGACGATGGCGATCAGGGCGCCAAGCACGAGCGCGTCCTTGAAGCCGTAGCCCTGGAACGCTCGGGCGAACGCGGCGTGGTGAGCCGAGGCGATGAGAGCGAGGGGCACCAGGCTGAAGATCGGTGTGGCCTGGGCGTAGCTCATGTTTGTGAAGGAGAGCGCCCACCGTCCGATGGTGAAGATCGCCAGAATCCAAAAGTAGAAGCCCATCAGCTTGATGTGTTTGTTCATGGGTGGACTATATGCAAGTAAATACTTGCATGTCAAGATCTCCCGCACGAAGGTTCTTGAGCAATGAGGCGGGCGTCGCGTCTCGTAGTCGGCCGGTCGCTGAGGGCGCGCTTTGCAGGTGAACGCAGTGTTAGGCCTGTGAAGGATGCGACAAACGGTTTCCGAGCGAGAGTTCGAGGCGTTTTGCCGAAGTCGAGGGATTTCGCTCGAGCGAATTCCCACAGCCGCCGCACGCACCCCCGGCTATGAGCTGGTCCTTGGATCGGCTCTTCCCGAGCATCGAGTAGACGGCGGACGTATTCGTCTCCCAACGCTGGCAGGTGGGACCTGTCATGAGGGGAACACGAAAGTGCAGGTCTCCAGGGCGGTCTCAGTCGAAGCCGCACGGGCCTCTTTCGCGTGGCCCGTGAACCAGGGTTCTAACGCGCCGCGACTTTCGGTTTCGGTTTCGGTCGCGGGTCGCGGGTGCGGAAGCCGTCGGCGGTTCTCTCGAAGCCCAGAGCTATGAGAATCGCCGGGAGGGTCTCTGGGGCTGCGTGAATGATCTTCGCGAGCGCGGGACTCGCTTGAAGCGGTCCCTGGCGGGCCTGGGAGTGAGCGGTTCCGACCAGAGTCTCGATCGCATCCACTCGCACCAACAGACCACCGATGGACTCGTAGCCGCAGGCGGCGTCGCGCTGCGAGTCGGGGAGACCGCCGCCGCGAAGCGATACGGGTCCGGTCGGGAGCGGCGTCGACTTCGGATGACGGATCTGAAACAGCGTGGCTCTTACGCGCAGCGGATCGGGCCGGAGCATCGCGGGCATGAAGACGTGGCGTCGTCCGAGGATGATTCCGAGTCCGGACAGCTCGCGCCGATCCGATTGGGTGAGATGCGTGATCGCGTCACGCAGAGTTCGTCGCGGAGTGGAACTCAGGCTTTCGGCGAGGAGATACACGATGCCGCGCACCGCTCCCGCAGAGGGAGCCTCCAGTGCCGAGAAGAGAGGAGCGAGGGTGAGGCGGATGTGCGCGCCCACCCAGTCGGCAAGACGGCGTCGGACGCGCTCCCTTCGCGGCGGATCGAGGAGTTCAGAGGCGAGCGCTTCCGATTGAGGCGACAACACGCGATCGCCGGGTAAGAGGCGACCGACGGGGGCTCCGCGCCACAAGATCGATCCGCTCACCGTCAGTGTGAACTCCGTATCGTCCGCCTCGCAGAGGTCCGTCACCCGACGATCGATCTGGGCCCGTAACGCCCGATTCGCCGCGGCCCGCAAGGCGCGTGACGCCTCGCCGGGTAAGGGCTCGAACTGAAAACCAACGAGTCGTCCCGCGGGAATGCCTTGCAGAAGGAGCGTTCCGTCTTCCGCAAGTTCGAAGGCGATCTCGTTCTCACCCTGTCGCGCGATCAACGTCGCGCCCGGATTGGCGTATTCGTTGCGCAGGCGTTCGTGCAGCGTATCGGCCAGACGATTCTCGATGTCGCGCGTGCGCGCCTGCCAGGTTTCGGCGTCGGCGATCCAGCCGGGACGATGCGAGACATAGGTCCAGGTCCGGATGCCGGAGATGCGGTCGAGCAGCGCCGCGATATCGCCTTCGGTGTTGTCGAGCGCCTTCACCTGACGATTCACCCAATCCCAGGGAAGGCCGCCCTCGCTGCCCACCAGCAGCGCGAAGACACGCGAGAGAAGGCGGGTGTGCGCTTCGGTCATGACGTTGCGGAAGTCAGGAATTTGGCACACGTCCCAGAGCAACCGGATGTCGTGAGGACGTTGCGCCAAGGCGGTGATGTCGGCGTCGCGGACCAGCACCTCGAGCGCCTTCTGATCGTCGGCGTGACGCATGCGCACCAGCCAGGGATGCGGCACCTGCCGATCAAGGCTCTGGAGTAGGGCATCGATGGTGTTGAAAGAGAGCTGCGGATTCCGCCAATAGACGTTGCGCAACGGCTCGAAGTGATGGTTCTCGACTGCGTCGATGAGGCCAGGATGAAATCCGCCCAGCTCGGTGGTGGCGCCGAAGGTGCCGTCGCGGATGTGGCGCCCCGCGCGCCCCGCGATCTGACCCACCTCGGCTGGATGCAAACGTCGCGGTGCCTGGCCATCGTGCTTCGTCAGCGAAGTGAACGCGACATGCCCGAGATCCAGATTCAGACCCATGCCGATCGCGTCGGTCGCGACCAGATGATCGACCTCGCCCGATTGGTAGAGGCCTACTTGTGCATTCCGGGCGCGTGGTGAGAGAGCGCCGAAGACGAGCGCGGCGCCTCCTCCGTGACTGCGAAGGCGTTCCGCCACTTCGTACAGCTCAGCGACAGAGAACACGATGAGCGCGCCGCGCCTCGGCGTCTTCTCGAGCTTTCTGGGCGCCACGTATCGAAGCGTAGAAAGCCGCGGCCGGGAGATCATGTCGACGCCCGGAACCAACTGACGCAGAACGGGCCGAATGGTGTCGGCGCCAAGGAACATCGTCTCGCGTTCACCCCGCGCGTGGAGGAGCCGGTCGGTGAAGACATGGCCCCGCTCGCGATCGCCCGCGAGTTGCACTTCATCGACGGCGAGGAAGTCGACGGAAATGTCCGTCGGCATCGCCTCCACGGTGCAGACGTAATAGCGCGGCGCAGCCGGAATAATGCGCTCCTCGCCGGTGACCAGAGCCACCTGATCGACGCCGCGGGCACGCACCAAGCGGTCGTAGTTCTCTCGTGCGAGCAGGCGCAGCGGAAAACCGATCATGCCGGTTCCGTGCGCCAGCATGCGTTCCATCGCGTAGTAGGTCTTCCCGGTGTTCGTCGGCCCCAGCAGGGCGATCACGGAAGGCATCGCGGTAGCTTCGCCGGTGAAGGATCGTCGTGGCAAGTCTTGCTTGAGCGCGGGCTCACGCCGTGTCATGCTCTGCCCATGTCTACCGCCCGCCCGTTTCTCGTTGCCCTCTCTTCCGCTGCGCTGTTCGTCGCGGTCTCTTCGTCGGGCGTCCTCGCCCAGGAGAAGAAGCCGGTCGAGTCGAAGGAGGCCATGTCCAAAAAAGACGCGAAGCTCGAACGAGGGAGGTACCTCACCGAGGAAGTCGCGCGATGCCAGGAATGTCATACCCCGCTCCTCGAAAGCGGCGGGTTCGATCGCACGCAGTGGATGAAGGGTGCGACGCTTGTGGGTATTCCTGCCACGAAGATCCCGGATTGGCATCAGAAGGCGCCGGACATCACGTCGACCAGCAAGTTGTGGGAGCGATGGAAAGTCGAGGGCTTCTCCAAGTTCCTGCAGACCGCGAAGAATCCCAGAGGCGGCACGGCAGGTCCGCCGATGCCGGCGTACACGATGTCTGCTGAAGACGCGGACGCCATCACCGCCTACTTGAAGTCGCTGCAGTAAGCGACCGAGAGTCTCCGCATGGCGTTCTCTTCCCGGTTGCGCGGGCGATGTTTGCTCGCTTCGAGTGCGCTCGCCCTCGCGCTCGTCCTTCCATCCCTTGCCGCCGCCCAAGCAGACGAAATTCAGGTCTACGACGGGGGCCTCGCCGCCCGCGGCACCTTCAACCTCACGCTTCACAACAACTACATCGCGGATGGTCTGAAGACGCCCGCCTTTCCAGGGGCCGTGACGGCGGATCACTCATGGAATGGAGTTCCGGAGTTTGCGCTGGGAGTCACCGACTGGTTTGAGGCTGGCCTGTACCTACCCCTCTACAGCCGCGACCAGAAGATGGGCTTCGGTCTAGACGGAATGAAGCTGCGCGCGCTATTCGCCGCTCCTCACGGTGACGATCGAAAGTTTGTTTTCGGGGCGAACTTCGAGTTCAGCTATAACGCCCGGCGCTGGGATGCCCGGCGCATCACCTCGGAAATACGTCCCATCCTCGGCTGGCACCTGAAGAAGATGGACATCATCTTCAACCCGATCGTCGACACCTCTTACGACGGTTTTGGGAATCTCGAGTTCGTGCCGTCGGTGCGGGTCGCCTTTAACGTCGCGCCGAAGTGGCAGGCCGCGATTGAGGAGTACGCCGGCTTCGGTCGTTTCGGAGACTTCGCCTCACGCCGCGAGCAGAGTCATCAGCTCTTCGCCGTGGTCGACCATGCGGGCAAGACCTGGGACATCGAAGCGGGCATCGGCTTCGGCTTGACCGACGCGTCAGACAAGCTGACCTTCAAGGTGATCCTCGCGCGAGACCTGCGAACCCGCAAGTAGGCACCTGACTTACTCGAGCTGTTTGCCCTTGGTTTCCGGAAGGGCCAGTGCCAGCAGCGCCGCGATCAGGAACGCCGCGGCGAGCAGCAGGAAGGCGGCGAAGAACGAATACTCCTTCGCCATGGCACCCACAACGAACGGCGCCAAGGCGGAGAAGCCGCGACCGATGTTGTAGCTCAGTCCCATCGCGGTCGCGCGAATTTCGGTGGGGAAGAGTTCCGATGCGATGGCGGCGAAGCCCGAGAAGTATCCCGTGCCGAAGAAGCCGACGAAGGGACCGAGGATCAGCAGAGTGTTCAGGTTCGTGGTCATGCCGAAGATCGGGACCAGGATCGCGGCGGCCATCAGATAGAACACGTAGCTTTTCTTGCGGCCGAACTTGTCGGCGGAGAAACCGAAGAGAACGTAGCCGAGCCACTTGCCCGGAGCCATAAAGAGCACCCACGTCAGCGACGCGACGATGCCGAGCCCCCGTCCGCCCTGCGCTTCAGGCAGGGCGAGGTACCCGGGGATCCAGGTGAAGAGCCCCCAGTAGGCGAACATCGCGCTCGCATTCATCAAGGTGGCGATGATGGCGGGGACTCGAATGTCGGGACGCAGCAACACGCTCAATGAGGCGGGCTTCTCTTTGCCGCGCGCAAGCCAGATCTCTGATTCGGGAACATCCTTGCGAATCCAGAGCACGGCGAGTGCCGGGATCACCCCAACGAAGAAGACAGCGCGCCATCCGAAGGTCGGAAGAATGGCGAGGGTGACCCCCGCGGCCAGCATCTCGCCGATCGCCCAGCTCGATTGCATGATGCCAAGCGCCTTGCCACGATGCTCGGCGCGCCAGGTCTCCGCGATCAGCGCGGCGCCCGTGGTCCATTCGCCTCCCATCCCAAGCCCCAGGATGAAGCGAAACACCGCGAGCTGCGGAATCGACGTCGACAGGCCGCACGCGAAGCTCGCGACGGAATACATGAGGATGGAACCCATCAGCGCGCGGGTGCGTCCGATGCGATCGGCCAGCACGCCGAAGCCGAGACCGCCGATGGCCGACGCAAAGAGAGTCAGCGAATTGAGCAGACCGGCTTGGGGTTTGCTCATGCCCAAGGAGAGCACCAGCTCCGCGAGCACCATGGAATAGAGCATCACGTCCATGGCGTCGAGCATCCAGCCGAGACCGCCCGCCAAAAGCGAACGTCGCTCGGCGGTGGTCACCTGAGCCGGCCAGTCGAGGCCCATGACGCGCTTGGTTCCAGTGTTTGAAGTCATGCCGAACGACGACTCTAACCGCTCCCCTGACGGGCTCGCGGCGCCGAGCGTCGCTCGACCTAAGGACGCGTGGTTTGTGGCCTCGGGCGCGCTTGTTCAATAAAGCGAATCGCGCTCCGAAGTCGTCGCTGCCTGCTGGAACCTTTTCGCCGGGCGCTTCGTCTTCTTTTGTAACCACCCTTCATCAACGAGGGGCCGCCCGGATTTTCGTTTCGCCTTCGAGGTTCACCATGTTCGAGACCTTCCGCCAGGACCTTCGCCTCGGGCTACGCGTCCTTGCCAAAGACAAGGCGTTCTGCGCGCTCTCCGTGTTCGTTCTGGCTTTGGGCATCTGCGCGGTGACCACCATGTTCACCACCGTGAACGGCACCATGCTCCGCGGCTTCTCGTTCCCGAACGCCGACCGTCTGACCAACGTCACCTTCATCGATCCGTCAACCGTTACGCCCTTCGGTGCGAACAATCAGGTCTTCGCTATGGACTTCGAGGAGTTCAGGACGGAGCAGAAGTCGTTCGACCTGATGGCCGCCTACCTCAATGGATCCACGGTCAATCTGACTTTCGACGGAGAGCCCCGCCGTTACACCGGCGCCTACATCACGGAGGACTTTCTTCGCATTCTCGGCGTCACCCCGGTTCTTGGTCGCGACTTCAGTGTTGAAGACAACAAGCCAGGTGCGCCCAAGGTTCTCCTGATCGGCTACGGAGCGTGGCAGCGCGACTTCGGCGGCGCGCAAAGCGTGCTCGGCAAGGATGTTCGACTGAATGGAAAGAGCGCCACGATCGTGGGTGTGATGCCCAAGGCCTTCAGCTTCCCCAACAATGAAGAGATGTGGATTCCGCTCTACAGCGAATTCCCAGTCAAACCCCGCAATGATCCTCAGGCCGTGGGTCCAAGCGTCATCGGTCTGATCAAGCGTGACGTGACGCTGACGCAGGCTCAGGCCGAGTTCTCGGCCTTCGCCCGACGTTTTGCTGCGGCCTATCCCGACACCAACAAGCAGTTCACCGACGCTCAGGTTGACCCGCTGATCAAAACCTTCACCCCGCTGCCGGTGCGCGGGATGCTTCTGACCATGCTGGCGTTCGGCGTGGGCGTGCTGCTGATCGCCTGCGTGAACGTGATGAACATGCAGTTCGCACGCGCCACCATTCGCCTCAAAGAACTCGCGATCCGCTCGTCGCTTGGCGCGACGCGGATCCGTCTCATCCGGCAGATGCTGACCGAGAGCCTGCTCGTCGCGTCCCTCGGCGCGGTGCTGGGCATTGGCATGGCGTATCTGTCCGTCGATTGGATCTCCGCGGCCTTGCGCAGCCAGACGAACGGTCCGCCGAAGTGGATGGTCTTTGAGATTGACCGGCTCGCCCTGCTGGTCACCGTGGCGTCGGCGTTCGTCGCGACCATCGCGTCGGGCCTGCTGCCCGCGTTGATGTCATCGCGCACCGACTCCGCGTCGGCCCTGAAAGACAGCGGCCGGGGCAACAGCTCACGCAGCGTCAGTTTGCTGACTCGCGGTCTGGTGGTGTTCCAGATCGCCACCACCTGCATCCTTCTGATCGGTTCGATCCTTCAAGTGCGGTCGATCGTGAATCAGCAGACCATCGACTTCGGCTACGACACCGAGGGCATCATGTCCGCTCGCATGGGTCTGATGGACGGCGACTATCCGGACTCCGAAGCGCGCAAGCTCTTCTACGATCGCCTTTTGACGTCGCTACAGAACTCGCCGCAGTTCGAGAGCGTGGCTCTGACCAGTCGCTTCCAGATGGTGTTCGCCGGCAATGGGCCCATCGAGATTGAAGGGAAGACCTACAACAACAAAGGTGACCGGCCGCAGGCCAACTTCGAGCAGGTCTCGCCCACGTTCTTTGATGTGACGGGCCAGAAACTTCTCGAAGGCCGTCGCTTCGACAACGAGGATCTGGATACGAAGCAACCCGTGGCCATCGTGAATGAGGCGTTCGCGCGCAAGCACTTTGGCACCGAGAGCGCGGTGGGCCGGCGCTTCCGCACGGGTGACGGCAGCACGCCTCAGTTCGGCCCGTGGCGCAGCATCGTTGGCGTGGTGAGCAGCGTCCGCATGCTGGGGCCCTTCAATGCCCGCAATGTCGACGAGAAGATTGGCTTCTACGTTCCGTTCTATTCCCTGGCCTTCGGACCTGCGGCCCCGCAACCCCTCGCCAACCAGTTCGCCACCGTGATCGTGAGGCCACGCGCGGGTCAGAGTGCTGAGGGCCTTCTGCCCGACCTGCGCCGCGAAGTGCGCAAGGTTGATCCGAACCTGCCGCTTTATTTCACGGGGACGCCCAAGTTTCATCTTGACGCGGCGGTTTCGATCAATCGCATCACCGCCGCGATGTTCAGCGCGCTCGGCATCGTCGCGATCATCCTCGCCGCGGTCGGGATCTACGGAGTCATGGCATTCTCAGTCAGCCAGCGCACGGTCGAGTTCGGTGTGCGCATGGCCCTTGGCGCCGGCGCTTCGAAGATTCTGTCGATGGTGGTGAAGCAGGGCGCGCGTCAGATCGGCATGGGGCTAGCGATCGGGCTGGCGGTGTCTCTGGCCATCGCGACCTTTGGTCGCGACGGCATCGCCAGCATGCTCTTCGGTGTGTCCGCGCTGGATCCGCTCACCTACGTCGCCGTGTTCGTACTGGTGGCCTTGATCTCACTGCTGTCCGTCGTGGTCCCAGCGCAGCGCGCGACCCGTGTGCGTCCCATGGTGGCCCTGCGCGCGGAGTAGTCGCTCCCGGCCGAAGTGAGGAGACCGAGCCCCTACTTGACCAGCGTTGTTTCCGGAAACTGCGCCACCCAGGCGAACCAGAACGTGCGCCGGGCGGGCTCGCGGGGAAGCGACTCCCCGTCGGTGCGTTCGAGGCGGTCTTCCTGGACCTTCCATTCGCTTCCCGCTGCGTCGACCAACTTGGCCTCGGATTGGCTGACGAAATGGAACGCGCCGGTGCGGTAAATCCGGTTCGCTCCTCCGTCACTTGTGACTACGATGAAGTGAATCCCCGAGGCGGTGAACGCGTGCAGTGGATTTTTCTTGAGGAAGGCGGTGTCCAAAGCCACGGGCTCAGGCTTCGATTCGCCGCTCGCGACGAAGGTGACCACTTCCGCCTTTCGCTTCAGCCGCTTGTCCTGAACCGGCACTTCGAACATCAGGTCATCGTGGGAGAAATAGGTGCGATAGGCGACTCCCTCGTCGTAGTCGCGCTGATAGCCCGTGTCGAGGGAGAGCACCGTGGTGTCAGGATGAGCGGCCCGCCATTCCTTCCAGGTCGTGGTGACCACGGGCCGATATTTGAGGACGATGGGGCTGGCCGCGAGCGCGCCCACCACCGGGCGTCCTTCGATCGTCGACCAGAGTGATTTGGTCTCGAGATCGAACATCAATTTGTTCGACCGGTACAGCAGGCCGCTGGTGCCCAGGGTGAACGAACGTCCGTCGACGACTGTTTCGTACGGAATCACCGTTCCGCACAGCGTGCAGTAGACGACCGCGAGCTTCACTCCGCCGAGCGTGTCGAGCGCCATTTCGTGCCAGGCCAGGATGCGTTTGGGATACGCGCGCGCCGCTCCGTCCACCACGAGCCCGAAGACCACGTTCTTGTCTCCCATGAAAGTCGCCTGCTCGGCGGTGATCGTCTTCGGCTGGTCGAGGGGCGGAATTCCGTTCACCGCAACGCCGCCCCAGTCAATTTCATCGAGGCGGATGCGAGGCTTTTCAGAGGAGGTGAAGAAAGACGCCATGCGCGGATCCACGTTGGAATAGAGACGCGCCTTGAACTCGGAGTATTCGGGATGCGGGTCGTCGGCCAGAGTCCACGACCATTTGCGCCAGAGCTTCAAGTCGTTCCCGAAGCTCTTTCCCGTTCGCTTCGAGAGGAAACGCATCAGTCGCCCGCGGATCGCCGCTTCCGGAGTCTGAGTTCGGGCGGTGATCGGCTGGCCGCTCCCATTCGCCCGGCCCGCCTGCGTCACGTCGTCGCTCCCAAGCTCGTCGTCTCCGCGCTCGGGCGCGCCGGCTTCCCGCTGCGGACGGAAGAAGCGCGCGAGATCGATCACCATCGCCGAGTAGGTGTCCTTCCACACCGGGGTGAGCCGGTCCGCCGCCGCCTGCGAGACCTTTTCGTCTTTGGAAGCGAGGGCCACGAAGTCGTCGAGGGGAGGCGCGGTTTGAGCGAGGCCCGAGGATGGAGCGAGCGCCAGAAAACAGCAGCAGAAGAACAACCGCGTCAAGCCGGGATCCTCGCGCGGAAGGCAGCGAGCAGCGCACGACTGACGGGTCCCACCGAGCCATCACCGACGGGGGCGCCATCCAGCGTGGTGATCGGCGCCAGCTCCTTCAACGTGCTGGTGACGAAGAGCTCATCGGCGTTCGCGAGGTCGGCTGCGGCGAGAACGCGTTCCTCGTGCGCCTGCCCGCTCGCGGCGGCGATCTCAAGCACGAGCTCGCGCGTGATGCCGGCAAGGAGTCCACAGGAGAGCGGTGGAGTCAGCAGCCGACCTTCCTTCACTATAAAGACATTCGAGCCGGCACCCTCCGCGACTTCGCCGCGCGTATTCAGGAGGATGGCTTCGAAGGCGCCCTTGGCGTAGGCCTCGCGAGTGGCGAGCGCATTGTTCAGCAGGTTCGACGCTTTGATCGCGGGATTGAGAGCCTCGATCGGATTTCGGCGGATGGAGACGATGACCGCCGCCGCTCCCTTCTCATAGAGCGAGTCATTCGTGGTGTCCAGAGGCTTCACGTACATCGCCACGGTCGGCTCTGGAATGCGCTCGAAGCGATACGACATGTCGCCCACGCCACGGCTCACGATGACGCGAAGGTAAGATTCGGCGTTCCCGGCAAAGGCGAGGCACGCATCGATCCGCGCTCGGAGTTCTCCGTCGCTGGTCTTCAGGTCGAACCCGAGGAGGCCGATGGAACGACGCAGCCGGCGCAGATGCCGGTCGAGTTCGAAGGGCCGTCCGCCGTATGTCCGCAACGTTTCGTACGCACTGTCGCCAAAAACAAAACCGTTGTCCGTGACCT
>JBDTQB010000110.1:0-13280 GCA_039932395.1 Vicinamibacteria bacterium | reverse complement strand
AGACCTGGACCAGCGCCTGGCCGGCGCTCACCCGATCGCCAAGGTCGACGAGGACACGGTCGACGCGGCCTTCGATTTCGGAACTGACGGCCACTTCGTCGAAGGCGAAAAGAGAGCCAACCGAGGAAATATCCCGACGCAGTTCGCGCTTCTCGACCTTCACGATGCGGGCCTTGACGGCTGCGGGTGCTGCAGCCTTTGAGGTCTTCCCTTGGCAACCCTGTGCCAGGAGCACGGAAACCAGAGCTAGGGCGAGCGTTCGGGGAACGGAAGAGGTCGTGGACAAGATAACCAGAATCCTACTGAGAGTAAGCCGTCCGCACTCTCGCGGACACGGCGCGAAAGCTTACCTTCCGCCGCTATCGCTGCCCGCACTGCGTACGGTTGCAAACGCAGGGACGCGTTTGGATCCACAACCTGCGTCAGGCCACTTCTTTGCGCATCACCATGAGACCGTCGCGGATGGGAAGGAGGACGTTTGAGACTCGCACGTCGGCCTGGACCATCTTGTTGAACTGGTGAAGGGCCTTGGTGTGGTCGTCGTGATCCTTCTCGTCGAGCGCCACCTTGCCGCTCCAGAGAACGTTGTCGGCGATGAGGAATCCGCCTTCGCGGACCTTGTCGAAGACCAGGTTGTAGTAGTTCGCGTAGTTGGGCTTGTCGGCATCGATGAAGACAAGATCGAACGTCTCGGGCAGAGTTGGGATGATCTCGGCCGCCGGGCCGAGATGAAACTCGATTTTCGACGCGTGAGGTGACTTTGCGACGAACGACCTCGCGACTTTATTGGTCGTCTCGTCGACATCCAGCGTGATCACCTTGCCGCCTTCGGCCAGGCCTTCGGCGAAGCAGAGCGCCGAGTAGCCAAGGTAGGTGCCAATTTCCAGCACCACTTTCGGCTGGATCATCTTCGACAGCATCGAGAGCACCCGGCCCTGGAAGTAGCCGGACAGCATCGAGTGATTGGAGTAGTTGGCGTAGCACTCCTTGGCAAGGCTCTGAAGAACCTCATCTTCGGGAGAACTGAACCGCTCGGCGTATTTAATCCAGGTGTCTTCCATGGCGGGATTCTAAGACCGTAGTAGTCTCCCCAGCCCCATGGACTTCAGCCCGCTGCGCCGGCACCGCGACTACCGCCTGCTCTACATCTCGCAGTCGGTCTCGTTCCTCGGCACCATGATGACCTACGTGGCGCTGCCGTATCAGATGTTCCAGCTCACGCACTCGTCGTTCAAGGTGGGATTGCTGGGCGTCGCGGAGTTGATCCCTCTTCTGATGACGGCGTTCATCGGAGGCGCGCTCGCCGACACGGTGGACCGACGCAAGATGGTCATCGTCACGGACGTGTTTCTGGCGAGCGGCAGTCTGACCCTGTCACTCATGGCCCTCCACGGATCGCCGCCCGTGTGGGCCTTGTACGTGCTGGCAGGCTTCATGTCCGGCATGAACGGGCTGCAGCGTCCTTCGATCGACGCCCTGATGCCGAGGCTTGTACCGAGAGATGATCTGATGGCCGCAGCCGCGCTCGGTTCGTTCCGCGGTAGCTTCATCATGATCGTGGGACCGGCGGTGGCCGGCGTCCTGATCGCCTCGATGGGCCTCTCTTTCACGTACGCGATGGATTTTCTGAGCTACGCGGTCGCACTCGGCTGCATCGTGATGATCCGGAAGACCGAGTCGGGGGCGAGCCCTGAGCGGCCGACGCTTGAGAGTGTCCGGCAAGGATTCCGCTACGCCATGAGCCGGCAGGAACTTGTCGGCACCTACGTCATTGATTTTGTGGCGATGATCTTCGGCATGCCCATGGCGCTTTTCCCAGCGCTCTCTGAAAAGTTGGGTGGCCCCGGCGTGCTCGGCATTCTCTACGCGTCTCCGGCGGTAGGAGCATTCGTCGCCAGTGTCACCAGCAGATGGACGCGATCGGTGCGGCGTCATGGCCTGGCCGTGAGCTTGGCGGCGGCGGTCTGGGGCGTCGCCATCATCTTTTTTGGATTTTGCGATTCCATCGGGCCCGCGACTTTCTGCCTCGCACTTGCGGGTGGAGCGGATGCGATCAGCGGCATCTTCAGGTCCACCATGTGGAACCAGACCATCCCGGATCATTTGCGCGGCCGTCTCGCGGGCATCGAAATGGTGAGCTACATGAGCGGTCCCATGCTCGGCCATCTTGAGTCGGGTCTGGCCGCCGCGGCGTTTGGCTTGCGGACCTCCGTCGTTTCGGGCGGCGTTCTGTGCGTGATCGGCGTGATGGCGTGCAGTCTGCTTCTGCCCCGGTTCATCGCCTACGACTCTGAGGAGTTCAAGAAGCAGCAGGCGGCGTAGAGTTGAGACTCGCTACTCTTTGAAGAGGATTCTCATGACCCATCGCGCTGTTTCCTTCGCTGTTTTTATCGCTTTCATGACGTCGCTCGCCGTTCCGGTTTACGCCGTGAAAAAAGGCCAGGCAAAGTTCATGGGCGGCACGATCAAAAGCATCGCGGAGAAAGCCGAAGGCCCCATCGATCTCACGAATGAGAAGCGCCTGACTTTCTTCCCTAAGAACAGCGCCGTCCTGGAGATTCCGTGGGACAGGGTGTCGCAGCTTGAGTACGGCCAGAACGTTGCGCGACGCTGGCGCAGCGCGATTCTCCTGAGTCCACTGGCCCTTTTCTCGAAGTCACGCAAGCACTTCATCACCATCACGTACCAGGACCAGAACAAGGCCGAACAAGCGGTCGTGCTTGAGTTCGACAACGACGATATCCGTATGGTTCTCGCGAGCCTGAAGGCGCGCACCCTTCAGACCATCATCATGCAGGACGAGGAAGCCAAGAAGGAACTCGGCGGCACGATCGAGAAGAAGTAGGAGCGGGCTGAAACCTCAGCGCGCTCCGTATCCCGGCGAAAGCCGGGATGTAGCTCCAACTACAGCGCCCTGAACCGGACCGATCCATAGAGCAGCGCGATGCTCAGCATCGACATCCCAAAAAGGCTGACCGAGAGCGCCGCCGCCGGACCGAAGAAAGCGATCGAGTAGCCAAGCAGCAGGGAGCCAAGCGGGGAGCCGCCGCGGAAGGTGAAGCCGAACAAAGCCAGGATGCGACCGCGCATGTCGTCGGGAGCGAGTTCTTGGACGAGACCGTTGAGCGTCGAACTCCCCGACGTTTGAATCGCGCCATACAAGAAGAGAAGCAGGCAGGCGATCCACTGGCTGCCGCACAGAACGGCGCCGGCCGCCATGGCGGGGCCGACGGTGAAGCACATCAGGATGAACTTGCCGCGTCCCTCAAACTTGCCGCGATGGGCCGTCCCAATGGCGCCCATGATCGCGCCGAGGCCGATCGCGGACAGCATCATCGAATAACCGCCGGCGCCGGATCCGAGGACGTCATCGGCGACCACGGGGAGATAGGTGGTCAAGGGAAAGACAAAGAAAGACAAGGCTCCCGCGAGGCACACGATCAGGGAAATCTCGGGTGACTTCCGCACGTAGCGGAAACCTTCGAAAAGGCTGCTCGCCACCCCTTGCTGCGGCTTCGTGCTCGCGACGATGGCAGGGATGCGGATCATCAGAAGGGCCACCACAACGGCCACGAACGAGAAGGCGTTGATGACGAAGCACCAGGCCGCACCGAGCGCCACGAGCAAAACAGCGGCGATAGGCGGCCCGATCGAGCGCGAGAGATTGAACTGAAGTGAGTTCATGGCCACCGCCCGCGGAATCACATCGCGCGGCACGATGCTCGTGAGGAAGGCCTGATACGTCGGCGCCGACTGGGATTGAGTGAGGCCGGTGAGGAAGCCCACCGTGACCACCGCCCAGATGGAGAGGTGATGAGTGAAGTAGAGACCGGCCAGGACCAGCGCCATGGAAAGCTGGATGATCTGCGACGTCATCAGGATGGTCTTCTTGTTGACGCGGTCGGCGAGAACACCGCCAAGCAGCATGAAGCTCACGAGGGGCAGTTCACTCGCGAACTGTCTCCATCCGAGATACGCCGGATTCTTGAACTCCGTGTGGATGACCCAGGAGAGGGAAACATCCTGAATCCAAGTCCCGATGCTGGAGAGGAACGCCCCGGTCCAGATGAGGCGAAAGTTACGAACCTCGAATGCCGCGAGGAACGCCGGCAGGCGACTCGGGGGCGCACCTGCGGCAGCGGGTGGAGGAACTTCGGAGGTCAGGGTTGGATCGGTCCTCTACGTGAGGAGATGCGGAAGAGAGGGACGAAAAAGAAAGAGGAGCGATCCCCCTCGCGCGCGAAAGGTCGCTCCTCTGTTCAGGAAGCGAACTACTTCTTCGCCTTCTTGGCGGAAGCCGAGATCGCGGCCATCTTGCGCGCCTTCAGGGTCTCGTCGCGCCGCTTGCGACGCCGTCGGATTTCTTTGTGCCGTTCAATCATCGAATTTCTGCCTGTCTCCAAATGGACCGCGTGACTTCGCGGAGACCCGGATTCTACCGCGACTGCCCCGATCCGCGCGATTGAGGAGGGTTGAACAGACATGGAGGCCACCGCGGGGCGAGTTGGCGCGTACACTCCGCCCATAACTCATCCGTGTCATGGCTGGTTCCAGGGAGGAATAGCGAATGAAGCTTCGTTCAGGCAACGCGACGGGAAGAGCCGCCGCCATCGTCTTCATGCTGGTCGCCGGGCGGGCAGGCGCGCAACCCTCTCCCTCTCCGACGCCGAGCGGCGCCGACCAGGTCCAGGCTGGATATACCAAGTTTGAGTACTCGGTGCCCATGAGGGACGGGGTGAAGCTCTTCACCTCCATCTACGTGCCCAAGGATGTTTCCGTGAAGTATCCCTTCCTGATCACCCGGACGCCCTACAACGTTGGCCCCTATGGCGTCGACCAGTACCGATCGTCCCTGGGTCCCTCGGAACAGTTCCAGAAGGCTGGCTACATCTTCGTGTACCAGGACGCGCGCGGGCGGTACATGTCGGAGGGAGAGTTTCAGCAGGTCCGCCCCCATATCGAGAACAAGCGCGGCCCCCAGGAGGTCGATGAAAGCAGCGACACTTACGACACTATTGAATGGTTGTTGAAGAACATTCCCAACCACAATGGGCGGGTGGGGATGGTAGGGGTTTCCCAGCCCGGGTTCCATGTGGCGGGGAGCATCATCAACTCCCACCCCGCCCTAAAGGCAGCCTCGCCCCAGGCGCCCACCGCCGACTACTACATGGGTGATGACGTCTACCACAACGGCGCCTTCATGCTCGGCGCCAACTTCGGTTTCTATTCCTCTTTCGTTCCGCGATCCGGCGCACCTCAGCCTCCAACGCCCGCGCTGCGGTTCGACCCGGGCACTCCCGACATGTACGACTTCCTCCTGCATCTTCCGCCGCTTGCCGAGGTCAATGAAAAGCTCTTCGGGGGCAACGCTACCTACTGGCAGGAGATTGTCGACCACCCTGCCTACGACGACTTCTGGAAGAAGCGCTCCGTATGGAAGTTCATGAGTGGCGTGAAGTGCGCGGTGTTGAACGTGGGCGGATGGTACGACGCGGAGGACCCGGTCGGACCTCTCCGCGTCTACCACTCGGTCGAGGAGCGAAACCCCACCACCTCCAATTCGCTGGTGATGGGGCCGTGGTCGCATGGAGGCTGGGGCAGGGGAGCGGGGGACCGCCTGGGCAATCTGTCCTTCTCGGTCAAGACCGGGGAGTACTTCCGGGAACAGATCCAGTTTCCCTTCTTTGAGAAGTACCTGAAGGACAAGCCCGCCGACCTGGCCAAAGCGAACATGTTCCTGACCGGGTTCGATGAGTGGCGCCGCCTCGATGCCTGGCCACCGAAGTCTCTGACCCAGGTTCCCTTGTACTTCGAGGCGAACGGTCGCCTGGCCTCGGCGTCGCCTGAGGCGGTCACCGGATTCGATGAGTACGTCAGCGACCCGGCTCATCCGGTTCCTTACGTCGGCTACATCGCGGGAGGCATGACCTCGGACTACATGACCGAGGATCAGCGCTTCGCCACGCAGCGTCCGGATGTTCTCAGCTACCGGACGGCGGTCCTCGATGGCGACGTCGTGGTCGCCGGCCCCGTCAAGGTGCGAGTGGAGGTGTCCAGCACGGGGAAGGATTCGGACTTCGTGGTCAAGCTCATCGATGTTTATCCCGATGACTATCCAACGCCCGCCGCCCCGGCCGGGCAACGTCCGCCCTCAAATGCGCTGAAGCTAGGCGGGTATCAACGATTGATTCGAGGAGAACCCTTCCGCGCGCGCTACCGGAACAGCTTCGAAAAGCCGGAGCCATTAAAGCCTGGGGAACCCGCCAACATCGAGTTCGAACTGCCCGATGTCTACCATGCCTTCCGTAAGGGACACCGGTTGATGATTCAAGTCCAGAGCTCCTGGTTCCCGCTGGTCGACCGCAATCCCCAGACCTTCGTGGAGATTCCGAAAGCGTTGCCGAAGGACTTCCAAACCGCCACCCAGCGCGTGTACCGGTCGAAGTCGCTGGCCTCCTCTATCACCGTGAGCGTTGAAGGCAAGACCGGCGCACTCGAGGCGGCACTCGGCAGTCCAGGCAGCCATCGGTAGGGCCGTAGCACGGGAGCGCTGACAGGCTTGCCGAATCGGCGGACCGCCTGCGAAAGTGCCGCGGACGACCTCTACGCTTCGTAGATACAGACAGCTCGGGAGAAGCGGACTTCGTCGCCCTGCTTCAGAGGCTTTTCTGTCACGCGTTCTCCGTTGACCTTCGTGAAGTTCGTGGAGTCGAGATCGGTGACCACATGCCCGCCGTCCTTGAAGTCGATGCGGGCGTGTTCACGCGACATGAGGGGTGTGTCCATGAAGATGCCGCACTTTGGATCCCGTCCGACCACCAGCGAGATTTCGCCCAGGTCGAAGGTTTGGTCCTCTGCGGGGGAATCCGTTTTTTTCCAGATCAGACGGGCCATCTCAGCGAGGCAACCTTTCTAGCGCGCGCCTGAAAGCGCGGCGATGCGGCGTTTGGCGATGTCCTGGACCTTTGGACCATCCTGCGAAAACAGCGTTGCTCCGGCATCCTGGGCCGCCTGGCCGTACTCGTCGAGCGCCTCCTTCGAATACCCAAGATGTTCGAGGGCGACGCCGGCGTAGAACGCGGCCGTCCCGCGTGACAGGCCCGGGGCGGTGGGAAGTTCGTTCTTGGCTTTGACGAATGCGTCATGCGCTCCCGAATAGTCGTGCAGGCCCAGGGAGATCAATCCAAGATTGAGCCGCGCGAACGCTGCATTCGCGGAGCCGGGATACCCTTCAATCGTCTGGCGCAGATCCATCGCGACCTTGTTGGCGAGGACTCCGGACTCTTCGATTGAAATTTCACGTGGAGCATCTTCAAGGGAAAGGTCGATGGTCTTCGCTCCGCCTTGGGCGTCGACCGTGATCGACACTGGCTTGATCGAGCCCGCGGCGGCGAGTGCGGCGAGCAGTTCATCCGTGCGTGTGACTTTGCGTCCGCCGATAGCTGTAATGACCACGCCCCGGACGAACGCGGCCTTGTCGGCCGGAGAGCCAGGAACTACCCGAAGCACGACCGGACCCTCGTGAAGCAGCGTGTCCACGGTGACGAGGCCCGACCAGGGCGCGCGGATCGGAGCCTTCTTTTCGAAGGTGGCGAAGAATTTCAAGTAGGACGCTTCGTCCTCGATCACGATCGCCGAGGAATCGGGAATGATGCTGCCCGCGGCGAAGACATGAAGCATCGCGGAGCGGGAGAGCTGCTCTTCCGGAATGCGTCCGATGAGGAATCCCTGAACCTCGAGTTGCGCCGCCAGGCGTTCGAACACGCGCCGAATGACGGCTGGATCGGGCTTCGCGGGAGGCACCAGATCGGCGAGTTTCAGGCGCTCGGCCGCGAGCGCTTTATCGACGACAGCGCGATCCGCCTTCAGAAAATTCATGCCTTTAACGTTCGTGGAGGCGATGCGCGAGACGCGGGCGTCCATGGTTGCAACGTTGCGCTCGGCGGACGGACCGTCGGCCACCACGCCGAGGAAGGCCAGCGTGGGACGAATCTGCGCCTGGAGTTCCACCGTGGAGCGCGCCTTGAGATCGACGTCTTGAACAAAGCGTCCCGCAGCGTGCCGAACCTCGACGCGCCGAATACCCGCGCACACGGAGCGAAGCGTCTTGGGCGCGACCCCTTGCGCTTCGCCGTCGATGAAGATCTGCCCCCCTGGTGGCACGGAGGTCAGGGAGATGGTGCCGATCGAAGGTTCGAGCTTGATCGGAGGGATGTCGTAGTCCTGAGGCTCGGGGATGTCGACCCCCACCTTGAGCGACTCGTAACAGGGCCGCCGGAATTCGAGGATGTGGGAGCCTGCGGGCAGATCGGGGATTTCCATCCGACTGGAAGCGTGAGATGGGTCGAGTCCTCGGGCGGCCGCGATGGCGGCGAGTGCTGGATCGAGCACGCCCGATGTCGATCCCTTGCGGACCCCATCGAGGAGAACCTCCACATCCGTGGGCTCGGTGATCACGAATCCGGTTGCCGATGTGCGCACCAGATCGAACTGGAGGCTCAGCGTTTCCCCCGCCGCCACGGTGACGGATCGGGTCTCCTGCCGATAGCCGCTTCTGGTGATGTCGAGGGTGTAGTCGCCCGCGATCACTTCGAGCGGGAAGAAGTCGGTGACCGACAGAGGCTTGCCATTCAGCGCCACGGTGGCGCCTTGGGGAACGGACTGGACGGTAACGAATCCGACGATCTGGGCCTTGACGCTCTTGAAGAAGTCGATGACTTTGGGCGAAATGGACCCGGCGTCCAGAGAATGCCCGGGCTGGATGGTGAGGAGTGCCCGGAAGCTGTCGCCTGCCTTGTCAGAACTGCCGAGATTGAACTGCAGGCGCGCGCGATATTCGTACGACTTCACCAGAAGTGTGGCTCCCCCTTCCGTGAGCGAACCCTGGCGCCGTTCGGTCTCCAGACGGGCGATGATCTCGTCGAAGCGCAGCAGTGATTGACCCTGCTGCGGTCCCTCAAACTCGGTGACGGCCTGGTCGAGAGTGGCGCGCAGAGGGACAAGCTCCGTCTCGGACTGAGCCCAGGTTCGTCCCGGGATCGAGCACAGCAGGACCGCAAGCCAAAGCGCGCGCGTCTTCACTTGAACCTCACGATGGTTTCGGTGCGGTCGTCGTACACGAGAGCCGCACCACTTGGGTCGATCGCGATGGCCTTGGCTTTCTTCACGTCACTCGCGCCGAAGACCGTCATCAATTCGCCTTTGGGCGAAAGCACGAAGATGCCCTGATCTTCGTCGGCCACATAGAAGTTGGAGAACGCGTCCAGGGTGACATCGACCGGCTTCTTCCATTCAAAGCCCGGACCGCGAGGACCGTATTTGCCGATGACCTTGCCGCTTTCGTCCATCACTTCGATGCTTTTGTCGTCCTTGCGCAGCATCACGATGTCACCGCGGGGCGAGGTGAGAAGGCGGATCACTTCGCGCTCGGTCTTGTCGCCGAACACCGTGGAGAACGTGTTGCCCTTAAAACGGAGGATGCGCTTGCGCTTGAGGTCGGAGATCAGGGCATCGCCTGAAACCATGATCGTGCCCGCGCCAATACGGTCGATGGACTCCATCTCGCCCGGCTTGTCAGACGGAATCTGGAACGAGAAGACACCGTTCGTGCCGACCTTCAAGGCGAGTTTGGAGGCGAAGACGATGTCGCCTCGCGGAGACAGCGTGACCGTCTGCGGGTCGTCCGCCGAGAGGGAGGTCCCGAGCTTGAACGCGGGATCGAATGACACCGCCGACTTGGTCTTGTTGGAGGCGATCCAGGTGACTCCGGCCGGGGTAACCACGAGAGAACGAACGTCTTTCAACACTTCTCCTGCGGGCGCCGTGAAGGCCGCGTCCTTCAAGAAGAGCGGCTTGTCGTTTCCGTACAGGCGGTAAAGAGCCGTGGTCGCGTTGAGCGCGCGCGTCGCGGCGGGCGTGCCCGGGTGAAGCGACCTGACGCGCTGAAACTCTTCCAGCCCGCCCAGGGTGTCCCCGGCCACCACCAGAGACTGCGCGAGTTCAAACTGCGCCTCCGGTGCGATGTCGCTTGCGGGATGGTCGAGAACCGCTCTGCGCGCGGCGTCGATGGCTAAGTCGTAGCGCCCGGCACGGCGGAAGACGGCCGCCGAGGCGGCCAGAGCGTGAGGCACGAAGGGGCTCTCGGGATAGAGCCTGATGACGCGCTGGAAGTTGGCGAGGGCATCGTCGTCCGCGGCCTGCGACGCCGCGGTGGCGAAGGCGATCCGGCCGATCTGGAGATAGGCGCCCGGCGCCGAGTCGCTCTGCGGATAGCGCTTCGCGATCTGATCGTAGATCTCGCGCGCCTTGGTCAGATCCTTCTCGACGTTCTCCGCGTAGCGGCCCATCTCGAGGAGAGCGTCGTCCGCGTAAGAAGAAGTGGGGAAGCCGGTGACGATGGTCTGCAACGCGTCGAGGCCCTGTTTTGCGCGTCCGTTGGCGAGGTCGGTGCGGCCGTCCTCTAGAAGACGGCGAGCCTGATCGTCGGGCCGCGGCTGGGCGGCGGCGTTGAGAGATGCCGAGAGAGAGAGCGCGATCACGCAGGAAACGCGGCGCATGTTCATCGCTTATGCCCCATGACGTAAGACGGCCGACCCGCCTGGACCTCGACCTTCTCCTCGGACTTCGAACCGTCCGGCCATTCGAAAGACACCACGTGGTTCCCGGCGGCGATGACGCGATCGAGGATCGGGGGATAGTCGACGAAGACGCCGTCGACGAACACCTTGCAGTTGTCAGGATTCGCGCGCACGCCGATCTTGCCGGTTCCCGGAGCCTTCAAGGTGAACGATCCGCCCGCGCCAAGTTGCACGGTTTCTTTGCGCCTGAGGAACACGGCGGCGGATTCGATCACGACGTCATGGCTGCCGGAAGAAACGGTGGCGCTCAAGCCAGGCTTGTCGCTCGCGATCACGCGTCCGTCCACGCTGACGGTCACGGGGTAGCCGCTTTCGACGATCAGGGTCGACGGCGGGCCCTCGGGGCTCAGGGTCTCATTGAGGGTCGACGGAATCGGAAGGTCAACCCGCACATCCTTCGACTGATAGCCGGCGAGGGAAAAACTGATCACGTGCGGGCCGGTGGTCGTCAGTTCCGTCTTGAGCGGCGTGACACCTGCGGCTTTGCGGTCGATGCGGATGGCGGCGCCCGCGGGCTGAGAACGAATTTCGACTGCGGCCCCGGGGACGGGGACTTTCGCTGCTCCCGGATTCGTTGACGTTGTCGGAGCCACCGGAACCCGGGCCACGCTTCCCGGCCGCTCGGCTGCGGGCGTTGCACCTGGACGCTTCTGAGGCACCGCATCGGAAGCCGGAACGATGATCTCGGTGATGGCGGGTGTGGGCTTTGGGTCGGGAGGCGCGTTTGTCGTGCGCTGCTTGAGATACAGACCACCGGCTGCGGCTCCGGTCACCAGGCAGATCACGACCGCAGCGTAGAGAACGTTGTTTGATTCAGCAGGCGGAGTGAACGCGGCGACACTCGAAGGAGCCGGTCCTCGGAGGATGGTGGCGGCGCTCCCGCTGATGGTTTTGCCGGAAGCGACCGTCACATCGCCACCTTCGGCACGGCCAAACGTCGCATCGAGTTCAGGGAACGACCCCGTGACGTTGACCGAGTGCGGTTCCTCCGGCTTGCGCTTGATGAGACGCAGAAGACGCTGCGCCTCGCTCGAATCCGGATTGTTGTGCGCGATCCGTTCGACGCTCTGAAGAGTATCGCTTTCGACGTGACGGGAAGCGAGACTCTTGCGCGCACGGCTCAAGGCGCTCGAATCCGTTTCGTTGAGCTCCTTGACCGGATACCGATCCCGAACGCGCGTGAGTTCGTCCGCCATCTGGGTGGCCGAAGTGAAGCGGTCATCGGCATTTTTTTCGAGGGACTTGTCGATGACCCGCTGGATGTCGGCGGTGAGGGGCCCGGCTGCCTTTGGGTCCAGCCGTGAATGGGCCTCGTTCACGATCCGATACAGCACACGGGTGGAATCCTCGGCCACGAAGGGGCGCGCGCCTGCAAAGAGTTCGTGAAGGATGACGCCGACCGCGAACACGTCGCTTCTGCCATCCAGGACGCCGCCGCGGATGTGCTCCGGACTCATGTAGTACGGCGTGCCCACCATCATCCCGGCGCGGGTGACCGAGGTGCTCTCGACCTTCGCGATGCCGAAATCGAGGATTTTTACCCCGCCGTCATCCAGGACCCGGATGTTCGACGGCTTGATGTCACGATGGACAATCTGATGGGTATGCGCGAACTCCAGCCCGCGCAGGGTCTGGATGACGATATCCAGGCGCTCGATCACTCCCAGCCGCTCACCGGATCGCAGGAGCGTCTCGAGATCCTGGCCGCCGAGCAATTCCATGGCGATGTAGGGAAGTCCGCGATCCTCACCCAGCTCAAAGACGGTGACGATGTTCGGGTGCTGGAGCCGTGCTGCCGCCTTTGCTTCGATCTCGAAGCGACCGCGGCTTTCGTCGTCCTGGGTGCCGTCTACGCGGAGCGTCTTGATGGCCACGTCGCGGTCGAGCGCTTCATCGCGGCCGAGGTAGACAACTCCCATGCCGCCCTTGCCCAGACGGGCGCGCACGCGATAGCGACCGACACGGTATTCGCCGAGCGCGCGCGGTGGAGGCAGTGGGTTGCGGGCGGTGGTCATCCAACTCTAGACGCGTCTGGGGGCGGCGTCAGTCTTCCCGCTTCACGAGAAGGACGGTGATGTTGTCTTCGCCGCCTCGGGAATTGGCCTCGGCGACCAAGAGATTCGCCGCCTCCACGGGATCCGGATTGGCCCGGACGATCCGTTCCAAGTCAGCGTCCAGCACCATGCCGGACAGCCCATCGGAGCAGAGAAGCAGCACGTCGCCCGGCTCCATCACGTGCGTCGTCATATCCACGCTGAGTTCGGGAGCGGCGCCGATCGCTCGAGTCACCACGTTGCGCAGAGGATGGGTGCGCGCCTGATCGGTGGTCAGAACGCCGAGGGCGACCTGCTCCAGAACCCACGAGTGATCGACGGTGAGTTGGCTGATGCCCTTACCGTTCACAAGGTACAGCCGCGAGTCGCCAACGTGGGCGATGTGCGCGGTCGGCCCTTCCATGATGAAACCGACGATGGTCGTGGCCATGCCTTCGTAGTCGGCCTGGGTCACACTGAGATCAAGAACCTTCTGATTCCCGAAGCGGATGGCGGTCTTGAGCCGATTGGCAATGAGGGAAAGGTTGGGGTCGACGCCCCACGGCCACGTGATGTCCGTTTCCTTCGCGGTGAGCGCCACGAATTCGGC
>JBDTQB010000109.1:0-13290 GCA_039932395.1 Vicinamibacteria bacterium | reverse complement strand
CGCCTCGTCGCCTCTCCCGACGATTCGGTCTCGGCCTGGGCTCTCGCCTTCTCCGAGATCTATGCGTTCGACGCGGTCGATCTCTCACGCCTCTCGCGCTATGCCACCAAGAAGACGCGGCCATTGCTCGAAGTCCTGAGGGAACTCGAAAGCAATGAAGAACTGGCCTCGATTAAGGGGGCGTCACGTGCGGCAGCGAAGAAGTTCGTGGCCGACATCGAACGCGGCGTCACCAGCATGGCCGAGCGGAAAACCGGCGAAGCCCTCTATGAATTCCTGAAGGAATCGGGCTACCTGAAGCGCCTAGCCACGGTCTCCTCATCGAAGGACGAACGGAAGGTTGCGAATATCGCGCGCTTCTTCGAGATCGTGCGCGGCTTCTCGGTGGTGGCCGAGCACGACAACATCCCCGCCTTCGTGGCTCGTTTCGATCTGCTGCGTGACGCGGGCGAGGATCCGGCGGCGATCGAGATTCAGGAAGGCGATGCGGTCAACATCATGACCGTTCACAAGGCCAAGGGACTCGAGTTTCGCGCGGTGTTCGTGGCGAGCTGCGTGGATCAGAAATTTCCGCTGCGGCGGCGGAGTGATCCGCTGCCTCTGCCCGAGTCTCTGCTCAAGAGCGAAGCGTCGCTGGGCGATGCGCATCTGATGGAGGAACGCCGGCTCTTCTACGTCGGCATGACCCGCGCGAAAGATCACCTCATCCTGACGTCAGCCGACGACTACGGTGCTGGAACCACGCGCAAGGTCTCGCGTTTTGTCGTCGAAGCCCTGGACCTTCCTTCGCCTAAAACCAGGGTCGTGCGCTCCTCGCCTCTCGAAACCATCGCCGCATCGGCCCCGGTTCCTGCGAGCGCTGCACCGGCCCAGGATGGCGAGGAGACCGGCGAACCTGAAAGCCTCTCGCTTGCCATGGCACCTCCGCTTCGTCTGTCGTTCCGTCAGGTCGACGACTATCTGACCTGTCCGCTGAAGTACCGCTTCGTGCACCGCAACCGCATCCCGCTGCTGATTCATCACCGGGTGGTCTATGGAAGTGCTGTCCATCAGGCGGTGCAGGAGATGTTCAAGGCGCGCCAGGAAGCGCGACCCTTCACCGCCGAGGATCTGGTGGCCGCGTTCCGACGCGCCTGGGTTTCCGAAGGATTCCTCTCTCGAGAGCATGAGGAACTGCGGCTCAAGGAAGGTGATAGGACGCTGACCCGCTTCTTCGAATGGGAGACTCGGAACCCGCTTTATCCCACTGGCGTCGAGGAGGACTTCTCTTTCCCCATCGGCCGGACGCGGGTGATGGGCCGCTACGACCTCGTGGTGGCTTCGCCGGAAGGCGTCACCATTCTGGACTTCAAGACGGGCAACGTCGCAACCCAGGCGAAGGCGCAGAGCCGCGCTGAAGAAAGCCTTCAGCTCGCGATCTACGCGCTTGCTCATTTCCGCATCACCGGCTTCCTTCCGGCACGCGTCGAGCTGCGTTTCCTCGAGTCTGATCTGGTCGGTGGTTTCGCGCCTTCCGAGGCACTGGTCCTGGCGACAGAGAAGAAGGTCGCGGAGGTCGCCGATCGGATTTCACGCGGCCTGTTCGACGCGACACCATCGCACGCAGCGTGCCGACCCTGCCCCTTCCGCGACGTCTGCCCGGCAACCGCGAAGGACGACTAGAAGGGGGATGGGATGAGTACACTCGGCGTCTGTGACCGAGCCCCGAACCCGCTTTCTCGCAACCCTGGCCACGGCCCTGGGACTCCTCGCGGGCGGATTCAACGCGCATCTGGCACCTCAGGCAATCGGCTGGTGGTTCGGGGTGACGGGCACGCCTTCGCTTGGATGGATCGGGTTCAGCCTGGGTGCGTCCATTCTGGTTTGGCTGCTGGGACGGGTCGCGAAGACCCGCGTGCTGCTCTTGATGTTCGTGGGATTGCTTCCTCTGATCCCCGCAACCATCGGGATGGGTTCGGGGCTGCTCCTTTTCTCCGACTTCACGATGATCCTGTTGCTGGCCATCCTGATGACCGTCGCCTCGCGCGATCTTCTGGGCCAGATCACCATCGGCTCTGTCTCGGTCTTCCTCATCTCGCTTGGCTTCTTCGTCTTCGTGGGTCGTTACGTTCCGGGTGCCGCGGGTCCTCAAGGAGATGAGCCGCACTACCTGCTGATCGCGGAGAGTCTGATCACCGACGGTGATGTCGATCTGAAGAACCAGTTCGACGAACGCGCGTTCACCAAGTTCACGAGCGCCAACCTGCAGCCGCACACCGCTCCGCGCACTCCGGCCGGCACGCTGTACGCGATTCACACGCCGGGTCTCTCCGCGTTGATCGCGCCTGGATATGCGCTGGCCGGATTCATGGGTGCGCGTGTGGTCCTGTCGACACTCATGGCCGGCGTGGTCACGCTTTTGTTCTTCGTCACCAAGAGACTGTTCGACGCGGTCACGGCGCGCTTCGTTTTCCTGCTGTCGACCTTCGCGAGCCCACTTCCGATCTACGCAAATTCCCTCTTCCCCGACTCAGCAGCCACCCTGCCCGTCGCGGCCACCCTCGCCTGCATGGTGTCGAGGCGCACCGAGTTCGTGGCACTCGCGTCCGCTTCCATTGCTTTCCTCCCCTGGCTGCACCCGCGCTTTCTGCCGCTGGCCTTCGTGCTCGCAATCGCGCTGGCCACGCGTCATGGTTTCTCGTGGGCACGCACGGCCGCGGCCTTCGTGCCCATGCTTCTCTCGCTCGCCGCCCTTCTGATCCATTTCAACAAAGTCTTCGGCAGCGCCACCCTATCGGCCGCTTACGGGCCTGGCTTCTCTTCGGACGTTTCGATTCTGCGGATTCCGTGGGGCGCTTCGGCGTTGCTGATGGATCGCCAGTTCGGCTTGCTGTTGTTCGCGCCGGTCCTCTTGCTGGGGCTCTTCGGCCTGACTTCTCTGTGGAAACGCAATCGCGCGATGGCTGCGGTGGCCATCCTGTCGATCGGAGCGCTGCTCGGAGTGGGAAGCGCTTTCGCGATGTGGTGGGGTGGCGCTTCGGCTCCGGCGCGCTTCTTGATCGGCGCGATGCCGGCCTTCCTTCTTCTTTGCGCTGCGCGCTGGCACGCCATGGCGGACCGATCGGACCAACGCGTCCTGCTCGCGGTCGCCTCCGGCTTTGGACTCGGGCTGATCTGGCTCGCGTGCCTCGCTCCACGCGCTCTTCACAATAGAAACGACGGGGAGAGCGGTCTGCTGCGGTTGCTGACTCCGGTTTTGGACGGCGATCGGTTCTTTCCGGGTTTCGTCGGCCATGATCGTGTCTGGCTCGCGCTGGTGTGGGGGCTGGTGATTGTGGGACTTGCGATAAGGCCGCGTCTGGGAACCGTGCTGGCGTGCGCCACCATCGCCCTGGCTTCGCTCACCGTCGCGCAGCCGCAGCTCCTGCCCTTCCCCGCAACCTTGCGCGTCCTCGAGTCATGGGACGATCACCGCCGCGCGTTTGGAGGCACGGACGACAGCTCGGCCTTCCACCTCGACGTCCCTCTCGGAGCCAACAGCTGGCAACTCGAGGCCGGCTCGGAGGTCTACTCCTCCCGCTTCTCACTTCCGGCCGGATCCTGGACGGTCCGGGTCGAATCTCAATCGGTGTTCCTACCCGACGCGCTGAATGTCGCCCGCGTTCAGGTCATCTCGGATGACGACGCCGAAACCCCGCTCGGCTCTGTCCTCATCGAGGCAGACAAGACGCTTGCGACCACCACTCTGGCCATCCCTTTAGCCGAACGGAGGGTCCGGATCAAGGCGATCGGCATTCAGTCCCGAACCGCCATCCGGTCGGTTCGCCTCACCCCGACCGAGCTGCGACGCTGAAACGGGCGTTTTTTCCCTAACTTGACGCGCCCCACGCGGTGTTGCTAGCGTACCGGCTCGTTCTTACAACCGTACTCGTAGTCGTTTCTCCGGAGGTCACGGAGGTCGGGAGGGTCGAATGTCGACCCTTTTCTTGGCGCTCCTTCGTTCGGTGACGTAGACGAGTCGAAAGGCCGAAGGAGGCCTAGCAAAAATGATCGAAGGCAAAGTGAAGTGGTTCAACGAATCCAAGGGTTTCGGATTTCTCTCGCGTGATGGCGGACCCGATGTGTTCGTCCACCATTCGGAAATCAAAGCCGATGGATTCCGTACGTTGAACGAAGGCGACCGCGTCAGCTTCGAAGTCGTGGACAGCCCGAAGGGCCCCCGCGCCGCGAACGTCAACAAGATCTAACGATCTAGAAGCGGCAACGCTTCTTGCCCGGAGTTTTCGAGTTCGCTCGAAAATATCCGGGCTTTTCTATTTCTTCTTTTAAACCAGCGAAACCCACCCGCCTTGTCTGAGATCCTCAAGACGCTGAAGCGCGCCGGCCAGATCGCGCGCGACGTCCGCGAACTCGGCGCGAAGCTCATCGTGCCTGGGGCCTCGCTGCGGGCCGTCATCGAGACGGTCGAGAGCGAGATCGAGAAGCGCGGCGGCAAGCCCGCGTTCCCGGCGCAGACGTCGATCAACGACGTTGCGGCTCACGACTGCCCGTCGCCGGATGACGGCCGCACCTACCAGGCGGGCGACCTTGCGAAGCTCGACATCGGCGTGCACATCGACGGCTGGGTGGTGGATACCGCCACCACCGTGAATGTCGGCGGCACGGGCAATGGCCGGCTGGTGGAGGCAGTGCGCCAGGCGCTCGCCGCCGCGATTCAGGCCGCCAAACCTGGCATCGCGGTGAAGGAAGTGAGTGCCGCCATCGAGCGGGCCATTGTTTCCGCCGGCTTCACGCCACTTGAAAATCTCTGTGGCCATGGGGTCGGTCACTACGTGGTCCACGCGCCTCCCGCGATCACGAACACAGTGCGCGCCGCCGAAGGTCGCCTGCCCATGCGCGGCGTCATTGCCATCGAGCCTTTCGCCACCGATGGCAGCGGACGGTCCGGTCCACGCGGAACCTCGGAGGTTTTCCGGCTGCTTCCCGAAGCGACTCACAAGTTGAAGGACTTCGGCGTCAGCGCGGCGTTCGCCGAGGCGATGCTGTCGTGGCGCGGGCTTCCCATCGCCCGCCGTTACTTCACGCAGTTCGGCAACGATGTGGTGTCGGACGTCTTCAAACGCCTTGAAAAGGCGCGCCTGCTTCATTCCTATCCCCCTTTGGTCGTCCATTCGGGACGTCCGGTCGCACAGGCCGAGCATTCGATCTACCTCGGCCCCGAGGGCGTGATACAGCTCACGTAGATGAAGACGCGGCTGGCTTACTCCACCGACGCAAACACGATGGCCGCTCCCAAGGCCCTCGCTGCGGAGATGGAACGCAAAACCAAGGGTGCTCGGATTCGCCTCGAAAAGAGAGGGTCCGGTCGCGTGGTCACGGTGATCGCCGACATGCCCGGAACGCCTCTCGAGATCGAAGCGATCACCAAACTCCTCAAGACCCGCTGCGGAACCGGTGGTTCCGTAAAGGACCTGGAGATCGAGCTGCAGGGCGACAAGCGTGACGCGGTGCAGGTCGTCCTTCGCGAGAAGCGCATCCCTCACAAGCTGGCCGGCGGCTAAGCCGGTCGTCTACATCACACCTTCATTGAGTCGTCGTCGCGCGCCACCATCGCATACAGCACTGGCGCCAGGAAGATTGACAACAGCAAGCGTGAGAGCAGGCCGCCGACGATCACGATCGCGAACGGCTTCTGCGAATCGCTGCCAATGCCGGTTGAGATGGCCGCGGGGAGCAGACCGATGCAGGCCACCAGCGCGGTCATCATGATCGGCCGAAGCCGCAACAGTGAGGCTTCATGCGTCGCAATCAGGATGCCCTTGCCTTCGAGGCGAAGCTTGTTGATGAACGAGTACAAGATGACGCTGGTCTGAATCGCGACGCCCATGAGTGCTACGAATCCAAGGCCCGACGACACATTGAAGTGCGTGCCCGTCAACTTCAAGGCGATCAGACCGCCCACGGGCGCGGTGATGAGAACGCTGAACATGATGACCAGCGGGAGCTTCAGGTTGCCGTAAAGCGCGAAAAGAATCAGCAGGATCAGGACCACGGTGAGCGGAAGGATCAACGCCATCTGCGAGCGGGCCGAGAGGTAGTCCTTGTATTCGCCGCCCCAGTCGTAGGTATAGCCGATCGGCAGCGCCACCGCCTTTTCGACCTTTTGCCGCGCGTCCGCGACGGCGCTTGCGAGGTCGCGTCCTTCAACGCTGAACTGAATGCCGACGAAACGCGAGTTGCTCTCGCGGTAGATGAAGGACGCACCCTTGCTGACCTTGATCTCCGCCAGCTCGCCGAGCGGGATGTGCTGATTGTCAGGTGTGGCGACCGGGATGTTCTTGATCGCCTCAATGCTCTGACGATAGGGCTCCTGAAGCCGGACGACGAGATCGAACGACCGTTCTCCCTGGATGACCTGGGTCGCCGGCGTGCCGCCCACGGCGGTTTCAATGAGGCTGTTGATATCCGAAACGTTCAGGCCATAGCGTGCGATTTTGGCCCGGTCCGGCTCGATGGTGAGACTCGGCTGGCCCAGCTCGCGCACGAGCGTGATGTTGGTGATCCCGGGCACGGTGGAGAGGGAGCGTTGAACCGCTTCGGCCTTCGACTCGAGAACGCTCAGATCCGTGCCGAAAATCTTGACCGCGAGCGCACTCTTGAGGCCGGTGGACGCCTCATCCACCGCATCCTCGGCCGGCTGGGTGTAGTTGAAGATGATGCCGGGGAACGCCTTCAGCTTGTCCTGGAGGGCGTCGATGAGCTGCGCCTTGGTGTGAATGTTTCCACTCCACGCCGGGTCGTCGTAGGGCTTGAGACCCACGAAATATTCGTCATTGAAGAATCCGATCGGGTCGGTGCCGTCGTCGGGCCGGCCAAGCTCATTCGCGACGGTCGTGACCTGGGGAAAGGTCAGGAGAAGGCTCCGGACCTGAGGGCCAAGCTTCGATGCCTCACCGAACGAGATCGTGTAGGGCATGGTCGCGCGAACCCAAAGAGCCCCCTCATCGAGATGCGGCATGAATTCCGCGCCGATGAAAGGAACCAGCAGCAAAGACCCGCAGAACACGGCCACACAGACCGCGACCGTCGTCCTGGGGTTTCGCAGGCACGCGTGCAGTTGCCGGTGGTACCCGGCCTGAACCCGTTCATACAGGCGAACGGTCGGCTCCTGCATGGGCTTGCGCAAAAAATAGGAGCACAGAACCGGGAGCACGGTGAGGGAGCAGAGCAGGGAGCCCACGAGTGCGAAGGCCATGGTGTCGGCCATCGGACGGAACAACAGGCCGGAGGGGCCGGTCAGAACGTAAATCGGCAGGTAGCCGGCGATGATGACGGCCACGGCGTAGAAGATCGGCCGTTCCACGTCTTTGGCCGCGATGCGGATGACGGTGATCAGGTCGAATTTCTGTCCGTGTCGACCGGCGAGTTCGCGAAAAATGTTCTCGACCATGACCACCGCGCCATCCACGATGATGCCGAAGTCGATGGCGCCGATGGACAACAGATTCGCGGGAATGTGCCGCCAGTCGAGACAGATGAATGAGAACAGCAGCGCGAACGGGATGGTCACCGCGACGATCAACGCGGCGCGCACGCTGAACAGGAACAGACCCAGCACCACCAGAACCAGAAGCATGCCGCGCAGCAGATTGCTCTCGACCGTTTTGGTGGTCTCGTCGATCAGAGCCGTGCGGTCGTAGTACGGGACGATCTTGACGTCGGCCGGAAGAACGCTCTTGTTCAGCGTCGCGGTCAGCTCCTGCGCTTTCTTCAGAATGACCTGCGCCTGTTCGCCCACGCGCATGAGGAGCACGCCTTCGACGGCGTCGTTTTGCTTCATGAAGCCGAACTGGCCGAGACGCGGAGCCTTCCCGCGGGTCACCGTGCCGATATCCTTGATGAAGACTGGGATGCCGTCGTGGGTCGCGACCACCACGTTGCCGATGTCCTCGATGGAGCGAAGCAGGCCAATGCCGCGAACGTAGTAGAACTGGCCGCCCTGCGGAAAGAATCCGCCGCCCGAGTTTGAGTTGTTGTTCGCCAGTTGCTCGACGATCTGCGGAAGTGAAACGCCGTGCGACATCAGCAGCTTCGGGTCGATCTGCACCTGGTACTGCATGGTCTCGCCGCCCAGGCTGGAGTCGTCGGCCACGCCCTGGATCGCGCGGTACTTCCGCTCGACCACCCAGTCCTGGATGATTTTCAGTTCCTCGGCTGAGCGGTCGGCGCTCTGCAGCACATAGCGGTAGATAAGCCCGCTCGGGCTGAACAGGGGTGAGATCCCGGGCGCGACACCGCTCGGCATCTGGGCGTCGGGAATGCGCTCGAACGCCTGCTGTCGCGCGAAGTACGGATCGGTGCCGTACTGAAAATTCATGGTCACGGACGACAGGCCGTAGATAGAAATCGAGCGCAGCGCGTCGAGCTTTGGAATGCCGTTCATCTCCACTTCGAGCGGAATGGTGATGAGGCGTTCCACTTCTTCGGCGGCATGGCCCGGCCACTGCGTGACGATCTGCACGCGGGGCGGCGCGAGGTCCGGGTAAGCGTCGATGGGCAGGTTCTGGAACGAGACGACGCCCCAGATCGCCAGGCACACCATGGCCACGAGAATGATGAAGCGTTGAGCCAGGGCGAAGGAGACGAGTCGATTGACCATGGTGTCGCCTAGCGATTCGTGTTCGCGAACTGGAGGAAGACGCTGCCCTGCGAGACAACGGGTTCGCCCGCCTTGAGGCCGTCCAGCACCTGAGTGTCGTCGCCCTGCTGACTGCCGAGCTTCACCTGGCGCTGCTCAAACTTGCCCGGCGAGAGCTGCGCGTAGACGAACGGGAAATTCTGTTCGTCGTACAAAACCGCTGCCGTCGGCACCACCAGGACCTCCTGGGTTTTCTTGTCGTGAATCACCACGTCCACGAAGAGATCCTTCTTGAGGTGCTTGTCGGGATTCCGGGTGACGATGCGAACGGGTGTGGTGCGGGTGGCGGGATCGATCATGTCGCCGACGTACGCGACCACGCCGTGGAATGTCTCGGGGAACGCCGCATTGTGAGCTTCGACTTTGTCGCCTGGGTGAACCGATCCGAGGTCCCGGTCATAGACATGCCCCTGGATCCACACCGTGCTCGTATCGCTGATCACGAACGCCGCCGTAGTCGCGGCCTGGATGAACTGCCCCGGCAGCACCATTCGCTGAACAACCGTACCGCCGAGAGGAGCGCGCATCACCAGTTCCGGGCGGATGCCCTTGTCCTGCTGCTCGTCCTCCGTGATCTCGGTCTGGGTGACCCCGAAAATCTTGAGTGCTTGCAGCGTCGTCTGCAGGTCGGTGGCCGCGTCGTTGAAATCGGCCTGGGCCGATTCGAAATCCCGCTCGGAGAGCGCCTTGTGCGCCAGTAAGTCCTTGCTGCGGTCCAGATTCCTCTGCGCAAGGTCGGACCGGTTCTTCGCCTTGCGATAGCTCGACACCGCATTCGTGACATCGGTGCTCGCCACGTAGAGCAAGGCATCGCCCGCAGCGACGTGAGCGCCCGCATCGGCGACGATCCGCGTGATCGGACCGCTGACCTGCGCGATCACCTGAGTGGTGTGCTCGTTGTCCCAGTCGACCGTGCCGGTGGTGCGAATGGTCGTAGACCAAGTGACCATTTGAGCCGGCGCGATCTTGAGATGGGACAGCTGGTCGGCGGGGACCGTGAAGGACCCCGCGTCGGCAGCGGCTGCTGCGGGCCCGGCAGAGGCGGGAGGAGGCGGGCTGCCGCAAGCACTCAAACTCGATGCGACCACGATGGAGAAGATTGCGCGTCTCATTGCATCACCTGCTTTCCGACCACGAAGTTGATTTGTTCTACGGAGGTCATGTACGCGGCCAACGCCTGGCGATACGCGAGCTGGGTCGCGCGATAGGTTCGTGCCGCGTCGAGAAGGTCGAGAAGGGTGGCGCTTCCCTTCTGGTACACGTAGGTCGTGATATCGAGCGACTGCTTCGCCTGATCGAGGTAGCCCGACTGATAGAGAGCCAGGACTTTTTCGCTCGCCTGAAATCCTGCGTACGCGCTCAGCACGTCGGTCACAACCGCGCTGACGGCCGCCTGGTGAGTCAAGACCGCTTGCCGCAAGGCGACCTGGGAGTGCGCGATGTTGCCCTGGTTGCGATCGTGAATCGGAATGTCGATTGAAAAACTGAAGCCGAGCGCATTCAGCGAGCCCGCGCGGTCGTACTCGACCGCGGCGGTCAGGTCACGGGCCTTGTTGCTCAGCTCGAGCGCCTTCGTGTCTTCAGCGAGCTTCACTCCGCCCTGGGCACCTTTGAGATCGGGCCTGGTCGCCATCGCCTCGCGCTTCAAGTCTTCGAGCGTCACGGTGTATTTCTGTGATGACAGCTCTCCATCAACGTCGAAATCTTCCGTGATCGGCTCGAACCCCACGCTCTGACGCAACGCGGCCTTGGCCTGGACCAGGGCGACGTCGGCCAACGACAGGTCCTGTTCGAACTGGAGTTGCTGGAGCTTGATCTTGAAGAAGTCGGCTTCCGCGAGATCTCCCGCTTTCACCCGCGCCTGATTGACGTCCACGACCTTCGAAAAATTCTCGAGATTCTCGTGCGCGAGGTCGAGCGTCGACTTGGCGAGCAGAGCGTTGATGAATGCCTCCTTGGTCTGAAATTCCAGCTGGCGTTCGGCGTCCTTGGTGTCGTGCGCGGCAACCGTCGTGGCGTCCTGGGCCACGAGCGTGCGGTTCTTACGCTTGCCCCCGCGTTCAAAGAGGTAGCCGACCGATTCAACGTAGTTCGAGTTGTTGGCGAAGTTGTCCCGGGTCAACTGGCTTGGCTGAAAGACCTGAAAATTCTCGTTCGTCGACGTCAGGACCAGATTTGGTTTGAGGGCCGCCGTGACCTCGTCGGCTTTCGACAGGTCCACGTTCAGGCGCTGCGCGCGCATCTGATGGTTGTAGGCGAGCGACAGCCGTACGGCGTCGGCCATCGACAGGCGAGAGACCGGCACGATGGGCGGACTGCTTGTGGCGGGAGTTTGGGCGTGACTGCGAGCCGCTAGGCCGGCTGACAGCAGCACCACAAAAATGGAACGTCCGACGAACCTCGAAACACGCATTGACTCTGACTCCTTGCATCCAAAGGTGGATCACCCCAGGTGGGCCGACAGCCAGTCACTGCGTTCGGTTTCGGAGCCGGCGCCGGTACCACCTTGAAGGGGAACCGGGCGAACTCGCGGTCATTCGCTTAAAGACGGACGGCGCGAACGAACCGGACGAGGACTAGGCGAGGGCGAGGGTCGGCGGACCGCGGAACGCGGTGGGATGCGGAATCGGGCTGGCGGGGGCGTCGGCCGGAGGCAGCCAGATCTTCGGAATCGTGGTGACCCGGGCAGCCTCAACGGACAGCAGCGAAGTAAGACGCGGGGCGTCACGAAGGAACAAACAAAGCGGGCACGGTGCCCCGGGCTGGCGGGCACCCTCGACCTTGTCGGAGAGCGATGGACCCTGATTCGTGTTCGAAGCGACCATGCGAGTCCACGCAGAGTGGACGTGCAGGAAGTCGGCGAAGACAGCCAGCAGCACGTAGGGCAGACAGGCTGCCACCAAGGTCCGACGCCAGCGAGTGCGCCAAATCATGTTGGAATGAACGCCTCACTGTAACCGCGACCAACGGCAGGAGCAATATCGAATGCCGCAGCCGCGAGGCTTGATACTCTCGTGGCATGACCAACGTCGACCGAAACCCCTTTCGTCAGAATCTCCTCGAAGGTCGCACTCTTCTGATCACGGGAGGAGGCACGGGCCTCGGCCATTCGATGGCGCTGAAGTGCGCGGGCCTGGGCGCGAAGATCGCAGTGGTGGGCCGGCGCGAGGAACCGCTGAAAACCACCGTCGCGGAAATTGAGAAGGCGGGAGGTAAGGCCGCCTACGCGACGTGCGACGTGCGGGATTCGGCGTCGGTCAAGGCAGCGTTCGATGCGATCGAAACGAGCATCGGTCCGGTGAACTCGCTCATCAACAACGCCGCGGGCAATTTCCTCTGCGCGTCCGAGGACTTGTCTGACAACGCCTTCGACTCGGTGGTCAAGATCGTGATGTACGGAACGTTCAACTGCACGCGTGAACTCGGGCAGCGGCTCATCGCGCGCAAAGCGGAGGGCCATGTGCTGTCCATCGTCACCAGCTACGCCATGACGGGTTCGGCGTTCGTCCTTCCCTCGGCCGCGGCCAAGGCGGGCGTGCTCACGATGATGCGTTCCCTCGCGGTGGAGTGGGCGACCTACGGCATCCGCTTGAACGCTGTCGCCCCCGGACCGTTCAAGACCGAAGGCGCTTTCTCTCGTCTCATGGTCGGCGAGCTGGAAAAGCAGGCGCTCAAGCGTGTTCCCTCTCGGCGCTTCGGCGATCACGACGAACTCACCAATCTGGTCGCGTACATGTTTTCTGACGCGAGTCCCTATCAGACCGGCGATTGCGTCACCATCGATGGCGCGGAAGCCCTCTTCTCCGGCCAGCAGTTCTCTGGATTCGCACACATTGATCGCGCTTCGGCGAAAGAGATGATGTCGGCGATCAAGCCGAAGAAGTAGGGGACGCGCTACTGCGCGGCCGAAGTTGTGGCCGAAGTCGACGGCGACGGGCGCGCACCGAAGAGGTGCAAAGGCGCAGGCGCCGCGGCGAGGCCAACCAGGATCCGGCCAAAGACGGAGTCCGGTTCGGCATGCGCCACGTCGTGCGCATCCATGATCGCGCGGACCCAGGCGGCCGAGGCGTCATCGCTTGTTCCTCGCGCGAGATAGAGAACTTCGGCCACGAGCAGATGACCGACCGCGAGGCTGAGTTCCTCAACCACGGGGCGGCGGCCGGTTCCCAGATTCTCGATGGCCGCGCGCAGCACGTGATAGGCCGGGCTGAAATAGGGCTCGGCATCCAGGTCGAGGGACGCGCGGCGCCCCGCGCCAAAGCGAAGGCCGTGAAAGGCCGGACCGAGGCCATGGACATGAAGCAGAAGTCGGAAGAGTCGAAGGCGGAGGCGAAGACCGGAGAAAGCGTGGCCACGTGAGGCCCAGGGCACCATCGACGCGAAGAAGAATCCGCGGAAGAGAAAGCGGGCGACCGAAGGAGCGACGGCCGGGGGATCACCGGGCTTGGTCACGGCAAACTCTCCCGTCAGCTTGACGTAGTCCTCGAACTTGTCGGCACTCAGTTCGACGACACGCTTTCGCGTCCAGTCGTCCACCAGCGCCGCGATGCGCCGAATATTTCGTCGCAGAGAGAACGTGGGCTCGTGAAGATCGAGAATGCGACGGAACATCC
>JBDTQB010000108.1:0-13309 GCA_039932395.1 Vicinamibacteria bacterium | reverse complement strand
CCGCCGCATCTGAGTTCACGGAGTAGCGCAGCATGGGCGCATCGTCCTCGAAGCCACGGTAGTAGTCGACCATGTTCGGCGTGCCCTCAAGTCGCTTCTCGACCTCCTCCGCGATGGGAACGAGTGCTGCGTGATCGGGACCCAGGATGCGCACCTCCACCGGTCGGGCACTGCCCGAAAGATCATTGAGAACGTCCTCCAGCAACTGCACGAACTCGATGCGCGCCGCGGGAATCTGGGACTCAACGCGCCCTCGCAACTCGTCGATGACCTCCTCGACGGGACGGCGTTCATTCCGCGGCTTGAGGAGAACCGCGATGTCGCCTCTGCTCATTTCCGTAGCGGTGACAGGGCCCAGCTCGGCGCCGGTGCGACGCGTCCAGCTTTGGACATCCTTGGTCTCGCGGAGCGCGTCTTCGATCAGAAGGGCCGCCGTCTCGGCTGCCTGGAGCGAACTTCCGGCGGGAAGGAAGTAGTCGACCACGAAGGCGCCTTCGTCCATCTCCGGCATGAATCCGGTGGCCAGGCCTTCAAACGCAAGAACTCCGCCCCCCACCGCGGCGATCACGAGGACCAGGGCCAGCCAGGGACGCTGCACCGAACGACTCAACACCCACGCGTAGCGAGCGCCGAAGGCATCGCGACGGTGCTTCTTCTTCAACACCCGCGCCCTCATGAAAACCGCGGCCAGCACCGGCAGGACGAACAAGGCGAACGCGAGCGACAGGAGCACCGCACCGGCGAGCGTGATCGCGAGCGCGGCGAAAAATTTCCCGATCAGTCCCGAGATGAACGCAAGCGGAACGAAGACGACGACCGTGGTCAGCGTCGTACCAATGACCGGCGCCGTGATTTCGCTCAGACCCGCAGCCACCGCGTCCTTCGGCCCAAGCCCTTCTTCTATGCGCAGGGCGATGGCTTCAATCACCACGATCGCGTCGTCGATCACAAGACCGATCGCGACCGCCATCCCGCCCAGGGACATCAGGTTCAGGGTTTGCCCCGCCAGAGCCATCACGGGGAAAGTCGCGAGCAGAGTGAAGGGCACGGACGCGGCCGCCAGCAGGCCCGCGCGCGCATTGCGAAGGAAAACAGCCAGGACCAGAACGGTGAGAGCGATGCCGATCAGGATGGCGTCGCGCACGCCGAGCACTGAGTCCTGAATCAGCTGTCCCTGGTTGTAGGTCTCCACCATGCGGATGCCTTCCGGAAGGCGCAGACCTCTTGCAATCTGCTTGACGTCGCGGACAACATCCGGCGCCGACGCCTCGGGCAGGCGCGAGATGCTGACCTGAACCGCGTCGCCTTCGGGCGCGTGGACGGCGCGGGTGCGATCCGGGTGGCCTTCCACCACTTCAGCGATCGAGCCCAGCGAGAGCGGTCCGTTCGCCGCGAGCGTCATGGGCAAACCCGACAATGCGGCCGCCGACGTAGCCTCGTTCTCCACGGTCACCGCCACCAACTGCCTATGGTCGTCGAAACGGCCCACCGCCTTGCGGACAAGGGCTTCACCCACACGCTGCGCCGCTTCGCTTGGACGCAAATGAGCGGCCGCCAGCTTCTGCGGATCCAGGATCACTTCCATCTCGCGTGGATCTCCGCCGATGACCTCGACCCGGCCGACACCTGCCGCGCGGGAGAGAGCCGGACGAACCAGGAAGTCCGCTGCCTCGCGACGTCCAAGCGATGTTCCGCCCACGAGGTTGTACGACAGGATCGGAAAATCCGCCGGGGTCACCTTCTGCGATTCGATCTCGGTATTCGCCGGCAGGTCGCCACGCGTCTGAGCAATCGCCGCATCGGTGAACTGAAGGGCGCGCCACATGTCGGCGCCCTCTTCGAACTGAAGGGCGATCTCCGCCGAGCCGCGAATGATGCGGGTCCGAACGCGCCTGACGCCGAAGACGGTCGCGAGAGACTCTTCGAGCGGACGGACGACCGACGCCTCCATCAGCTCCGGGGGCGTATCACCCGCGCGCACGACCACGACGATGCGAGGAAAATCGACTTCAGGGTAGATGCCGGAGCCAAGACGAGACAAGGCCAGCGCACCCGCCAACAGAGAGGCCAGCGCGAGAGTGAGGATCAATGCGCGCTGACGCTGCAGCACGCCGAACAGTCCCGACGCTTCCGTCACTTCGCTCCGGCGGGCTTGACCGCGGGTGAATCGGCTTCCTTCGGGGCGGCGGCCTCTTCGACAAGGGCCGCGCCCTCGGCGAGACCAACGGGATCCTCCACCACCACGCGCTCGCCCACCTTCAGGCCGGACGCAATCTCAACGTGGCCCGCTTCAACGAGGCCGGTCTCGACCTGGCGGATATGCGCGACGCCGCCTTCCATGACGACCACCTCGGACGAGCCATCAGCGGCCAGTCGAACCGAGGCCAAAGGAACCAGCATGGCCTGAGGCTTCGAGCGCACGGCAACCCTCACCTGAACCGAGGCACCGAGGGCCACATGCGCCGGACGGACGGTGGGGCGGAGCCGAACATCTCCCGCACCCGTGGTGACATCGACCGCGCGCGCGATGGTGGTCACGACGGCGGTCAGGGGCTTGGGCTCGCCGTCTTCGGTCGCTTGCGTGGGAGCCAACCCCTGAATCGTCGCGGACTGCCCCGCACGCAGACGCTGGAGCGACACCGACGTTGCCGATGCGACGATCTCCCAACCATCCGCGGACGCAACCTCGACAACCGGAGTGGCGGCCGTCCCATCCACGAAGTCGCCGATCCGACGATCGACCCGCACCACGACACCGGCGAATGGCGAGCTGAGTTCCGACCAGGCGCGACGACGGCGCGCGGTCGCCAGACTCGCCTGGTTCTCAGCGAGCGTCGACTCGGCGGCCACCGCAGCGGCTTCAGCGCCTTCGGCCTCCTCACGAGAAGCGACGCCCTTCGCGACCAGATCGTTGCTGCGTTTGGCGACGCCACGCTTGAAGGTCAGATCCGCCTCAGACCGACGCGCGGCCGCCTCAGCGGTCCTCAACTCGTCATCCAGAGTTCCGGTCTCGATGCGCGCGAGAACCTGGCCCACCGCGACCACATCGCCCACATGGACCCCGAGAGACACGATACGTCCCGGAACAAGGGGTGCCAGCATGGCATCACGGTCAAACGGCGCTGAGACTCTGCCCTGCAGTTCGATCCACTCGGTGATCCCGCCTTCCTCGACCGCCTCGGTGCGAACCGCAGTGGGCTCAGGCTTTTCTTCGGCGGGTGCGGCCTTGTGACACTGAGCGCTTATAGCAGCAGCCAGCACCAGGGCGAACGTCTTCAATCCGGCTGTTCGTCGTGATGGTCTCAACGTTCCTCCTCTCCAACCGCGGCCAGTAACTCCGCTTGAGCGACACCCCACGCGAGGTACGCCTCGGCGACGGTCGCGCGTGTCTCGGCCAGTGTGCGCTCCGCATCAAGTACGCGGAAGATGTCGGATCGTCCTTCGCGATAGGCGAGTTGTGCCAGGTCAGCCGCTTGAAGCGCCGCCGGCAAACCTTCCGCGGTGAGCGACTGATAGCGGACGCCGGAGGCCTTCACGGTGCGCCACGCCTGCTCGACCTGATCGGCGATCTCGCGCTTCGTTTGATCGCGAAGGGCGGTCGCGCGATCGCGCTCGGCCTTCGCGAGGAGGACGCCGGGACCCGCACCCAGTGGAACGGTCACGCTGACGCCAATCGAGCGATCGGTTCCCGGCTGCGTCGGATCATTCCGGTCGGCGCCCACTTCAACAGCAAGGCCGGGGAATCGCAGAGCCGAAGCAAGACGAAGGGACGCTTCCGCCGACTTGAGCCGCGCCTCGGCCGCTCTGGCGGCAGGACTGCGGACAAGCGCATCGGCGATGGACCGTTCCAGATCCCGATCATCCGTGGGCGGGTCCGAAGGAAAGACCGAGAACGGACGGGCGACACGCAGGCGTTGACCCGACTCAATAGTCATAAGACGCCGCAGAACACTCTCGGCGATCCGCTCTTCCTGTTCGGCGAGCGAGGCATCAGCCACCGCGAGTGCGGCGTCGGCGCGAGCACGCGACGACTCGACGAGCGCCACCCGACCAGCGTCGTAGAGCGTGGTCACAGCCTCGGAGGTCCGCTTCATGCGCGCCATCCGCTCATTCGCGGCCGTCTCCAGATCTTCGCGGGCGGCGAGGGTGAACCACGCAAGACGCATCGCCCGTCGGCCGATCAGACGCGCGGCCTCTTTGTCGGTGCCGACCATCGCGGCTTCGGCCCTCGCCACATCGAGGCGGGCGCCCCGCCCTGGCCAGGGGAGAGGGACGCTCAAGGCGTACGACTCCTTCGCGGTGATCGAGCGCGTCACGAAAGAGAACGAGGGATCGGGCCATCGTCCCGCGACTCTGACGCCGGCCTCCGCGACGCGGAGCGCGGCCTCGGCCGCCTTCATGTCGGGAAGGGCTTGGGCCGCCTGAAGCGCCTCGTCGAGAGAGATGGCGCGGCGCTCGACGTCTTGAGCGCTCGACGGCCTCGCCAGGACCAGCACGGTGAGCACGGTCAACACGGACCGGGCCTGCGCGCGTCGCTTCGTGGTCATGGCTCCACTTTCCAGTATAGAGAGCCCGTCCTAACGGTTGCTTAACCGAGGTTCAATAGGTCAGACGGGGCGCCAGGTCGGAAGATCCAAGACGAAACACGGATCCTCTGTTTCAACCGAGGCAAGGCTCACGTCGCCGTCGTGCAGACGCGCGATGTGTTGGGCGAGGCTGAGCCCGAGCCCATGACCCGGCTGGCCCGCGCGGCTCTCGGGGCCGCGATAGAAGCGATCGAAAAGAAGGTCGCGTTCGGCGGCGCTGATGCGGGAGCCCGGCGTGATCACCCGGAGACTCACTCGACCGTTGGCGGTGCTGACTTCAACGCGCGGTGAAGCTCCCGCGGCCCCAAACTTGCGGGCGTTGTCGAGCAGATTGCTGACGGCGACGCGAAGAAGATCTTCGTCCCCCCTCACCAGGGCTTCGTCGGGCGCTTCAATCCGCGGAACCGCCAGCGCCTCGAAAGGCAACGTGCGAGCGGCTTCGCGCGTGAGGTCGGCGAGGTTCACTGCATCGCGCCCGACCGGGTGCGAATCGGTGGAGCGCGCCATCACGAGCAAAGCATCCACGAGTCGAGATAGGCGTCCGATCTCTTCGATCTGTTGATCGAGCACGGCGCGGCCATCTTTGTTCGTGATTCCTTCGGCCGCGTGCTCGGCGAGAAGCATCATCCGCGTCAAGGGCGTACGGAGTTCGTGCGCCGCATTCGCCGCGAACTCGTGCTCGCGATCGAAACTCTCACGGACCCTTTGCCACTGTGCGCGGAAGGCGGTGTCCAGTTCACGCACCTCGTTTGGATCGTCGGACGGCGCGGGACCAACTTCCTGACCTGGGCCTGCCGCGATGAATCGGTCGCGGAACGCGACCAGTGGCTCGGTTACACGCCGCGCGGCGCTTCGGCCGATGAGAACCGCGACGAGGATGGCGAGCGGCGTGGCGAGAAGCAGCGACCACCCGAAGATCCGCAGGGCGCGTTCGCCTCGATCGCGCGGAGACGCCACCACGAGCCAGACGTCGCCATCGATGGCGACGGTGATCGACAGCCAAAGCGGCGACCGGACAACCACGTTCGGCGCGCTCAGGCCAATCAGCTGAGCTGCATGACTGCTCGCGACGCGGGTGTCCCCTTTGTAGATCTCGATCGCGTCGTCCGCCAGACCGCTTTCGAAAATCGAATCCTGCGCGCTGTCGGCCAGGGAAACGTGTTCTTCGACGAGCTCCCGTCGTACCGCCGCGGAAAGGGCCACCGCGGAATCGCGAAGGATCCGCTCCTCCTGCGCTTCAAAGATGAAGCGCGACGACAGGCCGGATGCGGTGGCTAGAAAGAAAGCGGCGGCGAGTGCTACCAGCACGGTCGCGCGGGTCATGCGCTGGGTGATCGAACTCAACGTGCGTCCGGTGTCTGGAGGGCGTAGCCGCTTCCACGAAGTGTCCGTATCAGCGATTCCGCCGATCCGCGATCCAGCTTCCGCCGCAGCCGCGTGACAATCACTTCAAGACTGGCCGCATGTTCGGGAGTCGCCTCTCCCCAGAATTCTTCGAGCAGGTCCGTCTTGAGAACCACACGACCTTTCGCGGCGGCGAGTCGCTCCAGAACGTCGTACTCGCGGCGCGTGATCGGTACTTCCTCGTCGCCGAGGGTCGTCTTGCGACGTCCGAAGTCCACGCGGACGTTGCCGGTCACCAGGACGCGTGCGGACGCGCCCTCGCCCGCGCGGCGCAGCAGGGCGCGAACGCGCGCCTTCAGCTCAGACAAGGCGAAGGGCTTGCCAAGGTAATCGTCGGCGCCCGCGTCGAGTCCTTCGACACGCGACCCGACATCGCCTCGCGCGGTCAGGATGAGAATCGGCGCCACATGTCCACGCTTCCTCCACGTTCGACACCACTCAAGTCCGCTGCCGTCCGGCAGGCCGAGGTCGAGGATGACCGCGGACCACGGTGTCGCCTTGAGAGAGCGCGACGCCGAGTCACCGCGCGCCACCGCCTCCACCTCATAGCTCTCCTGTCGCATCGCGCGCGCCAGGGCTTCGCGCGTCGTGGGATCGTCCTCGACGATCAGAATGCGGTGGGAAGCGGTCGTTTCGATGGCGCTCGCATCCTACTGCGAGCACCTGACGCCATCCTGAACGGTACTGGTTTAAGATCACTACCTCCTGAACGATGAGGCGAGAGACGGGTGTAGTAGCGTCTTCGGGCAATGCCGAGTCTTCCGAGCTGGCTGTTCTGGGCGCTTCTCTCCGCGGCGTTCGCGGCGCTGACCGCGATCTTCGGGAAGGTCGGGGTGGAGGGTGTCAACCCCGACTACGCGACTCTCATCCGGACCATCGTCATCCTGGTCTTCATCAGCGGCATGGTGATGGCGTCGGGCTCGTCACAGCCTTTCAGCGCGATCTCCGGCAAGAGCTACGCATTCCTCGTGCTGTCGGGACTGGCCACCGGCGCGTCGTGGCTTTGTTACTACCGCGCTTTGCAGCTTGGGCCTGCGTCAAAGGTGGCGCCGGTCGACAAACTCAGCGTGGTCCTGGTGGCGATCTTCGCCTTCACGTTCCTCGGCGAACGACTCACGGTTCGCAACTGGCTCGGGATCGTGCTGATCGCGGCGGGCGCGTTGCTGGCCTCCATGAAGCGTTAGGAATCCGCGCGGCCTGCCGGCCCCGCCCGCTCGGGATCGACGACGCCGATGCGCCAGGGGCGTCCCCCTCGGCGTGGGCCGCTCGCGAAGAGGTCCTCGGTTTGCTTCAGGTCCACGGGCGCGACCAGAAGACTAAGGCCCTGGCAGCCCGCGGTGAAAGTCCACCGGCATTCGACGAACGCTGCGTCCCGCCTGGACTTCTTCGCTCAGGAGCCCGAATATTCCCGATATTCGGGCTCTTCGACTCATCGCCAGACGGGTGCATCGTTCGTCTCGGTGCTGCGGTGGACTCTCACCACGGACTGCTAGCGGTTGAAGCGGTAGCTGACCACGACGCTGAACACATTGACTTTCGGGAACAGGTCGAACTTCGTCTGCGCCCCGAAAACTCCCGGAGGAGAGCTGTTGCCGAACTGCCCAAGGTACTCGGCGCGCACTGTCCATTCACTCGTGCGACCATCGGGAATGAAGCCAACGGTCGCCCCAAGCGTCACGCCTTGGAAGGCCGACATCCGATAGTCGCTCGTAGCGTACTTGGGAAGTGCCGCGCCCTGGACCAGTCCGAAACGGTAGAAGTCGGCGGCCGTCTGGTTGTAGTAGCGCACGTGGGGTTCGATGAAAGTCGACGCCGATCGCATGAAACGATACTTGCCATCGACGGTGTTGGAGCGCACGCCCCAGTCATCCCAGTAGCGACGATACGAAAGGTAGAGGACGTTCGAGGTGAGATGGTAGACCGAATCGGCCTGAACGCTCTTGCGTTCTCGGGTCTCGGGACGGGATTCGTTGCGCTGGCTGATGGGAACGCCGGTCGATGCGTTGACCACGCTCAACGCCTTGTAGGGATCCGTAAGATATCCATCCTCGCGCCCGATCGTGCCCGTCACCCCGAACAGCCATCTGCGGGTTAGCACTTGCGATAGCCCGATCAGCCCGGTTTTTACGTGCTTGGGGCTGTCGGAAATCCCGGTCAGGGTTCCGAACGGAGCGAGGCCGACCGATATGCCGCCTTTGGGAGACACACTATCGCTGTTGTATCCACCGCCGAGAGTCAAAGTCGTCAGTTTGCGGTTGAGGTCGATGGCGACGCCGCCAGTCACGCCCGCGGATTGGTAGTCCTTTTCACGCGAGAAGTGCCCTCCCAATGTGAATGCGAACATCTTCGCCGGCTGATGCACCTCGGCGTCGAGCGCGAAGCGTGTATCGCCGAACTGCGTCGTCGGGATTCCGGTGGCGCTGACCGACCGTCTTTGTCCGGAAGCAGATGTCACGGTTTGAATCTGGCCGGTGGGGAGAGCGCCGCTCGGCGACGCTCCGGTGACCGAGTCGATGCTCAACTGCCCGAAGAACGACCGTCCGGACGAATAGATGCGGGTGTAGCGGAGCGTGGGTTCGAGCACCCGAATACGCTCGGTGTAGAACAAGCCCGTGACGTCGATCTGGGTGGTTGGCGGTGCGGCAGGAGTCGGCGTGGGCGTGGGATCGGCCGCCTGAACCAGGCGCGGTGTCGCGGCCAGCAGCAGACACGCGGCGGCGCGAAGTTTGGTTCGAATCGCACGAGAGCGTTCAGACGGATCTAGTTGCACCCGCAGCCCCCGCCGGCGACGCCGGACCCGCCCATGGAGGCTTCCTTACTGAAGTAAACGTGCTGGTCGATTCCATTCAACTGCGCGCAGGTGACGAACTGCATCTCCCGTCGCGCCAGCAGATCCCTGTCCCAGGGCTTGACATGGGCGCAGCCGCTCGCCGCGCCGAGCAACGCGAGTGCAATCGCACTTGCCGCCAACCGCCGTATTCGCGTTTTCATTGAATCAGTGCTTTCTTGATCTGCGCCTCTAACTTCGCGGCATCTTTCATGTCGAAACCGACATGGGAATAAATGATGTTGCCGTCAGGACCGATGAGAAAACTCGAGGGCATTCCTTCCACATGGAACGCGTCCGCGGTTTTTCCCGCGGGGTCGTAGGCGACGACGAACGGAGGCGATTGGCGCGCGACAAATTGATTCGCGTCTGCCCGATCCTTATCGACGTTCACCGCCACGATCACCAGGCCCTTCGCCGCGTACTGCTCATGCATCGTCTTCAGCCAGGGAAAGGACACTTTGCACGGCCCGCACCACGACGCCCAGAAGTCGACGTAGACAACTTTGCCGGCGAAATCGGCGGACTTGATCCGCCCATCGTGGGTGGGTAGATCGATCGCAGGAGCGGCGATCTTGAGAGGAGGGGCGGGCGCAGCCGGTGAGACCGACGGGACCATGGACAGAGCCGCCATCAGCCAGAGGGCGAGACTTGTCGCACCAGTTGGGGAATTCTTCTCAATCATCTGGCGCCGGACCATGCAAGTTTCGAGCCGGAGATTTTGGGACGTGTGGGCCGCTTTTGCCCTCAAATCAGCACATCTCCGCGCGCGTTTATGCCCCACATGTAGCTTGCCGGTGCAAGAAATGCGTGGGATGAACGTCGGCTGTAGCGTTTTCGCTCAGGCCTTGCTGGGGTTGATCAGGTACTTCTCACCGGTCGCCCGCTTGCTGTAGGCGGCGATCGCCTCGGGCTGCAGGGCGCCCGCGAGCGAGACCTCGCCCGAGTAGTGGCTGGCGAATGTCGTCTTGAGTTCAGCGGCGACGCGTTGTTTGAGGGAGAGCGTCACATCCGGCCCGACCTTCTGCAGAAACGGAGTCAGAAGCCAGCCAGCCATGCCCCAGCTCATGCCGAAGTTGCGCGCGAACTCGGTCGGGCTGGGGTCGAGGCTGCCGTAGATGTAGACCTGCTTATGCGTGGTCGACCCATAGCGGCTGTATTCCTTGGCCGTGCGGTTCAAGCCTGCCTCCATGCAGCCGAGAATCTGCCCCGCGAGCTTTCCGCCGCCCGTGGCATCGAAGGCAATGGTGGCACCCGTGGCCACCAACGCGTCGGTGAGGTTGTCGATGAACGTCGGCGATGCGGTGTTGCACACCCAGGTGGCGCCCTGCTTTCGCAGTAGGTCTTCCTGATCCGGTTTGCGAACGATGTTGACGAGCTTCACCCCATCTTTGAGGCAGATGCGGCTGAGCATCTGGCCAAGGTTGGACGCGGCCGCGGTGTGCACAAGCGCGGTGTGGCCCTCGCGGCGCATCGTCTCGACCATGCCGAGCGCGGTCAACGGGTTGACAAAGGAAGAGGCCCCCTCGGCGGCCGTCGAATCCTCAGGCAGCAGCATGCATTGCTCGATGGATACGGCGCGATACTGCGAGTACATAGCGCCACCGATAACAGAAACCCGCTTGCCCATGAGCGCCTGCGCCGCGGCAGACGAACCTGCGCCAACCACCGTGCCCGCACCTTCGTTGCCGACCGGCATCGACTGATCGAGCCGCGCCGTCATGCCCCTCATCGCAGCCTCGGGAATGGGCGCGGTGACCACGGGGCGGTCGGGCGTGCCGGTGAAGCGGGCGGTGCTCATGTCGGCCGGGCCGATAAGCAGGCCAAGGTCGGAAGGGTTGATCGGCGACGCTTCGATGTGCACCAGCACTTGATCGGGCCTGGGTTCGGGCATCGGCATGCTCACGAGCGAGAGTTCGAGTTCGCCGCTCTTCTTGACGAGCGATCGTAGTTGCAGAAAGTCGGCCATGGGGGAATGCCTCCGAATGTGTTTGAGCCAGTCTAGGAGTCTGGGCAGCACGATGGCCAGCGTCCCGTCTTCAGGACGGTCACCCGTACCCGGCGAGCCCCGTGGCTAAGGGACGTGCGCGGATGCCGGAGCGGCTCGGTCCGCAACTCGCCATCGTCCCACACCGAGCAACCAGGCCGCGCCAAATGCCAGGAGCGCGCCCCACGTTGTGAGCAACGCGCCGGTCTGCGACTGAACGCGAAGCGATCCAATGGCCAGACTCGCCGTGGAAAAGTACAGGGCCATGGTCAGGCCAATCGAAGCCGTGCAACCAACGACGATCAATTCCCTCCACCCCACGCGAGGGATGCGGTGCAGGCCGGCGGCGATGGCCGCCTCCGCGCCAAGGAGCACGCCGATGGGCCGGCCAATCAACGTCGCGACCGGGATGGCCCACATGCCGGTATCAATGCCATGCAGCGGCACGCCCGCGTTCACCAGGCCGAACAGGAACAGGATGGCTTGAATGGGCACGGTCCACCAACGTTCGAAGCGGGACAGCGCGTCCTTCGCTTTCGGGGACGGATCGACAAACAGTCCTTCGTCACGCTTCGCGTGGGGCATGAACGGCACGATCGGCACGAGGGCCAGTGCCGGATGCGCGCCGGCCAGGAACATGCCGTACCAGGATAGGCCGCCTCCGAGAGCGATGTAGGGCCAGAAGGAGGAAACGTGACGCCTTCGCATCGCAACTGAGACAGCCATCCCGACTGCCACCAAGGCGAGACCGAGGGCGACGGAGCGCATGTTCTCCGGGGCAAGCGTGGCGATGGCCGACAGGCCGATGGCGTTTGACGCGATGGCGGTCAACAGCAGGAACGGAATTGCCGGATGCCGGCCGAAAATCAGGCCGCCAATCAAGTAACACAGGGTCACGTCGATCGCGCAGGTCACCGCCCAGGCGCCGGCCAACCTTGGCTCGGGTTCGGCCAATCCGTTCAGGAAGGCCAGGTAGATGATCACCGGAACGATCACACCGCCGGCCGCCGCCGCGAACGGAAGCGCCGCGCGGCGCCAGGGATGAAGATCGCCGCCTTTGAGCGTGGCTTCCAGCACTTCCTTCGCCATCACGGCGAAGAGGAACGCGAGTCCGATCTCGTTGACGGGGAATTCCAGCGCATGGGAGAAGCGGTAGTAACTCTCCGGACGCAGGTTGGCCCAGGCCAACGCGAGCGCGCAGCCAATCGGCAGCACGAACGCAGAGTCGACGACGAGAAGCGGAAAGCGAAAGATCTTTTTCTTCATGGCTTGTGAATGGTGCCCGCATCGACGACCAGCCCCGTGCGGCTCACCGCCTGAAACGACAAGTCGTTCTTGACGACCTCAACCAGCATGAAGCTGCAATCCTGATCGAAGCCCGCGGCGGTCATCGCGGTGCGCCTGAGATCTCCGCGCCGCAACTGGCCCGCGGATCCCGACACGAAATGGGTGATCCCCTTCTGGGGCGTGATTCGTTCGTAAATGTGATCGTGGCCGGCAAAGACGACGGTCACGCCGTACTTCAGGAACAACGGTTCGAGCACAACCCGCAGAGCGACGTCGGAGCCGTGCGTTCCGCCATCGGAATAGAGCGGATGATGGAAGTAGGCGATCTTCCAATCCTCGGTAGGGGCCTTCAGGCCTGCCTCGAGCCATTCGATCTGCTTCGGGTCGAGGAGATCGGTGTCGATCACGAAGAACCGCACGTTTCCCGTGGCATGGGTGTAATACCGCTCGCCACCCATGTGGAACCCCGGAACCAGCCGATTTTCTACGCTGTCGTGGTTGCCAAGCGCCGCGTAGAAGGTCACGCCGGCATCGACCAGTCCCTTGTACGGCTGGGTGAACTTCGCGTTGATGTCGGCCGGGGTCTGCCCGCCGTAGATGTTGTCGCCCAGCATGATGACGCGATCGAACACGAACTTCGCGCGATAGCGCAACATCTGTGCGGCGACCTCGTATTGGGGTTTATCGCCTGTCCCTGAGTCTCCGATGACCCCGAACTTCACCGACTCCGCAGCGTTGGGCAGGCGGATGTCTTGCGCCGCCACCTCCCACGCCGCGAAACAGAAGCACAGGGCGGTGAGCCATCCGACGAAGCGCCGACGATTGATCACCGGGAGTGTCACGACGGGCACTAAGCCATCACGACCCTTTTCCACGTTTTTAGCTTACGCGGACTCCGGCCGCCGCTCTGTGCAGCACCGCACAGAAGGAGAATTCCGGCAAAACGCACGAAGCCGGATTCAGGCGCCGTGCGACCGGTCCCTGTGGTCTGCAAGCAGACGGTCGAATTCGTTTTTCACCACCAGGTAGCACTCGCACGAACGCGCCTCGAGCTCGGAACGATCGAGTACGGAAATGTGGCCGCGGCGATAGCGAATCACTCCGGCTTGCTGCAGCGCTCCGGCCGCTTCAGTGATGGCCTCCCGTCGCACGCCCAGCAGGTTTGCGATCAGTTCCTGGGTCACGACCAGGTCGTCTGAACGGATGCGGTCCAAGGTC
>JBDTQB010000107.1:0-13312 GCA_039932395.1 Vicinamibacteria bacterium | reverse complement strand
GGGAAATGGGCATGCTTTGAGGACGCGAGGATAACTTAGCCGCCTTAGACTTCACTCCTCGCGCGACGTCCTTGTCGCCCTGATTTCCCTCCAAAGGCTCATGACCTCCGCTCCTTCCCACGAACCCGGCTCGCCTCGTCCCCTTCCTCTCGTCAACCTGGTGGCGCTGCATGCGCGGATCAAGAACGAGATCGCCGAAGTGTCGGCGCGCGTGGTGGAAACGGGAGCGTTTATCAATGGTCCCGATTGCGCCGCGTTCGAGAAGGAGTTCGCCCTGTTCTGCGGGGTCAAGGGTGCGGTCGGCTGCGCGAACGGAACCGATTCGCTGGAGTTGATTCTGCGTGCGATGAATATTGGACCAGGCGACGAAGTCATCACCGCTGCTAATTCTTTTGTGGCCACCGCCGAGGCAATTGCGTTGACGGGTGCCGTGCCGGTGTTTGTGGATTGTGTGGCCGACACTTCTCTCATCAATCCAGCCTTGATCGAAGCCGCGATCACGAAGCGCACACGCGCGATCATTCCCGTGGACCTTTACGGGCATCCAGGGCCCATGGACGAGATTGTCGCGATCGCTTCCAGACACGGCCTGCGCGTGATCGAAGATGCGGCTCAGTCTCATGGCGCCAGCCTCAACGGCCGTCGCGCCGGATCGTTCGGTGACGCCGCCTCGTTCAGCTTCTATCCCGGCAAAAACCTCGGCGCCATCGGCGATGGCGGCATGGTCGTTTCCAACGATCTTGAGTTGCTGGCCCGTGTTCGTCAGATCGCGAGCCATGGAGCCGGCAAGGATCGCTATCGCAGCGAGGTCCTCGGTCGGAACTCACGCCTCGATACCATCCAGGCGGGCGTGCTCAGAATCAAGCTCCGTCTCCTCGACGGCTGGAATCAGACCCGGCGCGATCGCGCGCGCCTGTATTGCGAACTCCTGAAGGACTTTGATCGCGTCGTGCTTCCGGTCGAGACCGAGGGCGCCGTCTCGTCATGGCATCTCTTTGTCATTCAAACGGAGCGGCGTGCCGACTTGATGGCGTCCCTGGCTGCGGAGAAGATCGCCACAGGTATTCACTACCCCGTGCCGATCCACATGCAGCCGGCGTTCGCGACCGAGGGGCAGAAGCCGGGTCGCTTCCCCGTCGCGGAGCATCTCGCCGATCGGATTGTTTCGCTGCCGCTGTGTCCTGAGGTCAGCGAGGACGATGTGCGGCGGGTGGTGGCGGTGATCCGCAGAACGCTGGCGTGATTCCAAACCGCCGGATCGCGGCGGAATTGTCGGTCAAAATGACCGCATGGCCCACCCGATCCTGAAACCGTTGTCCGCCGTCGGCGTGCTTGTCGCGATCGGTCTCCTCGTCACACCCGTCGCGACCGCGCAGCCCGTCTCTCTCGCCCCGACCGATGGCGACGGAGCCTTGATCATCGGCATTGATCGAGTCTTTGCTCGCTGGAATAGCGCCACCCTTCCTGGGTGCACGGTCGGTCTATCGCGCGACGGCAAGGACGTCATCACACGCGCCTACGGGATGGCCGATCTCGAACACGGTGTCCCCAACAAGCCCGACAGCATCATCGAAGCGGGTTCGGTGTCGAAGCAGTTCACCGCCGCCGCGGTGTTGCTGCTCGTCCAACAAGGCAAGGTCTCGCTCGACGACGCCGTGCGCAGGTACATCCCCGAGCTTCCGGATTACGGCGCGCCGCTGACCATCCGCCACATCCTCACTCACACGTCGGGCCTGCGCGACTGGGGGTCGATTGAAGGGATCGTCGGCTGGCCGCGGACCTCGCGCGCCTACACCCACGCCCATGTCCTCGACATCGTGAGCCGTCAGCGCGCGCTCAACTTCCCGTCGGGCAGCGCCTACTCGTACTCGAACACGGGCTACAACCTCGCGGCCATCTTGATCTCCCGAGTGAGCGGGAGGAGCTTCGCGGACTTCACTCGCGAGAATCTCTTCGAGCCGTTGGGCATGACGCGGACGTCGTGGCGGGATGACTTCACCAGAGTGGTACGCGATCGGTCTATCGCCTACAGCGTTTCGGCTACCGGTGTCGCCACCATGGACATGCCGTTTGAAAACGTCCACGGAAACGGCGGTTTGCTGACGACGGTCGGTGATCTTCTGCGCTGGAACGACAATGCGATCACCGGCAAGGTCGGTGGTCGTGCTTTGATCGACCTTCAACGCCAGACCATGAAACTGACGGATGGTTCGTCGATCGAGTACGCGTTTGGTCTGCGCATCAGCAACTGGGATGGCGTTCCAGAGGTCGCCCACAGTGGCTCGACGGCGGGCTATCGCGCGTGGCTCGGGCAGTATCCAACGAAGGGATGGATGTCTGTTGCAGTGTTGTGCAATGCGGCGAACGCTTCGCCGACCGCACTCGGGCACGACGTGGCGCATCTGGCGATGGCAGGGAAACAACCGGTCGTTCGCATCGGCGACTACGCGATCTCGCCTGAACCGATGCTGACGCCATTCATCGGTCTATTTCTCGATCGGCGTCGGAACGATGTGGTGGACGTCGTCCTGGCGGACCACCAACTCAGGACGGACAATCTCGGCGTCCTCATGTTCGCGAACAAGAACAAGCTTGGCACTGCGGGCAGCGGCACCCTTGAGTTCGAGCGCGATGCGAACGGCAAAGCGGTGCGGATGCGAATGGTGGGCGCCGAGGTCGTCGACTTCGACCGTGTTGAGAAAGCATCACCAACGGCGGCCGAGCTCGATCAGTACGCTGGGGAGTACACAAGCGACGAAGCCGAGCTGACGCTGCGCGTCGCGGTGGAAAACGGAGCGCTCGTGATCCGTCGTCGGCCGGACACGACCTTCACGCTCGCCCCCACCTACAAGGACGCATTCACAAGCGACCTCGGCGGCATCCGATTCCTCCGCGACCGCAAAGGCGCGATCACGGAAATGAGCATTAGCGTCGACCGCGTCTGGGATTTGCGATTTAAGCGGAAATAACGCTCTCGCGAAACGCTTCTCCGCGATCCATCGTTTCGCGAAAAACAGACGGACCTTCGCGCTAGGCCCCGGCTTGCGCCGGGGTGACGGAGACGGAGACGGAGACGGAGTTGGGGTGCTTCTGCGTTGGGTCCGCGGAGGTCAGCAGGCTTGAGGTTGGATGATGTCTCCGAAGGTTTTTCCGTCGCGGGCTAATTGGCTCAGCAGCGCCGAGGGCTTGACTAGATCGGCCTGGTCCGTGTGCATGCGATCAACCACCGCCGCGATCTTGTCGAGGCCGAACCCGTCCGCCCAATGCATCGGGCCGCCGCGGTAGCGCGGGAAGCCGTAGCCGTGGATCCAGATGACATCAATGTCACTGGAGCGCGCGGCCACACCCTCTTCAATGATCAAGGCGCCTTCGTTGACCAGCGCGCCGAAACAACGCTCCACAATCTCCGCATCGGAGATCTCCCGGCGGGTGAGTCCGAGATCGGCGCTGACCGAACGCACCAGAGCCTCGACCTCCGGATCGGGCACGCCCGCCCGACTTCCCTTCTCGTACTTGTACCAGCCGGATCCGGTTTTCTGGCCGAAGCGCCTCATCTCGCATAGACGATCGGCGATGGGCGAATAGCGAAGATGCATCGGGCGCGTGGCCGCCAGACGCTTTCGCACGCTCCAGCCAATGTCGAGGCCCGCGAGGTCACCGATCTGAAACGGACCCATCGCCATGCCGAAGTCACGCAGCGCCTTGTCGACCTGCTGAGGCAAGGAACCTTCTTCGAGAAGGAAGTCGGCCTGACGGCGATACGCGTACAGCATCCGATTGCCGACGAACCCATCGCAGACGCCGACGGTCACCCCGATCTTGCCAATGCGCTTCACCACGTCCAGACATGAAGACAAGACGCTCGCGGAGACGGTGGACGGGCGCACGACTTCCACCAGCTTCATGATGTTCGCGGGCGAGAAGAAATGAAGTCCCAGCACGCGCGACGGATCCTTGGTCGCCTCAGCGATTTCCTCCACATCCAGCGTGGATGTGTTCGTGGCCAGGATGGCGCGGTCGCTGCAGACCTCATCCAGGCGACGGAAGACGTTGTGCTTCACCGCCATCTCCTCAAAGACGGCCTCGACGACAAGATCGGCGCGGCTGAGCAGGCCGTAGTCCGCGGTGCCTTCAATCAGCCCGATCCGCGTGGCGCACTCCGCGGCGGTGATTCTTCCTTTCGCACGCGAATCCTCGTAGGTCGACTTCACCTTGGCCAGGCCGCGGTCGATGGCCGGCTGGGTTTCGTCCGCCACCACCACCGGCATGCCCGCGTTCGCAAAGGCCATCGCAATGCCGCTGCCCATGGTGCCGAATCCAACCACACCGACGGTACGGATCGCCCGAACCGTGGTTCCCTTCTTCAACTCCGCGACCTTCTGCGCTTCTCGCTCGGCAAAGAAGACGTGACGCAGCGCCTTCGATTCCGTCCCACCGACGAGCTCCATGAAGGCGTCGCGCTCCTGACGCAGCGCGTCATCAAACGGCAGAGTGAACGCTCGCTTCACACACGCAAGCGCTGCTTGAGGCGCCTTGCGGCCGCGCGCGGACTTGGCGAGATCCGCTTCCACCCGCGCCATGACGTCCGCAGATGGGGCCACGAGTGGAAGATCACGAGTTCGCCGAATCGGTCGGCGAGACATCCGCTCCGCCAACACAATCGCCCGGGTCAACACAGTTTTTTCGGGGACAACCTCATCAACAAGCCCCATGGGCACGGCTTCCGCCGCTCCGACTTTGCGACCGTTGAGAATCACATCGAGTGCCGCTTCCGCTCCGACCAGACGCGGCAGACGCACCGTTCCGCCCGCTCCGGGCAGAAGTCCAAGCGTCACTTCGGGAAGGCTGATCAGCGCGTCCTCGTCGGCCACACGGTAGTGGCAACCAAGTGCGAGTTCCGTGGCACCCCCCGCAACCGTGCCATGAAGTGCAGCAACCACTGGCTTCTCCGCGCGCTCCACCAAGTCGATGACGTCGGGCAGAGAAGGACCGGAGGGGGCGGCTTCGAACTCGCGGATGTCGGCCCCTCCACTGAAGTGCTTGCCGGCGCCCGCGATGACCACCGCCATCACCTTAGGGTCAGCCATGGCGGTCTTGATCGCGGCCTGCAGGGCCGTCTTCAGCGCCGTGCCCAGGGCATTCACGGGAGGGCTGTTCAAGGTCAGCAGAGCGATCGTGCCGCGCATCTCAACATTCACAGACATCGTCTCGTCATCTCCCGCGTTCCCAAAACCGGCCACCGCCCACTCAATTTTTGCAGACCCTGGCCCCGCGTCGCGGTCCGCACCAGCCCGCCGCCTCAGCAGCTAGGACTTCGGCTCGGACTCCTTCATCAACCGGGCCAGTTCACCGCCCCAGATCGCCGGCCATGAATGAGTCGAATGCCCGCGGGTCTTGTCGGAAATCGGAATCACCACCGCGCGGCCCTTCTTCACCCGCTTGATCTCGGCCTCGAGAATCCCAAGCTCCGGCGGATTGACCTGATCATCGGCAGAGTTCACTGCGACCAGCGGGCAGATGATCTTCTCGAGATCCTTCGAAGGATCGTAGTCAAACGACGACTCAAACTGGAAGAGCAAATCGTTCGCGTCGCTGGTGGCAAGACGCTGGGCGACCATCTCGTCGAAGAAGGCGTCGGCGGTGTCGCGCGAAGGTGCACGCTTCTGCCACATCAACGGGACGCTGGACATGAACAGGCCGGTGTAGATGGCGGTGGTGAGACCGCGCGGCTGCTTCGTGTATTCGCCATCCTTCCACTCGGGATCGGTGCGGATGGCGTCGCTGACCATGCGGCGGAACATGCGATTGCGGCCTGCGATCTGGACCGGCGCGCTGGCGAGCGGCATCGCCGCGTCCATGAAGGTGGGATAGCGCTCGGCCCACATCCACGTATGCATCCCGCCCATCGACGTCCCCATGACGAGGCGCAGATGATCGACCTTCAGGCCTTCGGTGAGCAGGCGGTACTGCGCCGTGACCAGATCGCCGTAGCCATAGCGCGGGAACTTTCCGTGGAGACCGTCACTCGGCTTGGTCGACTTGCCGTGTCCGATGTTGTCGGGAAGGATGATGAAGTATTTCGTGGCATCGAGAAGCTGGCCGGGACCGAAGAGTTCTCCACCGAAGTTGGGCGTGGTGAACTGAGCACCGGTGCCGCCGGTGCCGTGCATGATCAGCACGGCGTTGGTCACGCGGCCTTGCGCGTTGCGCATCGGAACCCCGAGCGTCCGGTAGTGCAGATTCAGCGACGACAGCATCTCGCCGGAATCGAACTTGAAGCTCGCGATCTTGAAGTCGCCTTCCGTCACCATAGGCGTCGCGACCGCACCCGGTGCCTGAGCGGCCAACGACGCGGCCGGGATAAGAACGGCAAGAGCCAGCGGCAGAATGGCAACGGGGCGTAGGATCATGGCGCGGAACTTAAGCGACGCTAGGGCAGGGGGACAAGCGATTCCGTCGCTCAGCCAAGTATCCCAATGGAGCGAGGGGAGGCAAACCATGCGACAACTCCTCAGTGATCTTCGGTTCGCCAGCGTCGCGTTGCGACGTCAGCCCGGCTTCGCCGCGGTCGTCATCGGGACCCTGGCTTTAGGAATCGGCGCCAACACCGCACTGTTCAGTGTGGTCGACGCGGTTCTCCTGCGTCCTCTTCCCTTCCGGGAACCAGCCCGCATCGTGACGCTCTGGGAGATGGGAGCGCAGAAGTCTCGCGTGACGCCGGCCGATTTCCTGGATTGGAAGCGTGATGCGAAATCGTTCTCCGGAATGTCCGCCTTCAACGCCATAGGCTTCACCCTGACCGGAGCGGGGGCAGCCGAACGCGTGGGCGGCGCGAGGGTCAGCACGAACTACTTCGATGTGATGGGCGCCAGGCCGGTCCTGGGACGTGCCTTTGTCGCGCGCGATGAGGAGCCGGGTTCATCCCCGATCATTCTCGGATTCAACCTGTGGCGAACCCGGTTTCATGGTGATGCAAGCATCGTCGGCAAGACCGTGACGCTGGACGGCACGGCTTACGATGTCATCGGCGTAGCGCCGGCGGGGCTGTATCCGACCTGGCCGAGTGCGGGAGGGACCCTTTCGTTCGCGGATCGGACCCAACAGGTGTTTCTGCCCATGCACATGGATGCGCGGCGCGCCGCGAATCGAAACAGCCACGTGATCGGTGTGGTCGCGCGGATGCGTGACTCGGTGACCATGGACGACGCCCGCCAGGAGATGAGGTCGCTCGCGCATCGGATGGCGTCTTTGTATCCAGCGACCAACGCCGAGGGTTCAGTGATTCTCACTTCGCTTGAATCCGAGATCTCCGGGGGCGTACGGACGGCGCTTGTAACCCTGCTTGCCGCGGTGGGGCTACTGTTGGCGCTCGCGTGCGCAAACGCGGCGAGCGTGCTCCTGGCAAGAGCCAGCGCCCGCGAACGCGAGATCGCCATTCGAAGAGCCCTGGGCGCCGGCCGCATGCGGATCGCGCGACTGCTGATCACCGAGAGCCTTGTCCTTGCACTCGCGGGCGGAGTCCTCGGGTGCGCGCTCGCTGCCGTCGGAATTCCCGCGATCGTGGCGCTTCTCCCCCAGGATCTGCCGCGCGTGGCCGCGGTTGCGATCAACGGGCAAGTGCTCGCGTTTGCCCTCCTTGCCTCCATCGGGACTGGAATCACCTTCGGCCTCATGCCCGCACTCCAGGCGTCGTCCCAGGACCCGTCACTCGGGTTCCGCGACGGATCCGCCGGGTCCGGAGACCGGAAAGGCCAGCGAACTCGCCGGGGTCTTGTGGTCGCTCAGGTCGCGCTCGCGCTCGTGCTGGTCGTCAGCGGAACCCTCATCGGCCGCAGCTTCGATCGACTGCGTCAGGTCGACCCCGGCTTCAAGGCCGACGGAGTGCTTGCGTTTCAACTGGTGCTTCCGAGTCGCTACGCCGCACCGGCGCAGATCAGCGCCGCCTATTCGGAACTGATCATGCGATTCAACGGCCTGCCCGGCGTCCGAAACAGCGCGGTGGCCTACGACTCTCCGCTTGAATCGAACTGGATCGACTCGTTTGAGATTGAAGGTGAAGCACCTTCAGAACACGGACTCTCGGCGCATCTCGCCATCGTTGGCGGAAGCTATTTTGAAGCGTTGGGCGTGCGCCTCCTCAAGGGCCGCCCCATCATCGCAAGCGACTCCGCGAGCGCTTCCGGCGTGGTCGTGGTGAGCCAGGACCTCGCGTCACGTTTCTTCCCGGGCCGGGATCCCATCGGTCATTGGATGCGGCTTTCCACGCCAGCCGCCATGAACGGCCCCTCCGCACCGACGCGATTTCAAATCGTCGGCATCGCGGACGACGTTCATTCGGTGGGGATGGCGAGAAATCCGGAGCCCACGTATTACGTCGCGGCCGATCAGTTTCCACAACGCGACATGAGCGTTCTGCTGCGCGTGGATGCGGAACCGCTTTCACTGCTCCCTTCGGTGCGGGCGGAGATCCGTCGTTTCGACGACTCGATCGCGCTCTCCGATCCGACAACGCTCGCCCAGACGCTGGAAGCGAAAGTCGCGCAGCCGCGGTTCAACATGTTCGCGCTGTCTGGATTCGCGTTCCTGGCCTTAGCACTCACGGCGGTGGGGCTCTACGGACTGCTCTCGTACTCGGTCGCCCGACGAGAAAGGGAGATCGGTGTGCGCCTGGCGCTGGGTGCCCGACCTGACGAGGTCCGCTGGCTCGTCGTCTCTGAAGGACTGCGGCTGGTGTCGGCGGGCGGCCTCTTTGGGGTGATCGGCGCGTTCGTGGCCGGCCAGGCGATGAAAAGTCTGCTGTACGGTATCGCGCCCAACGACGGCCTGTCGTTTGCGGCGGGCGCCAGCGCGCTCCTTCTGGCGGGAACCGTGGCCGCTGTCATTCCAGCCCACCGAGCGGCGCGGGTCGCTCCGGCGTCCGCGCTGCGGCACGACTAGTCGCTACTCCGCTTCGATCCCCGCGGCGCACAGGACCTCGATCACCCGGAATCGCGCGTCGAGGCCGGAATCGGTGATGCCGGGATTCGGTGTTGGATCCGGATACGTCCGGGCATCCTCCACCACCCATTTCTTTTTGTCGGTGAACACAAGGCCGATCTCGACATGGCCATCGCGCTGAAGATCATTGAACGCGTGATCGAGCACAACGCGGACGCGAGCCTGATCCGCGGCCTTCGCGGGTCCTTCGACCGCGAACCACGCGCGGCCGTTCGCTCGACGCGTCCCGCAGTTCCCGCACAACGCTTCGGCCGACACAAAGTCGCGCTTGCACTCAGTGCATTTCGAGACCGGCTTGCCGCCAGGGTTGGTCACGTCCGCAATGTTACGCGGGAGAAGCGAATTGGTCTGTGGTCGCGCAGCGGAGCGACGCGACGTCTCGCGGGGCAAAAGCGACCGTGGACGAGAGGATGGTGCGCCCGTGAGAATCGGTCGGCAAAGCCCTGGGGTGCGCTTTGCAGGTGAGGGTCGGTGTGAGGCAGCGGGTTTTGTTATCTTCCGTCCAGCTTCCCGCTCATTCCTATGACTCCCCCGTCAGCGCTGAAGCGCCGCCTCCGCTGGGCGGCGCTCCTCACCGTCGCGATGATCCTTGCCGCCCGTCAATGGCGCACAATCGGGGGGCGTGTCCCCATGGTATTTGTAGGCCTCTGGTTCGGTTCCGCCACCATGGTCGCCCTCGTCTTTTCCCCCAAACTGTTGCGCGCGGACCACCCACGCCCTGCCCCGCCTGCCGAGCCGGCTCAATGGCGGGCGAGCGTACGCCTGGCCGGTGCCTCTCTGCTTCCCCTGGCCCTCGTTCCGTTGCTGGAGCGTCACGGGGTCCAGAATGACCCTGCAGTCTGGCTTCTCGATTGCGCCCTGGTGATTTCTCTACTCACCGTGCCGTACTTCACCCTACTCGCGCGATCCGTGCTCGGCGGTGTGGTTTTGAGTATCGGGGCGTTCCAGGCGTTGTGGACCGGCGGCGCATCTGCGCTCTTCATCCACATGCAGGCCCTGGAGCGACAGCGGACGGGTCAGATGCCTCGAGGCTGGACCTTCGAGGACTTCTTCCGGCCAGAATACCGTCACCTGTTCTACATCCTGACGGCGGTCATGGTGATGGGGTACTGTCCTGCTCTCTTCTGCGCGGCACACCAACGGTTCAAGCGAACTGGTGCAGACCTCCCCATTGCCGCCGTCATCCGCGAGGAAACCTGAGAAGGACAAGGCTGAGGATGGTGCGCCCGGCGGGGATCGAACCCGCAACCAACGGCTTAAAAGGCCGCTGCTCTACCATTGAGCTACAGGCACGCGAGCCGGATTATATGTGAGGGCGGATCGAGAGCGAGAGCCACCTTTGCGCTGACCCCACCGCGGGTGCTACCTTCAAATGCTCCCCACAAATGAAGAACGCCCCAAATCGCCGCGTCCTGCGGGAAGTGCTGTACGTTTTGCTCGCTGTCCTTCTGGGCCTTCCCGGCGGTTTGATGCTGGCGGGCGGCGCGCTGAGCGCGTCTCCTGGGTCGGTCGGGATCGGCCTGTTTCTTCTCACTCTCGCGGTGCTCGCCGGACGTGCGGCGATTCCCGTCAAGCAGTCCCCGTCGAATGGCGCCGTAAGCTGGGCGAAGAATCAGCCGAGTCGGCACGACATCTCGACTTAGCTTCGGCTCAGTCGGTTGTCTTGACGCTGTCGAAGGTCTTGCCGTTCCAGACATAGACGCGTCGCCACGATCCGTAGCCGGTCAGGACGACGACATCGTCCTTCGCAGTCAGCGTGCGCGTCTCGTCCTTGTAGCTTCCCGGACCTTCGGTCGAGATGACAGCGGTGCTGCCCGAATCCATGGTCTGCACTTCAACGAAGACCCAGGTTTTTCCCGCGGGGCGCGCGACGATGAGACGCGCCTCTTTCTTCGGCCCGATGTCGAGCAGAACCAACGCCGTCGCCGGACGCGTTTGCGCCTTGGAACCAAAGAAATGGCCGGTGCGAAGTCCCGGACACGCGGCCTTGTGAGCCTCGATGAAGAGCTTCCGCTCGTCTTCAAAGAGATCTGTTGCACTAAGAACCCGGGCTGATCCGAAACGTTCCTGAACCGCGTGGCGCAAAGCAGGCGCCAGCACACACGGGCCACCCACAGGTTTCTTGTCGGCGGCGTGTGCCGCTCCGCTCAGCCCGAACGCTAGAACTAGAAAGAGCGCGTGCTTCATCACACTACGGGCGCAGCCAGCCGGAGGTACGTGTGTTGTTGTCGATCACGGAGGCGTCACGGTCAGGGCCGACGGACACCAGCGGAACTTCGGTGCCGACCAGATCGCCGATCTTCTTGATGTAGTCGCGCGCGAGTTGCGGCAACTCGGCCCAATCACGGGCGTGACCGGTGGACGTGTTCCAACCCTTCGAGTTCTCATAGATCGGGGTGCACTCTTCGTAGATCTTGATGTCGGCCGGGATGTCGTCGAGACGGGTGTTGCGGTAGCGATACCCGACGCAGATCGGAATCTCTTCGAGCGCATCGAGGACATCGAGCTTGGTGAGGACAATGCCGTCGAAGCCGTTGACTCGGGCGGAGTAGCGCGCGACCACCGCATCGAACCAGCCGCAGCGGCGCGGACGTCCGGTGGTGGCGCCGTATTCCCCGCCTCGCTCGCGCAGGCCTTCGCCCATCGCGTCCTTCAACTCCGTAGGAAGCGGACCCGTGCCGACGCGGGTGGTGTACGCCTTCACGATGCCGAGCACGCCATCGATCTTCGACGGAGGCACTCCCAGACCCGTGACCACGCCGCCGATACCCGCTGAAGAGGACGTGACGAATGGATAGGTTCCGTGATCGAGATCGAGCAGAGTCGCCTGCGCGCCTTCGAAGAGGACGGCGTAGCCCTCGTTCATCTCGCGATGAAGGAGCGCCGACACATCGCGCACGCGCGCGGCGATGCGTGCGCCGAACGCTTCGAGATCGTCGGCCGTTTGCTTCCAGTCGATCTCTTTGGTGACGCCGTAGCCGCGGCAGAGCGCCTCAAAATGCTCACGCTGCGCCGCGAGCTTCTCGTCGATGCGATCACGAAGCAGCAGGTCGCTGATGCGCATGCCGCGACGCGCGGCTTTGTCTTCATAGCAAGGGCCAATGCCGCGACCGGTGGTTCCGAGCTTGCCGCTTCCCTTCCGCTCTTCGCTCATCAGATCGAGCATGCGGTGGTGCGGCAAAAGCACATGGGCGCGGTCGGAAATCACCAGGTTCGCGGCGACGTCGATCCCCATAGCTTCGATCTCACGCGATTCGGCTTCGAGCGCGGTCGGATCAATCACCAGCCCAGGTCCCAGGACGCACAGCACGCCTTCATGAAGGATGCCGGAAGGAATCAGGTGCAGGACGAGCTTCTTGTCGCCACGAATGACGGTATGGCCGGCGTTATGGCCGCCGTTGTAACGGGCCACGATCTCGAAGGCAGGGGTGATCAGATCGACGATCTTGCCCTTGCCCTCGTCACCCCATTGGCCGCCAATGATTGCGATATTCGGCATAACGACGTTTTCTTTACTTTCGAGTTTCTGGAGAAGGGTGAAGGAGCGACACAACGCCCAAGGAACTCGGGCAGGAAACGTCGATTGTAGGGAGGCTCGCTTGGAAAAGGCAAGACGAAAGATCTCCTAAGATCCACTCGGAACTCTCATGACCGCTATCTCACTTTCTGGAAATGATCTCAGCATCGCCGACCTTTCGGCGGTCGCGGCGGGATCGAGGGTCACCTACGACGAGTCGGCCATCGCGGCCATGCGCGCTTCCCGGGCCGTGGTCGATGGCGCCGTCGCCCGGGGAGACGTCGTCTACGGCATCAACACGGGTTTCGGCAATTTCTCGGACGTGCGGATTTCACCCGCCGACCTCGAGGCGCTTCAGCGGAATCTGGTGCGCTCTCACGCGGCCGGGGTCGGCCCGGTGCTTTCCATTCCGGAAACTCGCGCTCTGATGGTTTTGCGAGCGAACGTTCTTGCCAAGGGCTTCTCGGGCGCACGGCCCGAGACGGCGCACCTGCTCATTGAGTGTCTGAATCAGGGGATTCATCCTCGCGTGCCGGAACAGGGATCGGTCGGGGCTTCCGGTGATCTGGCTCCGCTTGCCCACGTCGCTCTGCTTCTGATCGGCGAAGGCGAGTGCGATGTCGACGGAAAGGTCATGAAGTCCGCGGACGCGCTTCGCTCTGCCGGCCTGGCCTCGGTCACTTTGGGCGCCAAGGAAGGCCTCGCGCTGATCAACGGCACTCAGTTGATGACCGGTATCGCGGGCCTCGCTCTTCTTGAAGCGGAGACGCTCACCCGCTCTGCCGACGTCATCGCCGC
>JBDTQB010000106.1:0-13321 GCA_039932395.1 Vicinamibacteria bacterium | reverse complement strand
CAACGCGGAGAACGTGAAGCAGGCCATCCCCGGGCTAGAGTTCTTCGGCGTCGATGAGTCCGGGCACCTGCCGCAAATGGAACAGACGACGGCGTTCAACGAGCGCGTGTTCGCGTTCCTCGATGCGCACCCAAAGGCGACACGATGAGACGATCGAGCGGGCGTAGAACATCTCTCCGGCGGAGGGACGCTACTCGGCGCGCAAGGCGCGGAGAGGGTCGGTCCGGGAGGCTCGCAGGGCGGGAATGAGCGCCGCCAACGCGGTCACGCTCAGGAGCAGGACGCTCACGGCCGAAAGTGCTACGGGATCGGTTGCCTTGACTTCGAACAACAGACCGTCGAGCACGCGTGTTCCGGCGAACGCGGCCAGCAGGCCCATCCCCACACCCGCGACACCCAGCGCCAGCCCCTCGCTCACGATCAGGCGAATCAGATCCAGCGGACGCGCACCGACGGCGAGACGAACACCCATCTCGGGAACGCGATCCATCACGGTGTACGCCAGCACGCCGTAAACCCCGGCGCCCGAGAGCAGAACCGCGAGGAGCGCGAACACGCCAAGCAGACCAACCAGGAATCGCTCGCGGCTCACGGATTGAGCCACGATCTCCGACAACGGACGCATGCGGCTCACCGCCAGTTCGGAATCAAGAGACGCGACGCCTTCGCGCAGCGATGCGGCGACCGCCTCGGGGCGTCCCGCGCTCTTCACCATCAGCGTCATGAAACTGTTCGGAAGTTGATCCACGCTCCAGTAAAGCGTGGATCGAGCCGGCTCGCCGAGCGACGCGAGGTGGACATCAGCAACGACACCAATGATCTCGGCATCGAGAGTGCGTCCCCACTCCATCGCGATCCTCTTGCCGAGGGGGCTCTGGCCAGGCCAGAACTCGTCGGCGAGCGCTTTGTTGACGACCACCACGACGGGGTGTCCGGCGGAATCGTGCACTGTGAAGTCACGTCCCGAAAGCAGCGGCGTGCCCATGGTGGAGAAAAGGTTGGGCGTCACCATACGGACGTCGGCAACCGGCGCTTTGCCAGGTGCTGGCTCCTCGCGATCGAGCACCCGAAAGTCGGTGGCTGAGCCTGTCCCGAGCGGTGCCCAACTGATGGCCGCCGCCGATTCGACACCCGGCGAGCCGGCAATGCGTCGCACGACTTCGTCGAAGAACGCCGACTGCTTCACACCATCGCGATAGCGGGCCGACGGAAGATTAACCTGCGCGCTCAGAACGCCATCGGTTTGAAAACCGGTGTCGACGTGGATCAGCCGCCAGAAACTTCGAAGCAGAACGCCGGTGCCCGCGGTGAGAATCAGAGAGAGCGCGATCTCGGCTATGACCAGCATGTTCTTGACCCGTCGCTTGCCCCGACTGGCGCCGCGCGCCGCACCCTCTTTGAGCGACGGCGCGAGGCTCGGCTGGGACTGCTGCAGCGCCGGAACGACGCCGAAGAACAGCGCGCTTAGAACCGAAGCGAGAAGCGCGAAACCAACGACTCTTGGATTGAGGCCAAAATCCGAAACGAGACGCGCTTCGGGAGGCATCATCGGAAGCATCAAACGCAGCAGACCCGATGCGAAGGCTAGTCCGCCGACAGCCCCGGCGCCCGCAATCAGCAGGCTCTCGGCGAAAAGCTGACGCGCGATCCGCAGCGGACTCGCGCCGAGCGCTTTTTGAACGGCGAGATCGCGCTCTCGTGACAGGGCGCGCACCAGAAGCAGGTTCGCCACATTCGCACACGCGACCATCAACATGAGGACAACCGCTCCCATGAGAACCAGAAGGGCCGGGCGAACGTTGCGAACCATGTCGGACTGAAATGGATAGACCGACGCCGTCCATCCCGCGTTCAAGTCGCGGTTCTCCTGTTCGAGCTGGGCTTCGAGATGGGTCATTTCTTCTTTCGCCTGAGCCACGGTGACGCCTGGTGCCAGACGAGCGGCGACAGTCATCCAACGTCCGCGCGCTGTTCGCATCGACTCGCTGACTTCGAACGGAACCCAAAGCTCCGCCGCAGGGACGAGCTTGAAGCTCTCGCCCACCACACCCACGATGGTCGCGGGCGCGGCGTTGAGCGTGACGACCCGTCCGACGACCGAAGGATCCGCTCCAAACCTTCGACGCCACAAACCTTCGGACAACACCGCGACGTTCGGCGCGCCCGGCTTCGAGTCGTCCTCGACCAGCGTGCGTCCGAGCAGCGGCGGCACGCCAAGGACGGTGAAGAGATTCCCAGACGATGCGCCTGCGTCAAGGCGCTCGGGTTCGCCGGTACCGGAGAGTGTTGTGCTGAATGACGAGAATGCGGCCAAGCCACTGAACGACTTCGCCCGGTCGCGCCATTGCATGAAGTTCGCGGGGCCAACCGAGTTCCGGTCGTGTGAACGAACCGTGTTGTTCTCCCAAACCATCACCAGGCGGTCGGGCTCCGTGAACGGCAGGGGCCGCAGAAGCAGCGCTTCGAACACCGTGAAGATCGCGCTGGTCGCGCCAATCGACAGCGCGAGGATGCCGATCACGAGCGTCGAAAAACCGATCCGCCGTTTGAGCGCTTTGAAAGCAAGGCTGAAGTCGCGAAACAGGGATTCCATGAGCGTTCAAAAGGAGCAATGCCTGTGCCAGCGCAGACACACAAAAACAGCCGGACCCGTCCCACTTGTGGGACCGGACGTCCCATCGACGGACGGGCCGATCTCATGTGTCGCGGGCTCGGACTCGCCAGGAGTCGAAATCCGAACAACGGACGAACACTCATCGACTCTGGAATTGAGTCGCAAAAGCGCCTTTTGACTAGTGACAGTTGGGTCGCGCGACTTCGACGCGGCGATTCTTCGCGCGGCCCTCGGGCGTTTCATTGCTCGCCACCGGCGTGTTCCGACCGTATCCGCGAGCGGTGAGGCGCGCGGAGGCGACTCCATGGGCCGCAAGCCACGCGCGCACGGTTTCAGCGCGGTCTTGCGAGAGCTTCAGGTTGTAAGCATCGCCGCCCACATTGTCGGTGTGGCCTTGAACTTCAATCGCCACAGTGGCGTCGGCCCGTAAGGCGGCCGCGACCTTGGCGAGCGCCAATTCAGAATCCGGACGGAGTGTCGCTTTGTTGAAGTCAAACGTCACGCCGTAGAGCGCCACGTGGCAGTCGCGCTTCAACGCGGCTGCGAGATTGGAGGAACTCACGTCAGCCACCTTGATTCCGATTTCACCGCCTATATGCAGATACGCCCAAATGTTCCGCTCGCCTTTGGCGTAGTGCGCGGTGAGAAAAGCGTCGCTCTGATTGAGATCGGCGGACTCCTCGACGATGTCCCATCCTGCCTTGGACAGAGCGCCGCGATACATCGTGACGAAGCTCAGATTCGATACATCGGGAGGGCGCGAATAGGCGCGCGAAACGCTGGACGCGGCGACCATCGTCGGCTCATTGTCGCCCTTCAGGGTAACGAGGAAGGCTCCGCTGTCCGCATTGCTTGGCGGAGCAAGTTGGGCACCGGGAATGCCGGGCACGTAGGGAAAGGGCCCCGTGGGAGGGAATTTTTCCGGCAGGGCGGCCGGCGGTGTGGCGACCAGCGTAGCCGCAACCGACCCTGTTTCCACGATCTCCACGCGGATGTCGTCGCGATTGAAACAAGCAACGTAGACCCAGCTGTCAAGTCCGGCCTTCTGGTAGCGCATCGTCATCGAGGCGGGGTTGGAGTCGGCCCAATCGCCGACCGTCGTCCAGCCCGCGGCCTTGAGCGAAGTCCGAAAAGGTCCAATCAGTGTTTCGTGCTCGGCCGCTTCCGGAACACCGGTGAGTGCGAGGGCGGACGTCCAGTGGCGGCCTCGCTTGAGGTCCTTTGCCGAGTCGGTCACCCAGATCTCGATCTGGCCGAACGCCTCGTAGTTTTGGCCGTCGGCTAGGACCTTCGCGGTCGTGGGAATCTTGAAGTAGGCGGGCAGAGGCTCAGCGGCGCTGGCGAGCCCGGCGGCGAGAAGCGAAGTGAGAAGGCAGAGCGCGGCGCGCATGTGGACTCCTGGGATGGATAGGGAAGCGGGTGGCAGGCGGGCGGCTAACGCCGTCGATCCTACTTGGGCAGATCAACCTGCTTGAGAAACTTCGTGTCACCGGTACCGACGGGACAGGCCCAATCGTTGTGCGTGTTCTTGAAGCAATCGAAGTTCTCTTCGATAAGCCACAGGCGCTTCCAGGTCGGCCGCTCGATGCACTTCGCATATCGGGCTTTGATCGGATAGATCACGGCATCGAGCGGCGCACCGTCGTGCATCAGCAGATGCGGCGACCCATCCTTGCGCAGCCCGCCGCCCGTCAAGCGGTTGACATAGGGCTTCCCTGACTCGAACAGCTCGAACTTCATCCCGACACGCTGGACATCGTGGTGCTCGGCTTCAATTTCCCTGGCGCGGTCGTAGATCACGCGCTTGAAGGTGGCCTCGGACGCCTCGGAAGTCTTTGAAACCGGGCCGGGCGGCTCCTCGGTCGGGCAGACATCGAGCGACGGTGCCGGCCCACCGCCTTCAAGGAGGCGAATGCCGCAGTCCTGGGAATAGATGGGCTTGGTCATGGTGCGCGGGGATTGGCCGGGGCCCGCGTCCGCCTGAAAGACGTAGTTCTGCGTTGTGCCCAAATTCACCTGAAGAATGGTGCCCTTCGTCGGGATCGCGAACTGAGCGCCCAGGCACGCCGCGTTCGCGGAGAACTCGACGCGGTCACCCGCCTTGAACTTCGGGGTGTCGGCGTAGGCATCACCCGCCGCAAGGGCGATGACAAAGAATGCGGCCAGGGGCTTGAACGGGACGCGCTTCATGTTTCCTCCGATGCCTGGGCCTTCGAAAGAGGCGACCGCGTGTGTCCGCCTCCAAAGCGCCAGGCTGCGCGCCTCGCATCAGGCGCAGAATCGACTATAGCTCCTAGCCTTCGGATCGGTCGTGGAGTGATGGCTAACTCGGATTCAAGAACTGTGTGGACCTTCTTCTCGTCGGTTTTACGGACGGACCGAGCCGCCGCCGGATTCTGCTTGACAGTCAGTCTTACTTTTTGTAAGACTTAAACCATGAGATCGACAAAGCTGCCGACACTGAGCGGGACCGAGTCTTTGATTCTCGATCTGCTGCGGTCTGAGGAGATGTATGGATTGCAGCTCGTCACGGAGTCAGACGGAGCGCTCAAGCGTGGGACGGTGTACGTGACGCTGGGACGCATGGAGGAGAAGGGGTACCTCGAATCGTCGGCCGATGAGAACGCCGATCATTCAGGCCTTCCCCGCCGCAAATACCGTGCGACCGCGCTCGGAACGCGAGTGCGCGATGCGTGGTCGCTGATGGCTGCTCATCTGAGTTCGGTACGCCGTCATGCGTGACCACGGTGAGCCGTTGGTTCGACTCACCTCGCTGCTTGGCCTGACCGGCCTTCGCGATTCCGTGGTGGTGCCCGCCTTGGCCGATCTGCGGCATGAATGCGCCGAGGCGCGGCCTTGCGCGGCGCGAACCTGGGCGACTCTCCGCGGCTACTGGTCGATCCTCAGCGCTTCGTTGGTCTTTGCTTCCGTTCAGCCCGCCCGGTCTTTGCGTGAAGATTGGTCGACTGTCGGTGCTCCGGGTCCCCGGCTTCTTCGCCAGGCGTTGCCTCCCGCGCTGGTCTTGATCGCTCTCCTCCTCGTCATCAGCCTTTCGAACTGGTCGGGTGACCAACGGCTGGGCCTTGGAATCATGGCTCTGCTGATTCCGGGCTTGATGGCGGCAGGGCTTCCCCAGGCCATTGCGATCGGCGTGGCGTGGACCTTGTCGCGTTCCCGCTCGGGTGGTCGCGGCGCCATCGGCGTCGGCCTGCTGGTCGCCGTGTTCTCGTTCGTGTTTTTCGAGGGGGTCGTCGTGGAGGCGAATCAGGCCTATCGGCAGGCCGCCTTCAATGCGGCCACGGGCCGCCACACGCCGCTCCCGAGGGGCAGCCGCGAGATGGCATTTGCCGACCTGACCGTCGCAGCCAACAGCGCGTCGGTGGCCGCTTGTCCCATCAAGCCGACCGCCGGATGTTCCTGCGCGCAGAGTTCGTCCGCTGAATTCTTGAACACCGAGTGACACAAGCGGCTGGCCGTCCCAGCACTCGCAGTTCCTTTCGTTCTGCTGGCCGCGATGTTGTCGCGCAGCGGCAGGCGCCACGTCGCAATCCCAGGACTCTGCCTCACGTTCGGCGCCACGTTCACTGTGCTTCGTTTCGGCGAAGCGGCTGGCATGCGCGGAGAGGTCCCTCTTGTCGTGGCGGCCTGGGGCGCGCACCTGCTTCCTTGGACATTAGCGCTGGTCGCAGGCGTCGTCATGCGTCCACGGCCGCTCCGCGTCCGCTTGCGATGAGGATGCAACGGCCCCGAGCCATTCAAGACTGAAGCGACCGCCGCATCTCGTCGATCTCGGCACCAACCCGCGATGATTCGCTCCGTCAGCGCGAGGACGCGGGCATGGATCTACGCCAACCCAACCTCCGTGACGATTTCTAGCCCAGCCGTCCACGCATCACAAAGGCGAATGGGCGACCGCTTCGTGTTTCGAAGGCGTGCTGGCGAACTACTTCTTCGACGGCGTCGCTACGGGCGAGGGTTCCCCAAGACGTTCGATCGCGGCCTTTGCGAGTTCTGTGCTGGTTCCACGGGGTTGCAACTCGATGAAGCGCACGTACGCCGCGCGCGCTTTGGATACGTCGCCTTTCTTCTCCGCGGCCTCGGCCAGATTGAAATACGCGATCGCGCGATCCGGGTCGATGGTGACGGTGTTTTCGAACCAGCGAATCGCCTCGGCGTACTGCTGTCGGCGGAAGAAGACGAAACCGAGGTTGTTGGCGGCGAGCGCAAAGTCGGGCTTCAGTCGCAACGCTTCGGTGAAGTCGGCTTCCGCCTCAGCGTACTTTCGATCGCGATAGAGGAGCAGTCCCCGATCGTTCGCGCGCTGAGCCGCCTGACGAGGCGACAGTTGTGCGGGCTTCGCGAGGGTGAGGCTCTGCTTGTTGCCTTCGAGGTCCATGACCGCGACCGAAAGAGTGATGCTCGCGGCGAGCCGAGTGACCATGCCTTTTGCCCCTGTCAGCACCTACTTACCGCCGCTGGCGCGCATGTCCTCGATCTCCTTCAGCATCTGCGGATGGACCTTGAAGCCCGCCTTCTGCGCGGCCTTCACGTGGGTGTACGCCTGCTCGTAGTCGCCCCGCTTGATGCAGATCACAGCCAGATTGTTGAGCGCCTCTCCATACTTCGGGCGCAGCTTCAGCGCTTCGCGGTAGGCCTTCTCGGCTTCATCGACCGATCCCGCGCGCAGGTAGGCCGAGCCGAGAGCCATGGAGAACTCGGCCGGCGGCTCGACCCCACCGCGGTCGCGGCCGCGAAGGCGCTCGAGCGAACTGATGCCGACTTTCATGTTTTCGATACGGGCTTGGAGGAGTGCCCGCTGCGTGCTGGAGAGAGACGGAAGCTGCGGTTCCAGTTCGCGCACGCGGTCCTGGAGTTCGCGGATCTTGTCCTCGCGACGCGACTCCTGCTCGAACTTCTGCTGCGAGGTGTCGGCAACGGACCGGTCCCAGGCTTCCCGGCAGGACCGGTAGGCGCGGATCGAATCGTCGTACTCCTTGAGCGAGATATAGGCCTTGCCCAGACTGAAATAGGCGAGGAAGGCGTTGGGGTCAAGCTTGGTCGCCTGACGAAGCTCTTCCACTGCCTCCTCGAATCGCTCGGTCTGCAGCGCCTCCACGCCAGCCCGGTAATGCTGGTCGGACTCCACCAGTCGCTGTTTCGCCCGCGCGTCCTCCTGGATCCGCACCGGCTCCTGAATGAAGACCAGACCGAGAACACCTAGCGCAACAAACATGGCTAACCTCCTGCCTTTTCCAGCGACGGCTGCTGAAGCGCCTGCAGCATCTCATCGATTTCGTCGTCGGTATTGAAGAAATTGGGGCTGACCCGGATGCGACCATCGCGCAGCGCAACGATCATTCCTTGACTCATGAGTTGGTCGTACAGCGCCCGGTTGGCGGCTGCTGAACCCCGAGTAAATGAAATAATCGCCGAGCGTTCCCCCACTGTCTCAACGGGTGAGACCACAGCCAGTCCTTGCGCGCGCAAACCGCCGATGATTCGATCCGTCAGCCCAAGCACACGGGCATGGATAGCGGCCACCCCAATCTCCTTGACGATTTCCAAACCAGCCGTCCACGCATGAAAAAGCGAATAGGCGAGGGTGCCTGTTTCAAAACGCCGTGCCTCTGGAAAGTAGTGCAGCTCTCTGGTGTTGTCCTGCGCGGCGAACATCCCCGGCATGACGGGCCTGATTCTTTCCCGCGCCTTTGCATTGGCGTACAGAAAGCCTGTGCCATGCATTCCCAACAGCCATTTAAAGCCGGCGCAGGCAAGGATATCGATGCCATCCTCATCGACATTGAGTGGGGTCACGCCCGCTGCCTGAATGCCATCCACCAGGAACAGCGCCTGATGCTTGTGAGCAATTTCGCTCAACAAACCCAGATCGGCGCGAAAGCCGGTATTGAAACGCACCGCCGCCGTCGCCAGGATCCGTGTCTTCTCATCAACCAGGGCCGCGACGGATTGGGGAGTGACGCGTTGATCCTCGCCCACCGGAACCAGACGCACATCCACGCCGCGCTCGCGCAGGGCCAGCCACGGGAAGGTGTTGTTCCAGTGTTCATCCGCAGGTACCACCACGTTGTCACCGGGCTTCCAGTCGTAGCCCGATGCCATCATGCCGATCCCCGCGCCCGTGCTGGTGACCAGCGCATAGTCGGCCGGCGTTCCGCCAAAGAGTCCACAAAGCGCTACGCGCACGCCCTCTCGGACCGACGGTTTGTCCTGCGGGGCGTCGCTCGCCAAGGTCAGGTATTCCTCCAGTCTCTGACGAGACCTCACATTGAGGGGCGATTCAGCCGCGTTGTTTAGAAAGACCGACTTCCCGGTTACCGGAAAGAGCGCGCGCAGCGCCTCAATATTCACACTCGTCTCCTGATCGCCTGGATCTTATGGTGAATGGAGGGACAGGGTCTTGTAGTGACAGGCCGCTTCGACACGGTCCGCCCAAGTGACCACGGCGGTCAGGAAGGGCGAATGTTCTGATTCAGTCGAAAGAAGTTCGTAGGGTCGTATCTGCGCTTGATCGCGGCGAGCTTCGCGTGCGTCGTCTCGCCGTATGACGCTCGCACGCGCTCCTCGCCTTCCTCGCCGAGGAAGTTCACGTACGCCCCCGCCCCAAACGGTCGCATCGCCTCCCACACGCCCCGCGTCCACGCGATCTCTGCAGCATCCGCAGACGATTCCGGCCACATGGCCAGCACGTTAGTGACGAAGGCCGCGGAGCGATGGGACACTGCGGTCGCGTCCGGCCCAACTCGGGCCACCGCGCCTCCAAGCTGATGAACGTGGATCTGTGACATCGGAGACTGAACGCGCGACATTCCGTCGACCAGCGCGTTGATCGCACCGTCTGAAAGCTCATTCAGGTATTCCGACTTCCAATAGGACCGGATTCCGTGCGGAGCCGAAGGGTCGTTCAGTCCTTGAAGGACGCCATAAGGCATCGGGCCGATCAGGTCCACGAGGGGAGGGCCGAATTCCTTGAGAGCTCTCACGGCTTTCTCTCCCTCCGCGCTGATGTCGAGACCGCAGACCGCGATGGCGACCAGAGGCTTCCCATGCAACTCAACCGGAAGAAACGGAGCCGGCGGCCCGGTCAGGAATACGAACAGCAAAGTCACGCTGTCGGGAGCGGTTCGGGCGAAGTCGCGATAGAAACGAAGCAGCTCGGCAGCCCGCGCCACGGGATGGATCACCATTCCGCCCATGACCATCGACACCGGATGCAACTGGTACTCGAACGACGTCACCACGCCGAAGTTCCCACCGCCGCCCCGCAATGCCCAGAAAAGATCCGCGTTCTTGCTTTCGCTTGCGGTCAATGTCTCTCCGCTCGCGGTGACGACGTCCGCGGAGATCAGGTTGTCAGACGCAAGACCGTGCGTGCGCATCAACCATCCGATGCCGCCGCCCAGAGTCAGGCCGGCAACACCCGTTGAAGAAATCAATCCACCAGTCGTGGCGAGACCGAATTTCTGCGTCTCCGTGTCGAAGTCAGCCCAGGTCGCACCGCCCTCCGCGCGCGCCGTGCGCGCCTGCGGATCAACCACGACAGCTTTCATCATCGACAGGTCGATCACCAGCCCGTCATCGCACATCGCGTTGCCGGCGACGTTGTGTCCGCCTCCGCGGACGGCGGTCAGCAGGTTGTGCTCTCGACCGAAACGCACGGCCTCCACGACGTCGGATGCGCTGGTGCAGCGCGCGATCAGGCGGGGACGACGATCGATCGTGCCGTTCCACACCTGACGAACGGTGTTGTAGGCCGCGTGGTCGGGGCTTATGAGTGTTCCGCGAAACCGACTCTTCAGGTCGTCGATGTGCTTGTCTGGAATCAACTCAGGCTCCCCCACTCTTGAACGCAAGAGTTTCGCACGTCCGCCGGACGACCTCGGCGAGCGAGGAACTCGTGGACGACGCGTCAAACGCGGCATCGCCTCTCGCCAGTCGGACCGCGGCCATCGAACGGTGATAGAGCGCGACGTCCACCGGCGTCATGCGCCCCCCCGTCTCCTGGACCAAAGGAGAAGCACAGCCAAGCAACTCCGCCGCCGCCTCGAAGTCACCCTTCAAGCGATAGATCTCCGCGAGGCCGACCAGACACGATGCGACGTGCTCGGGCTTTTCGGTGGACACCGGCCGCACGCTCAGCCCCTCGATGAACCAGCGAGTGGCCCGCTCACACTCGCCGCGGGCAAGGGCGATGTGACCAAGTCCGGCGAGTGACCAGCCGCCGTTGGCGCGGCTGCCATCGGCCAGCTCCTCGGCTCGGCTTGCTTCGTAACGCGACTGAGCCACCGCCAGAACCTCGTCACAACGCGCGACGTCGCCCAGGTAGTTGAGCGTGCGCGCGATCTGCCACCGTGTGCCAAGAGTTCGCTGCAGACTGAGCCCTTCCTCGAAGTATCGCCTCGCTTCGGGGAAATCGCCGCGGCGAAAGGCCACGACCCCGAGATGGCGGAGCGCGCGTGACGTCCCCCAATCGTCACCGTAGGCGCGAAGAAACGTGAGCGCTTCCTCGGCCTCGCGCCGCGCCTGGTCGAGATCATCGGGTTCAATTGCGTTTGCGAGCGCGAACGCTCGCCGGTGCGAGTCGCCAAGTCGCATGACGATCGCGATGCACTCCTTCACAAGGCGGCGTGCCTCGGCGTGGTGACCGCGTGCTTCGTTCGCGAGGGACAGATAGTCGAGAGCGTAGGCCAGGCCGGCGTCGTCGTTCATCGCGCGATAGTCATCCAGGGCCTCCGTCGAGAAGGCGATCGATCGATCGAGATCACCGACAAGCCAGTGAAGCACGCCGAGGGTGGCGAGAACGGCGGCGCGTTCCGAGGAAGGTGCTTGTCCTCTCTCGCCCAAAACCATCTGAAGCGCGCCCAACCCTTCCCACAAGAGGTTCCCCATGATCCAGTAGTTGCGAAGGGTCTCGGCGATTCTCTGACCAACCGTGCGGTCGCCCTCAGCGGACACACTCCACGCGAGTGCGGCCTGGATATTGTCGTAGTCGGCGGTGAGTCTCGCGAGATGGGCCGGACGGCGCGCGTCGTACAAGCCGGGAGCGAGCGCTCGGGCGAGCGACGCGAAGTGCGCCGCATGCGCATGCCGCGCGCGCGGCCCCTCGCCATTCGCTTCCAGTCGATCGAGACCAAACTCACGAATCGTTTCCAGCAACGCGTAACGCGGCTCATCGCTTCCGGGCACAGGGCGAATCAGGCTCTTGTCGACAAGCGACGAGATGCCGTCAAGAACCGTGAGCTCCAGCGCGCCCACCTCTGCTGAAACCGTTTCAGCGGAATCCAGACCGAAACTGCCGTTGAAGGTTGCGAGGCGCGCGAACAGGATCTGTTCGTCGGGCGAGAGCAACTCGTGGCTCCATCCGATCGCATTCCGAAGGGTCTGCTGGCGTGCGGGAAGGTCGCGGGCGCCTCCCGTGAGCAGAGTCAGGGGACGAGAGAGGCGTTTCAGCAGTTCGGAAGGCGTCATGTGCCGGATCCGCGCCGCCGCGAGTTCGATCGCAAGCGGAAGGCCATCGAGTCGCGCGCAAATTCCGGCAAGGATGGGCAGGTTCTCCGGGGTCAGAGCGAATCCCGGTTTCACTCCGGAGGCGCGCTCGCAGAAGAGCGCCACCGCTTCCGAGGTCAACGAGCCCGTGGCGGCGTGGCTCTCACTCTCGAAAAGCCCTAGAGGCGGCACCGCGACTTCCATCTCCATGCTCAGCCGCAACCGTTCTCGACTCGTCACCAGAACGCGAACGCCAGGGGCCGCCCGGAGGAGTTCGGCCACTCGTGGAGCCCCCGGGATCAGCTGCTCGAAGTTGTCGAGCACGAGAAGCACCTCGCGCGTCTTCAGGTGATAGGCCAGTTGCTCGGCCGAGGACACATCGGGTATTTCCATCAGCCCGACCGCGCGGGCGATGCTGAGGTCGATGAGGCTTGGATCGTGCAGGGTGCCCAGTTCGACGAAGAACACGCCGTCTCGATACTCGGATGTCGCGAGACCGGCGGTGCGCAAAGCCAGCCGCGTCTTGCCGGTTCCTCCCGGTCCCGTGAGCGTGACCAGCCGACTTTTCTCAAGTGCCCCTCTGATTCGCTCGACCTCGGCCGAGCGCCCGACGAAACTTGTGGCGGGCGTGGGCAGGGGAGGTGGAGGGGCGGTGACGACAAGCGCCGTCTTTTCGGTGGGCGACGCCAGCAGATCGCGAATGCGCAGCATCTGTGTCCGCAGTTCGTCAGCGGTCTGGTATCTGAAACGAACGTCCTTTTGAAGCGCCTTCTCGACGACGTCCTTGAATTCCGCGAGTTGGCCCGTCGAGCCGGCTGCCTGCGCGAAGGGATCGCGATAAAGGATGGCTTCCGCGACAAGTTGCGGATTGGCCGCCGCGAAGGGATGACGCCCGGTCGTCATTTCGTAGATCGTGACGCCCAGCGAGAAGACGTCCGAACGGCCATCCGCGGCTTCACCGCGCAACTGTTCGGGTGACATGTAACGCAGCGTTCCAAAGAGTCCGACGCTGCGCGTCTCGGGCTCGTCGCCCGCAGGATCTAGGCGCACACTGACTCCGGATGAAGCCGTATTGTCATGCCCTTGAGCCATCCTCGCGATTCCGAAATCCAGAATCTTCGTGGGTCCGCCTTTGGTGATGAAGATGTTCGCGGGTTTCAAGTCGCGATGAACCACGCCTTTTTCGCTCGCCGCCTGAAGTCC
>JBDTQB010000105.1:0-13568 GCA_039932395.1 Vicinamibacteria bacterium | reverse complement strand
TCCTGCTCGGCATCACCAAGGCGTCGCTCTCGACCGATTCGTTCATCTCGGCCGCAAGCTTCCAGGAAACCACGCGCGTGCTCACCGAGGCGGCCATCTCCGGCCGTGTCGACCACCTGCGCGGTCTCAAGGAAAACGTCATCATGGGTCGTCTCATCCCCGCGGGCACCGGTATGCCGTACTACCAGCGCGTCGAAATCCCCGAGGAGGTCTACGAGGCCCGCGAGGAGAGCTTCGATCAGGACTATTCGAAGCCCGACTTCAGCGCTCCCGCCGAAGAAGCGGTCGTCGGTGGTACCTACGGAGCGGATTCGTAACGCACCCTCACCCGCCGTCACCCCGGCGAACACCCCGTCTCCGAGACTCCGGATGGGTGCAAGCGCCGGGGCCTAGCGCGAGCGCTCCGTCTGAGATCGCGACTTGATCGCCGTACCGTGAAAACGGGCACTGATTCAAGTGCCCGTTTTCCGTCATGGTTCTCGATTCCAAGCTCCGAGATGTGACGCGCAGAAGGCGATGCAGTTCTCGCATCTGGCTTTCACGTACGCTCCATAACTTGGGCGCTGACGACATTCTGCTACCGCATGGGCGGCGGGGCCGTCGACCGGCGCATGTGGCCGTTGAAGCGTTGGCCCGAGCGCTTGCAGAAATGTAAGGCAGAAGGCTGAGGTCGGAACCGCTTTACGTGCTTCTTCGGCACCCATAGAATCTCTTCACCGATGGCACTTCTGCGCATTCTGATACTTCTAAGCTTCGTCACTGTTGGCACCATCGGTTGCGGCGGGACTGGGGCAACTCCTACCACGGTGCCAACGATTCCCAATTTGAGTTCCAGCTGTGGCCCCGCCCCCTACAACGCCGGCACCATGACAGCCGTGATCAATGGATTACCCTGGCGAGCGGCGTGTCTTCGTGGCTCGTACCCCCCTTTCGGCGGCTTCCAAGTGATTGGCTATGACAAGACCACGGCCGAGCGAACGGGAAACCCTGACGTTTATACGATGGTCTCTGTATTGATCAGCGAGACAAGGCCTGGAACGTACGGCGCCGGCCTGAACGACCAAGTTGTCGCTTATGTGACCGTGGCGAACGGCGTACCTCAGCCGATCAATTGGGTGTGGTCGTGGTGGCCTGCCACTAATCTGCGAGAAGGCAACGGATCGATCACATTCACAACTCTGAGTTCTGCATCGGGAGCCTCGGGGACGTTCTCATTCACCACGGGAGCCACAAGCCCGAATGGTGCCGGAACACCTGCCAAAGTGGTAACGAACGGCACATTCAACATCTCATTTTGACCAGCTGCACGGCCTATGACGACTGGTCCAGGCACTCTGTGCCGTGTAGACGCTGAAGATTCCGCCGGTGTCGACTGATTCTCTTTGACCAGGCCGGTGTTACGAGTGCTTCGAGAGTCAGTTCACATGGAACGCGCGCTCCGGTCGGGTCCCAGGCCGGCCCCCGTGGACCGAAGCGAGCGAGGCCGGGCCGAGGCTGCCCGGGTAGAGGCGATGGCAGACCGCGCTCGTCTCACCACCGCTCGTCCACGTCTTCCGATTTCCAATTGCTACTGGTTGAGAAAGGCTCCCGGAGTTCGAATCACCGTGCGCGCTTGAAAAGTGCGACAATCCCGGCCGGGAATCTGTCGGCGCCGACCGCGATCTCCGGGTCGACTCGGACCGCCCGATCCGCGGCGGCCTGGGCCTCGGCATTTCGATTGAGACCGTGGTAGGCCCAGGCAAGATACGCGTGCGTGAGGGCCAGATCCCTCTTAGCGCGAGGATCCCTCTCGAGGCGCCCGGCCACGTCCTTCAGGACCATGACCGCGCGAAAGAAATCACCTCGGTTGGTGGCCGCGATTCCGCTCGAGAGTCCCTCGTCGATGGCCCTTGGAACCGCCCTTTGGAGCGGAACGATCGCGGTCGGCAATGCGGTCGGACGAGGTGTCGCGGCTTGTGAAGCAGAGGGCGTAGGGCTTGGAAAGGGAGTGGCAACCGGAAACGGTGTCACACGGGCGTTGGTTGCCGGCGAGGGTGTCGGCGGTGGGTTAATTAGCTCTGCGGTGCGGCCCGGACCTACCGGGGACGGCGCGACCGGTGGGGCAATCGACACCTCAGTGACCCGACCGACGAATCGGACCACCGCCTGCTCGTTGGCGTTGGCGCGGACGACACGATCGTGACTCGCGTCCGCGACGCGGAAACTAATCACATGCTCACCTGGCAAGACGCTGGCCCGCCACAATCCGCCTTGTCGAAGTGCGACGCGGCGGCGACCGTCGATGAATAGGACCACATCGGTGTCCGTCGAGACCAGCAGCGTGGCTCGCGGCGGTGCGGGTGCAGGCGGGGCGGCTAGCCTGGGCGTTTCAGCAACCGGCGCTACTCTCGCCGGCGTGGCAGTCGCCATGGCAGGCGCGACGGCAATGGGCAGCGGCGTCGGGGCCGGCGATCGGAAGCTCTGATAGAGCAGCGTGACAACCAGCAGGGAGAGGATGAGAAGGCCGCCTAATACCGCAGCCATAAGGAGGACACTGGTTCGCTCGGGCTTGGCCTCCGCGCTCTGGCCGACGGAAGGCGCGCGTAGGATCATCGTCGAATTGCCTGCCGACAAAGGGCTATTTCGAAGAATAACGGTCGCTCCATCGTCGCCTCGGTCGATCTCGACGCGCAGACGCACGGTGCCGAGTTGAAGCCGTTGTCCCGGGAGTAAGACGCAGCGCGAGGTGCGGATGCCGTCGACCACAACGCCGTTTCCACTATTACAGTCGACGATCACCCACTCATCGTCGTTCTTCTGAATCTCGGCGTGCCGGCGCGAGACCGACGCGTCACGGAGATGGATCTCACTGGCGGGATCGCGGCCAATGAAGGCTCGATCGTGCTCCACGGCAATGGGCTCGCCCCCCGCCTCCGGAATGAGATATAGCGTGTTCACTGTAAGACCGCTATTTGAGCTTGAACATGAGGCCGAGGTTCACGGTCGCGGCCCCGGCACCAAGATCGGCATAAGCCGCCATGTTGTCGCTCAGGAAGTAGCGAACGCCGGCGTTCCCCACGAAGGCGACGCCGCTACTGACCGTGAACCGACCGAAGACCGCACCGCCGTCGAACCCTGCTCTGGCGTAGCCCAGTCCGAGTCCTACGAAGGGGTCCCACCTCGGGTGATCATGAATCGTGAAGTGGTAGTTCGCCGTCGCTCCGAAGAATGTCGTCGAGGCCCCGCAGTTGGCGAGAACACCTCCGCACGGATCGTAGGACCAACGCTGAACAAATCCGCCGATACTGAGCACACCACTATCGAGCCCCTTGACCGCCTTCTCCACCCGCCCGCCAATCGACACCGAACCTCCGACTCCCGTACCTCCGAAGCCAACCGTAGGCCCTATGTCGAAAGTCCCGACCGAAAAACCTTTCGCGGCACCGGTGGCGGCTGGAGCCGGAGGGGGAGTTTGCGGTTCGACGCGAGGCTTCGGGGATGCCTCGACTGGCGTCGATGATGGACGTGCGGCCGCGTCTGTGAGGCATGAAAGGACCACGGACACGGGCCCGCTCGCGGGACTGCCGGCCTTCGCACGGAAGTTCGTAATCGCTTCCGTGCCCTTTTCGGATTTCACAGTGCCTTCCGCAAGGCCTTGATCTCCGATTGATTGCAGCCACGCTCCTAACTCATGGTTCGATGTTCCTTCCCGGTCGAGCAGCGCTCCCATCGAGCAGTCGGAACTCTTTAGACAAGCGTGGAAGTCAGTGATTCCCGCACGCCATACCGTCAAGGACGTGTCCCATGCAAGGAGCGCTGCCTTCGTTGCCTCCGTGTCGCGAGAACTGACTCCGCCGGATCGATCCGAGCCGCTCAAGCCTCCCAATCGCGCCTTGAATGTTTCGAGCCGGCCTGGCAGGCTGTCATTTTTCAAGAAGCCAGGCCCGAGCGACCTGGTGTCTCGTTCGAAAGCCTGCAATCCGCTCTGCACCTCGCCAATTTGCTGGACACAGTAAAACTGTGCGGTTGCGAGCCTCGGAATAAAGAGGATCACGGTTGCGAATGCGCCTAAAGTGGTTGTTGAAAGTTTCACAAGCCCTCTTGAATGAAAGCACTAGACCTCTAGGGTCCGCATGGTCGGCGCGCCCTTTGGATGTGATGTGGGGAAGTGAGGCCGAGGGTACACCCGTTCTCACCCTGTATACAACCCCCCAGGCGTGACTGATTCCGGGCTCGCATCGTCGCCCGATTGCGCAAGAGCGACTGGGAGCAGTGGCCCAACGCCAGGCTTCGCACTACACCCCTCAGGGTTACATTTTGGACGACGCGATAGCTCGTTTGACTCCACGTTCGCCTCCGTACAGAATCCAGACAACCCGTGGTTCCTGGAGGTAGCAAATGAGATATCGAAGGCTGGTCGTCGCTATCGTTTCGATCGCACTCGCGCTCCCCGCGCCTCTCAACGCTCAGTCGGGTCCGCAGAATTCAGACTTGGCCCTCGGCATTCGACAGGTTGATGTTGGCAATGTCGCCGCTGCCGTGGTCACCCTTGACGGCGCCATCCGCCAGTTGACCGGCGCCAAGGGTCGTGAGGAGGAACTGTCCCTGGCCCACCTTTATATGGGAATTGCTTACATCGAGCTCAGCCAATTTGAAAGAGCCATGGCCGAGATGCGTGAGGCATGGGCGAATAACAAGGGACTCAGCCTCGACCCTAAGAAGTTCGCACCGAGGGTCATTCAGGCCTTCGACGAGGCAAAAGCGGAAGCAAGGGGCGGGCCCACCAATGCCAAGGTGGCGCCGTCGCCGCACGTACAGCCGGCCGAAAAAGCGCAGGGAAAGAAGGGGGGAGGCGGGAGCAAGGCGCTTCTGATCGGCGGCGGACTGGCCGCAGCGGGGGCCGGAGTGTTCTTGGCCTTGAAGAAGGATCCGCTGGATGTCGATGACGACAAGGACGGCACCAGCGAAAACCAGGGCGATTGTAACGACCGCAACGCAGCGGTTGGACCTCAAGGGACATTTCAGTTCTCGAATGCGCGCTTCGAAACTGCCTCCTTCAATTGTCCACGCGGCACAAACCTGCCGGACCCGAAGATCGTGCTCTTCGACGGATTGAACAACACTTGCTCCACGGCAGCAGTCTTAAGCGTTTCGGCGACTGTCACCATTACAACCGTTTCCGGAACAAACAACTTCGTGGGCCAGGCATTCACTTTCGCAAACGTCGCCTTCACCCCCAATAGCGTGGCCGCGGCGGGCAGTCCAGCCACCTTCCGTGCGACCATCGGCCTCGTTTGCAGCAATCCCAGCGGCGGGGGCGGGACCTTCAACGATGTCTCGGGGCGGATCACGATTTCATCGAGCGTCGGCCAGGTGACGCTCACCACAACCAACACCGCGCGAACCGTATTCCCCTGAGGGCGCGCCAGGATTGAGCCGACTTGTGCCGGCGGTCGCAGGACCCTTCTCGCTCTCGCGCGATAGTCGAACCTGACGGGGATGCGTGAAGCTGGGGTGGATTTCCGAGGATATCCGGTTTCAGATCAACCTATGAAACACTTCTTGTTGCGAGCCTGAGTCATTGTCTCCAGCTTCGTCGTCTGGGGGCTGAAGCCTTGCGCGTCCAGAACGAGCACGGCAATCTGGTACAGATCCCATTTTTGATTTGAACCTTGACGCGCGCTATTGGTGACTGCGTGAGTAAGATCCGCGACGTGCTCATTGTTCTTTCTCTTCCTCCTGAGCAACGACGACCCGTTTGGGCCCACCTCGAAAAGGGCTTGAGCGAACCGTGCCGTTAGACACACTGCTTTGCGCGCTCCTTCTGACGACTCAGATCAGTACCGCGACCAACTTCATGACAATAGAGGAGTCGTGGCGAGTGGGCTTGCGAGAAGGCTTCGCAATTGCGTCTGCGAGAGATTCCGTCCGCACTGCGGATATCCAAGTGCTCGCCGCCCGTTCCGAGTTCTTCCCGAAGATCACGCCGTCTTTCTCCCGGCGTGAGAACGAGCGCAGCTGGTCGATCACCGGTTATCAGGCCCTGCCTGGTCTCGGGGGGGCCCTTCTCGCCGAACGCACGTCACGCACATTTGAGGGCGTGCAGACACCAGCCTTTCGATTGAGCGACACGTCCTTCATGTGGTCGCAACCCCTTCTCCGGGGTCTCGGGCCGAACGCTTCTCTCTACGGGCTTCGGAACGCACGCCGGGTGCGCCAAGCGCAGGAACGAAATCTCATACTTTCGAAGCAGCGTTTCATGGTCGACATTGCGCGGGCCTACTATCAGACGGTAGCCCAGCGCGAGTTGTTGTCAGTTGCGCGCCAGAGCGCCACGCGCAGCGAGGTCTTGAGGCGCGCCTCGGAGGCACGCCTGGATGTCGGTCTCTCAAACAAACTCGACGTGTACCGGGCTCAACTTTCGGAAGCTCAGGCTGAGCAAAGCGCGGTACAGGCCGAGGCGGCGCTTCAATCCGCGATCGAGACCTTTCATCTTCTCCTTGGCAAGCCGCTCGACGATCCGATCGAGCCGGCACCCGTGACGATCGGCTCCACGCCATTGGACGATCTGCCTCCTATCGAGACACTGGTTCAGACCGCCTTCCTGCGGCGTCTCGATCTTCTGGAAGTGAAAGACCAGATCGACGACGCGCGGCGAACCGCCTCGCTCTCCCGCCAGAATCTACTGCCTGATATATCACTCAATCTCCGCTTCACCGAACAGAAGAGCGCTGGCTCGGCTGGGCCTCTCGTCGTTACGAATCGGCGATGGGAGTCGTTCTTCTCCGCGTCACTCCCTCTAGAACGCGCGGCCGACGTCGCCCAGCTGCAACTCTCGAATCTCGACGTGACGGCGCGGGAGCGCGGGTATCAACAGAGGCGCTATGAAGTCGAGGCCGAAGTCCGTTCGACGCACCGAGCCCTGACGGCGCTCTTCAGAAGCATCGAAACACAGGAAGGCGCCATCGATATCGCGGACAAACAGCTGCAATTGGCGAACCTCCGATATCAGCGAGGCCTCGCTTCAAACTTCGACGTTGTCGATGCCGAAGGCAACCTCATCGCGGCGCGCGGCGCTCTTGCTCAGCTTGTCTCTGCGTACCGGATCGCGCGTCTCGACCTTGAGAGGGTCATCGGCCGCTTAGATGTCGACATAGGGCTGGATCAATGACGCGGAGCCGCTGGGTTCCGGGAGTCGCTCTCGTTGTCGTACTTATTGTCTTCGCGATTCTACGCAGTGCCGGCACCGTCGACGAGGGCGTGGCGACTGCGCTCGCTCGAAGTGGTCCGTTCGATCTCACCATTATCGAGACGGGTGCTCTGCAGGCGCTTCAATCGGTTTCCTACGCTTCGACCATTCAGAGTAACCAGGCAAAGATCGTGGCGCTTGCACCCGAAGGAAAAGTTGTCGCAAAAGGGGATCTACTCATTCTTTTCGATTCGACGCCGTTCGAGGGACAGATCCGCGAGACCGAAGCGGCGATGGCACAGGCTACAAATGAACTCATAGGAACGCGGCAGGATCTCGCTCTGCAGCAACTTCAGAACGGAGAGGAACTTGCGACGGCACATCAAAAAGAAGACAGGAGCGGCCTTGAGCTGCGCGATGTCGAAGAGGGCAAGGGCAGGGTCCGTGAAGAAGAGGCCAAGGCCGAGCTCGCTGAGGCGGATCGACAATTGAAGCGCGCGGCCAGCGCGCGGGACGGGTTGAAGCCATTGCTCGACCAGGGGTTTATTACTCGGCAGGAAATGGAGCGCGCCGACCAGGAAGTCGAAAAAGCCCAAGAGAAGTTGACCATCGCGCAACGACGACATGATTCATTTTTTGAGTTCGGCCGGCCGCTCGAGCGGTCGCAAGCACGGGCGGAGGCTCTCTCATCTCGCGAGAGTTCGAAGGCACTGTTGTCAGCGGCGGCGTCGCGCATGGAGCAACGCCGCGCAGCGATCTGGGGAGCCGAGAGCCGCATTCGTGAAACAGAGGCACGTCTCGCCCTCGCCAAAGCACAGCTCGCTCGCTGCGAGGTCAGGGCTGACGTTCCCGGCATCGTCGTTTATAGACCAGTCGCCTTCGGCTCCGAGCAGAGGAAGCCGCAGGTGGGCGATCAAGTTTGGGCCAATCAGCCTCTCCTCATTCTTCCGGACATCTCGAGGATGATCGTGGAGGCGCGTGTCCGGGAGACTGATATTCATCGCGTGAGCGAGAGCCAGAAGGTCCTAGTGCGTGTTTCTGCGTACCCTGATCTGCTGCTTACTGGACGCGTATCGCTGGTGGGAACACTCGCTCAAGACGACATAGGGCGGCGCGCAGGGAAGTACTTCGGAATCACCGTCGAGATCAACGAACAGGACGGGCGCCTGCGACCGGGCATGACAGCCACGGTGGAAATTCAGGTGGAACGCAGGCCGCAAGCAATATTCGTCCCGATCCAGGCCGTCTTCGAACGGGACGGAAAGAAAGCGGTGTACGTCCGCGAGCTGGGGAGATTTCAGAAGAGACTCGTCGTAACGGGCTCGGTGAATAGGGACTTCGCGGTCATCGAAAAAGGAATCTCAGCGGGCGACCGCGTCGCTCTCTCCGATCCGAACCTCGCGGGCGCGCACGATCGCTAGCCATGGACGAAAGCAGTCCTCTCGTCGTCCTGACTGATGTCCACAAGACGTACCAGAAGGGCGAAACACAGATTCGAGCTGTAGACGGCGTGAGCCTGCGGGTGGAGAAGAACGAGAGTCTGGCTATCGTTGGGCGATCGGGCTCGGGCAAGTCCACACTGATGTCGCTGATTGGATGCATCGACGTTCCGACTTCAGGGCAGATCTCTTTTAGGGACCGCCGAATCGAGTCGCTGAGCGACCGCGAGCGATCCAGAATCCGGAACGCTTCCATCGGCTTCGTGTTTCAGTCGTTTCACCTGATTCCGGAGCTGACCGTCGAACAGAATGTCGAGACACCGATGCTGTATTCGGGCCTTCAGGAGTCCCAGTGGCGGGAGCCCGTGCGCCGCGCCTTGAACTCGGTCGCCCTCGAATCGCGCGCGACTCACTTTCCGTCTGAACTCTCGGGCGGTGAAGCCCAGCGCGTCGCTATCGCACGGGCGCTTGTTCGCGAGCCGGAGCTGGTTCTTGCCGACGAGCCCACCGGCAACCTCGATTCGGCGACCGAAGCCGAAATTGCGGAGCTACTTTTCGCGCTACCCCGCGCAGGCCGTTCGCTGGTGCTGATCACGCATGACCTCACTCTCGCGCGGCGGGCGGACCGCTGCATTGAACTGTCCGACGGCCGGCGCGTGGAGGGGAAATCTTGACTCGATCGGAAGCTCGCGCGCTCCTTCGTCGATCGATGACGAGCCTGCGCGCGCACTCCCTTCGCTCGACACTCTCGATTCTTGGGATTCTCTTCGGCGTCGCATCGATCACCGCGATGTCCTCCGTGACCGAAGGCGCGCGACTCGAAGCCCTGGCCCAGATTGGGGACCTGGGCGTTGACACTCTTGTCGCGCGATCTCGGTCTACTTCAGACGCTCGGGTGCCCCGGCGTGAACTCAGCATCGAAGACTTCCACCGACTACAGACGACTCTTCCAAACGCCTTGGCAATGGCGCCAATCCGCGTAGCATCCTTGGTGCTTCTAGGGCCGTCAGGTGATGTCTCAGCCATGGTCATCGGCACGACCGACGCGTACGCGTCGGCGGCGCGTTCAGTGGTCGCACGTGGCCGGCTGCTCACCTCTCTGGATATCCAGGAGAACCGGCGCGTCGCGGTGATCGGCGCGGAAATCGCGGCCGCGATGTTCCCTGAAACGGGCGGTCTGAGCGAACGTATTCGCGTCGGAGACGACGTCTATGAAGTCGTTGGTGTGCTGGAGGCGCGCGCCGTACAAAACCGGAGATCTTCTTTGCCGATTCTGGGTCGTGACCTCAATCAGTCGGTTGTCGTGCCGTGGGAGTCGCTCGTTCGCGAAGGAACCGAGAGTGGCATCGATGAGATCCTGATCCGTCTCAACACCCAGAAAAATATTCGCGGGAGCGCCGCAGCAGTCCGACGGACGCTCGAACTATCTCTGGGGAGGGACGGCCCGGATGTGGTTATCCCCGTCGAGGTCATTCAGCAGCAACAAAGAACACAGGACGTATTCAGCGCGGTCACTGGAGCGACTTCGTTGATCTGCCTTCTGGTTGGCGGTGTCGGCATCATGAACATTCTTCTAGCGACGGTCTCGGAGCGCGTTCCGGAAATCGGTATTCGTCGAGCGGTAGGAGCGACGAGAGAGGAGATAGCGGCGCAGTTCATTGCCGAAGGCACTTTGCTCAGTTCCAGCGGTGGTCTGCTGGGTCTCCTGATCGGGGCCGCAGCGACGTATCTCATCCAGAGATGGACCTCGTGGCCCATGGCCGCCTCGCCCGTCATCGTAGCTACCGGATTTCTGGCATCCGTGATGACCGGGGTGATTGCCGGAGGATACCCAGCGTGGAAGGCCGCCCATCTCCAAGTCATGGACGCTCTGCGCCGACGGTGACATGAGCACCAGACGTTGACCGCTGGCGCCGCATGACCTAGATTTCGCTGGTTCCGAGGAGGGCGGATGGACCAATTGGCTTTACAGAACTATGTGCTGGTGGTCACAATGGCTTCCGGCTTGGCAATGTTGCTGTTGAAAGTTCACTTCCGAATCGATCGGGAAGGAGTCGAAACACACGAAGACAAGCGAGCTCGCCGCCGTGTGGTTGGGTTCTTGGCCTGCACGGTAACTGTCGCGATCGTACTCGCGGTGTGGCTTATTCAGCCCCGTCCGGTGGAACGAAACGCTGTCGTTCGCGGCGTGGCGCAGGACGCGGATGGACGGAGCGTTGAAGGGGTTAGGGTGTCGATTGTCGGCTACGGGCCGGAGAGTGTTCAGACCGACAAGGACGGCACGTTCGTCCTTCCGATACACGCAGCATTGGGAGGACAAATTCGCCTAAGAACGGAACGAATCGGTTTCGAAGCCAGTGACGAGTTGCGCACGACCACAGACTTGCCGATAACGATTCGGCTCATAAAGGCGGAAAAGTGAACCTATTTCGTTTCGCTCGTTGCCCGTTGGCATCCCGGGCATTACTCATCTCAATGCTCTCCGGGGGTGTCGCTCCTCTCTCGGCTCAGCAGCTGACATTCTCGATTCACGTTCAAGACACAGACGGCAAGTCCACCCCCAAGGTCCGCATCGGAACGACCGGTGGCAGCGGGACCGAGATCACTGACTTGTCTGGCAACGTGCAAATGGCGCTTATAGCCTCGATAGGGCCTGGCGGCAGGACCGTCTTGCAACTTGCATCCGATGAGCTAGTGAAATGGTCAATTTTGGAACCGGACGGAGGCGAAATCTCTGTGCCGAAACCTGGGGTCGTCATCACCGTCGTGCTCGGTGACCGTCAGAATCAGCTGAAGTCATGCGCTTTTCTTGTTAGGCGTCTTCGTGGCGTGTCGGCAGAGCAACTGTGCAAAGCCTACGACTCACGAAACTCACAAGGCGTCGTTGTCAGTCACGAGATTAGGGGCTTGGTTCGGCAGCTGGAACGATCCTTGTCCACGAACATCGCGAATATCAAGGAGGATACGACTGCGATGAGAGGGGATATGACGAAAATTCTCGCGATCCTCGAAAAAAAGCCTCAGACCGAGAACACCCAAAGTAACGAGAGAGCTGCCACGCTCACCGCGGACATCAGACAGCTGCAAAGCGACCTTAAAGCGGCTCAGAACCAAAGCGCGGGCGAGGTTGAGCACAACGCGGAACTTGAAAGACGGTATGACGCATTGATGCGGCGATACCAGGCTTTGGTCGAAAGGGTGCCACCAGAACCGCCAATGGAACCGTCAGGTCATGGAAAGCAACTTGGGATTGCAGCGCTGGCATTGGGAGGTATTGGAGCAGGAGTAGTGCTAGCCAAGAAGGAACCGCAGGCAGGCGCCGCGTCAGCGTCGAACGCCGTAGCGAACGTCTTCTACTCGTCCGGACCCTGCACCAGCGATCCGTGCAACTTCCTCGTGTCGGTAACCGCAGTCCTATTTGCGGCGCGCGACCCCGACACGGCGAACTTTGACTATGAATGGGATTTCGGCGACGGTCAGACCGTTTCCGGCACCAACGTATCTCACGTGTTTTCGAGGGAAGGGACTTTTACGGTGACTCTCACGGCCTTGCGCAGAGGCTCAGCCTCCCGCTCAGTAGCGGGATCCTTCACACGTCCAATTCTTGTCGGATCGCTCACGGGTATCTGGCAGTTCGAGTCTTCCAGTTCTCAGGGGTCGTATCAACTCATTCAAGCTGGCACTTCTATTTCTGGAGTATTCAACGTCGGATCAAGCCAAGGCAACGTGTCGGGAACGCTGGCAAATCCGCGAATCGTCAAGATGAACGTGGGCTTCGGCGGGGACACGTTGGACGGAACTGAAGTAGGCACTCTAAAAAGAATCACAGGGAACTTCAGAGTGGGCTCAACGGGCGCGATACAGCCTTTCACCATGACGCGCGCGCAATAAATATCGAGAGTCAACGCCCCTACTCGTGGAGCGCACTCGGCCGTCGTGTCGCCCGCAGCATGATCAGCAGGCGCCCTCTTGGATGACACCGACGAAGGGTAGTCCGACCTCCTCCGCGGCTACAATGTCTCGGTCGACAACTCCGCCTGTCGCAACACCAACAGCGTCGCACCCTCCGCGAGGTCTGGCGGGTAGCCGTACTTGGCGAGGAGGCGACGCACGTTGCGTCGCAACGTAGCCCGGACTGATTCGCGCTGGGTCCAGTCGAGCTTAGGCATCTGCTTCACCATTTCTGTGAGCTCACGCGCCATGAGTCGAATGGTGTCGGCCTTCATAGCTTCTTTGGCCGAACCGTTCTCGGCGAGCGCATTATGGAAGGCGGTCTCCTCGCTGCTTAGGCCGAGTTCCTCGCCGTGCTTCTGCGCATCCCGCAGACTCTTCGCCAGGTCGATCAGGCGCGCGATTATTTCGGCGGTCGTGATCGCCTTGTTCGTATGCCGCAGCATGGCGTCTTCAAGCGCTTCGCGGAACTTCCTGCTCTGGACAAGGCTCGTTCGCTCGGTGACGCGGATCTGGTCGTTCAACAGCTTGCGCAGCGTCTCCAATGCGAGGTTCTTTTGTTCGAGCGCCGCCACCCGGCCGAGAAACTCGTCGCTGAGAATGTCGAGGCGGGCCTCCGACAAACCCACGATCGCAAAGAGGTCGATCACTTCGTCGGCCTCGACTGCACCGGCGATCACCTGGCGCACGGCAGCGTCGATGTCGCGCTGCCGCGCGTTGCCCGCACCGCTTCCCTTGTCATCGGCCAGGCGCTTGCGGATCAGCGCGGCCACCCGTTGGAAGAAGGCTAGGTGTCTTGGGCCGGCGCGGGCGATGCTAGCGTCTGCCCGTTAGCGTCCTCTTTTCCGAACCCGCCAACAGCCCCCTCAACCCATCCTCCGCCATCATCGGCGGTGCGAACCCCGGAAACGGCAACGTGAGCGACGCGTCCGTCGCAACCAGCTCGGGCACGTGAGTCCGAATCGCCGCGTCCATCAACGCGTACCCGTGATTCTCCAGAACTCCTCGCT
>JBDTQB010000104.1:0-13596 GCA_039932395.1 Vicinamibacteria bacterium | reverse complement strand
CCAGTGCGCATGCACGATGTCGTAAGAGCCCGCCTTCAATCGTCGCTTCACCGCCGCCCGGGTGGCCATCGCGGCGAAAGGCGCGACCAGGAGCGTTTTTCCTTTGAAGCCACGATCCGCATTCATGCTCTGCGCGTAACCCCAAACGCTGAGTGATGGCAGGGGAGCGTAGTTGAAAGGAAAGAATCTCAGTCGGGACTCTTCGCTTCGCGCGAGCCTGGGGTGCGCGGGCAGAACGACGTCGACCTCGTGTCCACGGGCCGCCACGCTGCGCGCGATCTCTTCGATAAAAGGTGCGGTGCCATCGCCCTCGAAGAGCGGATAGGAAGACGTCACCATGAGAACCCTCATCGCGCTTTTTTCGGCGGAAGGACTTCGATGCTGTCGACCATGATGCCAAGGTCGCGCGTGTCGGTGGCGAGGGGATCGGTCTTGGAAGGTCGCCACGCGGGCACGTCCAGACGAAGGATCTTTGAACCGGGCGGAAGGGGATCCGGCAGAGTCACCTCGAAATCGCGCCATTCACTGTCCGCGGTGAACTCGCCAATCGCTACGTCCGCGAAGAAGACCTTCGTGGTTGCAGGCGTTGCATTCACGGGACGGAGATGGGAGGTGGCTCGGATGAAAACGCGCGCACCTGCGGTGGCGGCAGGCACATAGATCGATCCCGTCGCGTTGCCCCGATCGTCCAGACAACCTCCCGTCCATCGATACGTGCGATCGCCCGTGGCTTCCTTCTCGAAGAAGCCGGACGTCTGCAGATCGCCCGCACCTCCGATATCGATCAACGGATCCGCCGTGATGCGCAGGCTCTCGGGTTCGACCACTCGGGAAAGGGTGAACTCCACGGCACGCGGCTCCGGTTTCGAAGGAACGCGGTCATAGGTCCACTCGAACTCGTTCGAGGTGAATCGAAAAGTCTGCGTGCGTTCGAGGAACAGCCCGCAGACGTCGGTACGGAAACTGGTCACGAGATAGATGTTGCGATAGATCGGACGCCAGGCCGAGATCAGATGGCGTAGTTTGTCGGGCTCGGGATTGAAACGGCGGAACTCCAGCGCGTTCGCGCCATAAAGCCCCCAGAGCGGGAGCGAGAGCAGGTGAACGCTCTTCGGCTGCTCGAAGAGGACGACGTCGCGCGGCCCGAAACGGCGCGCCACGTCGGCAACGAACTTCACGCTTCCCTTCCAGTCGACGTAGCTCAGAATCGGCTGAGTGTTGGCGAGCGACGCGCCCAGCGCCACCAGGCCCATCACCGCGGAGACGATGCGCCATCCCTTCGACCAGCGCGCCATCGTCACGATCGCGAGGGCCGCGAGGACAAAGGTGAACGGCAGGGTCACGGGAACGTAACGCCGCATCGCGAAGAAGTAGTCGTTGAAGACGCGGATCTTGTAGAAGTAGAAGCCCGAAAAGGCAAGCAGAACAGAGAGCGCCAGCAGGTCGTGTTGTTTGAAGCGACGGATGAAGAAAGCAAGGCCCAGAAGGGCGAGACCCAGCGCGGGCGCTCCCACGAACCATCCATAGCGACGCAGCGCCTGAGCATCGTGAGCGGCGAGGCGATGGAATCCGAGGCTCTGAAGAAGCGCGGGATCGGCGAGCTTCTCCGTCTTCGGGTTTCCGTCGCCGCCCGCCCACGCAGAGAGGCTGGGTCGAAGTGCGATGGCGTACAGCGTGATCGCCGCGAGAAACACCATCGTGACCGTGCGCAGGGTGCGGTCGTGACTTCGTATCCATTCCATCGCGCGCGGCCCAAGACGCCAGGCGAAGGCGGCCGCGACACCGGCGAGGAGCGCGGCCATGGTCCACGTGGTCGGCGAGTGATTCCAATACTTGCGGGTCAGGATCTGATGGGCGTAGCGCGTGCTGAAGAGCACGGCGTGAAGCCCGGCATGAATCAAGAGGAGAGAAAAAGGCACGAACAGGGCGATCGCGCGCGCCTTCCACCGCGGATCGGTTCGGCTCACCGCCTGCACGATCAACCAGAGCGCAAGCGGGGCGAGCAAGAGGACGCTGTCGATGCGCACCAGCAGGGTCAGACCAAGGAGAAAGCCGGAAAGCCAACCGAAGGCTCGCGAGTCGCTGTCTTGGTCCAGCTTGTGAGCGAAGAGCCCGGAGAAGATCAGAAACTGCGAGAAGCCTTCCGACACGGGATAGCGGGCGAACCACACCTGAAGGACGCTGGTCGCAAGTGCCAGTCCCCCGAGAAGCGCCACGGTCTCGCCAAACATGCGGCGCGCGAGGAAGAAGGCGGCCAGCGTTCCCAGGATGCCGAAGATCGGCGGAGTGGCGAGCGCGCCGCGCACGCCCATGGTGTCGAAGAGGAAGGCGCCGAATGCGGGGAAGAGATGAAAAAACTGCGGCGTGACCCGAGCGCTCGTTGGATGATCCAGTTCAAAGCCCATGAAACGCGGCCAGGACGGTTGGGGTTTGTCGTCATCAACATCAAGGGTGAAATGAAACGGAGGCTGGTCGAGGTTGGCGTAGAACAGGGAAAGGTCCTGGGGCGGAATCGACGCAACCACGGGGTCGAGGTGGGTGATTGAACCCGTGCGGGCGATGACGCCCATCGCTGAAACGTAAGCGCCCGGATCACGACCGCCGACGATGTACTCGCTCGGACGGGCCTGCAGAGCAAACGCCACGATCGCAACCAGAAGTGCTGGCCACCACCGCGTCGTCAAGGCCGGGGCTTCATGTCCGCGCGAAAACGGCGCACCCAAACGACCACCAACGAAACGGGCGGCCAGGAAGGCCAGCGCGGTGGCCGCCAGTTCGAAGAGCGCCGCGTGAACCGTGCTGAAGATCTGGAGTTCGGCCAAGAACAGGGCCACCCAGGAGGAAACCGCCACCGAGATCGCGCCGATCAGAAAGACGCGCTCGTCGAACGTCAGTCGGTCGCGATCACGGCCTCGAAGAAAGCAAAGAAACGTGAGCCCGGGCAGCAGCAGCAGGACAAGGGCTGCGGGAAAGGCGAGGGCGGCTCCGAGGTTCTGGGGCAATCGATGTTTAGCGCGACCGGGCCACGGATGCGGCCGCTAGACCTGAGCGGCTTCCTTGACCGCGGTGATCACAAGCCCCACCTGGTCGTCGGTCAGTTCGGGATACACCGGAAGAGACACGATCTCGTTGACCGCCTGCTCCACCACGGGACGATCTCCCGGCTTTCCGCCGAGCGAGGCGTAGGCGCGCTGAAGATGAAGAGCAATCGGATAATGGATCAGCGAACCGACGCCGCGAGCGGCGAGGGCGGCCATGAACTCAGCGCGCCTCGGATGGCGCACCACGAAGAGGTGGTACACCGCCTTCGCGTAGTCCTGTTCGTCAGGAAGGCCAATCGGCAGACCGCGGAAGGCCTCGAAGTAGCGTTCGGCGATCTCGCGCCGCCTCGTGGTTTCGGCATCGAGCGTCTGCAACAGCTCGCGCAGGATCGCGGCCTGCATGTCATCGAGACGCGAGTTGGTGCCGATGATTTCGTGCTGATACTTCTCGCTTTGACCGCCGTTTCGAAGCTGACGAAGTTTTCGGGCGAGGGCCGGATCGTCAACCAGGATCGCGCCACCGTCGCCGAATCCGCCCAGATTCTTCGTTGGATAGAACGAAAGCCCCGCGATGCCGGAGAGGCTGCCGACCGGCCGACCTTTGTAGCGCGCGCTGTGCGCCTGGCAGGCATCTTCGACGACGACCAGGTGGTGGCGCTGGGCAATCTCCATGATCGGATCGAGATCGGCCGGATGACCGTAGAGATGGACGGGCATGATGGCCTTCGTCTTCTTCGAGATGAGGCGCTCGACGGTGGAAGGGTCGAGATTCAAGGTCTTCGGATCGACGTCGCCAAAAACCGGAATGCCGCCGAGGCGCGAAATCGCAAGGGCCGAGAACGCGGCCGACATGGGAGAAGTGATGACTTCGTCACCCGGCCCGATGCCTTTCACTTCGAGAGCCAGAATCAAGGCGTCGGTTCCGTTCGCGACCGAGACAGCATCCTTCATCCCCATGGAGGCCGCGAGTTCTTTCTCGAACGCGTCCACTTCGGGGCCGAGGATGAAGTAGCCGCGATCAAGAACACGCGCGATGGCGCGGTCGATGGCGGCTCGATGAGCCGCCACCTTGGGCTTGAGGTCGTTGAAGGGAACCTGCAAAGGCGTCGTCACAGATAGTGTTCCTTGTTCAGGCGGTAGTAGTCGATGGTCTGTTTGAGGCCGTCGATAAAGGGCGTCGTGGACTTCCAGCCCAGAACGCGGTCGATCTTGCGGGCGTCGGAATAGAAATCGCCGATGTCAATCTTCTTGCGCTCTTCAGGGAACGGGACGACCTTGATATCGCTCTTTCCCGACAGGCGGACGAGATCGTTCGCGAGGTCCAGCAGCGAAATCGGTGGTCCGCCGCCGAGGTTGAAGACCTGGCCGTTTGCTTCTTCACTCGCTCCGGCGCGGAGGAAGGCGTCGACCACATCGTCGACGTAGTCGAAGTCGCGACGCTGGGCTCCATCGCCGAACACCTCAATGGTCTCGCCCAGAACCGCCTTCTTCATGAACCAGCCGATGAAGCCCTGGCGGTTGTGACGGATGAGCTGACGAGGGCCGTAGGTGTTGGTGAGCCGCAGGGAACAGGCGCGGATCTTGTACACCTGGTGATACACCAGGTGATAGAACTCGCCGGAGATCTTGTTGATGCCGTTCACGTCGGCGGGTGCCAACGGATGCTCTTCGTCGACCGGCAGACGCTGCGGCCGACCGTAGATCTGGCGCGTGCCCGCGTAGATGATCTTCGCATCGGGATTGCGCTTCCGGAGCGCTTCGAGAATCCACAGCTGCGAACGGCAATTGATCTCGAGGTCGGTGAACGGATCCGTCATCGAATCAATATGGCTCACCTGGCCGGCTAGGTTGAAGACCACGTCCTGGCCCTGAACCAGGTACTCCATCGCGTGTCCACGCACGTCCGCGATGTTGATGCGAACCTTGTCCTCGTAGCCGTTCAGGTTGAAGAGGTTGCCGCCGTAGTCGGGCAGCAGGGAATCGACCGCGGTGACGCGCGCGCCGAGATCGGCCAGGCGCCGGCAGAGATTCGATCCGATGAAACCCAAACCGCCGGTAACCAGCACCGCACGGTTGCGATAGGAATCGAGGTACGCGCTCACACGGCCGCGCCGTTCTTCAGATGAGTCTTCTTCACCGCGAGTTCAACCCACAAATCGACCAGGTCGCGCAGGGTCCGGAACACCCGCGGGAAATTGAAGAACTGGCTCTTGCCATAGGTGCGGTGATAGTGATGAACCGGCACCTCGGCAATGCGGAAGTTGTAGTCGGTGACCTTCTTCATCAGCTCGACGCAGATGACGCCGGACGACCGGTCGAGATGCACCTTCTCGAAGATCGATTTGCGCATCAGGCGGAAGTCACAATCCACGTCGCGAACCTTGAGTCCGAATGCCATCTTGACGAAGTGGTGATACACGCGCCCGATGATCTTGCGATGGAAGGGGTCGTTGCGGGAGATCTTGTATCCGTTGACGAAGTCGATGTCATCGGAATACGCGTCCAGAAGCAGCGCGAACTCGCGCGGATCGTATTGCGCGTCTCCATCGGTATAGAGAACGAGTTCCTTGGAGGCGGTTGCGAAGCCGGTGCGGAGCGCGCCTCCATAGCCGCGATTCTTGCCGTGATGGACCACCTTGAGCCAGGGATTCACCTTGGCCATTTCGTCGAGCAGTTCACCCGTGTGATCGGGACTGCCGTCGTTGACCACGATCACCTCGTAGTCGTCCGTGTACTTGCTCACCGTCATGTGGGCAAGGATGACCAGGCTGGCGATCGTCCCGGCGTCGTTGTAGGCGGGGAAGAAAACGGAGACGGAGGGGCGGGATTTCGTCATGAGTTCTGGGAAACCCCTATTTTCCCTCGTCCGGGGCGGTTTTGAGGAGGCCTCCGACAAACTTTGGTCGGATGAGCAAAACGGAACTCAAACCCAATCCGAACAGTGCGAGCCAAAGGCCGGACGAGAAGAGAGGCGGCGCGTAAGCCAGGCGGATCGGAATCGCGGCCTTCGCCGTGATCCGAAGGCGGCCAGACCCGTCGGACAGCGGAGCGCTGGCTTTCCAGCCAGGGAAAAAGGGGAGAGCGATGTCGACCTCTTGAGCCGATTCGCTATGAAGCGTCAGCCGACCGCTCGACTCGGGCCCGGAGTCCAGGGTGACTTTCGCGGGTCCCGATGCCAGAGCGCGGGCGTTGATGACGCGGAAGACGCGGATCTGGGGAGTGGTCACGAGATCCTGAAACGCGGGGTCCGAGAGATAGGCGGAAAGACTGGAGGCCTGAACCGTGTTGCCTTCATAAGTTTCCACTTCGACGCCCGTGATCCGGACGGGCGCTGGGTCTGAAGTGGCCTGGCGCTCAACGACGATGGCATCTGCTCGATAGGACGGCGTCGGCACCACAAGGCGCCCGGATGGGGCGGCCTTTGAGTCGAGGACCACTTCGCGGGTCCCGTTCACGCGCACGGACACCTTGATCGCCTCGTCCGTGGGTGTGGCGAGTGTGATGGTGACGCTCTTGAGGCGAAGAAAAGGCAGCGCAAAAAAACGACGCGCGCCCGGCGCGAGGTCGAGGTCGAACACCTCCCCGGTCGCCGGTCGAACGAGATCCGCGGCGAGAATCTGAACTGCATCGATGGACCAGCGGCGAAGCAGCTCTGGATCGGGAGTCAATGACCTGGCGGAGAGAAATCCCCGCGCGCTCATTTCGCCAAGAGTCCGCCGGACCAACAGAGGAGCCATCGGATCATAACCATTCGCCTGGACTCTGGGCGTCAGCGCTCCGTAGCCAGCGAAACCGAGATCGAGCGCTTCGTCCGTCGGAAAGGAGCCAACAAGGGTAAGAATGCGGGGCGACGGACCAAGCTCGCTCAATCCGTGGTCGACGGCTCGGCGAGTGGGCGTGCCATCGACCAGGTGACCCCGAGTCGGTGCGTCCTTGAAGACTTCCCGACTCGAAGGTTGCAGCGCGAAGGAAACGGCGAGGGGAAGGAGGAACACCCCGGCGGCGACGTCGCTCCGGGCGTCCGCGAGCGCGAAGTAGGTGATCAAGGCGAGCGCGTAGACCCCAACTGCAGCGGCCAACCGGTCAGGTAGCCCGCCCAGAGTCGCGGCAGCGATCGAGAGAACCGCCACCGAAGCAAGAGACGCGACCAGGAAGTACGCGCGCAGTGTGCGGCCGCGACGCGTCCGTCGCTCACGCCATTGCTCATCGAGGGCCAGGCCGGCGAGCGAGGCCAGCGCGAATTCGAGCACGAGCGGCAGGGCCCCGGGCGCGAGCAACGGCCCCCTTCCCATCTGCAGAGCGAGGGAAGCGACCACCGCGATCAACAGAACCCGCACCGGCAGACGCACCAGCAAGAGGGGCAGGCTGGCGAGGGCCAGGCTCGCCGCCGGGGTGTGGGTGACCGTCTTCAAGATCAAACCGGCCAGACCCGAAACGCCTTCGGCACCGCTCGCGGCGGCGAGACCCGTCAGTTGGCGGCCCGCGGACGGGAACAACGCGAGGGTCGGGAGCCATTGCGGCGCCGAGAGAAAAAGTCCGATCAGGATGGCAAGACCGGTGGCCAACCGGGAGGGGGCGCGCGACGAACGACCAAGGGTGTGCCCAAGAAAGATTCGGCCGAACAGCAAAGCGCCGCCCGCCCGAAGGGCTTCGGGAGACCCGGCCAGAATCAACAGGGCGATCGCCACGCCAAGTCCCACAAGCCTGGCGGCACTGGCGCGGTTCATATGCGACTCCGCCGCGAGCATCACCAGCGGCAGCATGGGTGCTGCAACCAATGTCGCGGTGTCCTCGAAGTGACTCAGCAGGTAGGGGCCATAAGCGAAGCACAGGGCGCCCACGAACCCGCCATGAACTCCCGCGCCGAGGCGTTTCAGATAGAAGTAGGTCAGCACCCCGGTCATCGACATCGAAATCAGAACCAGCGCCTGGAAGGCCGAGAAGGTTTCGAAGGGAGCGAGCAGAATCGTCAACGGATAGAGAACGCCACCACGGTATGCGGCGAGCAACGGTGTGCCCAGAAACTCCTTGGTGTTCAGAAAGGGCAAGGAGCCGTGTCGATACGCCTCGAACGCCTCCGCCCGAAGCGGAAGATGAAGTGCCACTCCATCGCCCGGTCCGAGAAGTCGATGCTCGAGAAGGGGCTCCGCGTAGGCAAGGAGCGGAAAGAGCGCGAGGACGAGAAGTGCGAGGACGTCGCCTTTGACGTAGGACGACCTCAACGCCTGTCCTGCATGGAAGCGATCTGCTCGGAAATCAGGCCGAACAGAAAGACCACCACGCCCAGCTGAATCAGAAGGGCCGAGCCCATCGGAATCTTGTCGAACTTCATCACGTTCCAGATGCCGTACGCGATGCCGGTGATGATGGACGCGATGGAGATCGGCGCGAACACCCGCAACGGCGCGTAGAGGGTGACGATTTTGAAGATGATGAGAATGAAGCGAAAGCCATCCTGGAGCGGACGGATCTTGGAGGTGCCGACACGGGCGCGAGCGGTGATCGGCACGAAGAGGACGCTTTGTCCAGACTTCATCAGGGCCAGGCATGACGTCGTGGGATAAGAAAATCCGTTCGGCAACAGATGAAGGATCTCCAGAAGCGCCGTTCGCTTCGCGGCGCGATAGCCCGAGGTCAGGTCGGGAATCGGACGGCCCGTCAGCCAGGACGCCAGGGAGCGGAAGACGGCGTTTCCAGTCGCGCGCAGCAACGATTGATGGCTCAGAGACCGAGCTCCGATCACCATGTCATAGGCGCCAATCGGTCCGATGATCTTGGCCGCTTCGGCGGGATCGTGCTGGGTGTCGGCGTCCATCAGCAGAATGACCGGCGACTTTGCCTCACGGATCCCGGATTTAACCGCTGCTCCGTTGCCCTTGTTGTAAGGGTGACGAACCACGCGAGCCCCTGCTTCCTCGGCGCGCGCAACCGTCGCGTCGGTCGATCCATCGTCTACAACCAAAATTTCCGCGAAGCCCTGTGACTTCAGACCATGAATCGTGTTCGCGATGCCCTCCGCCTCGTTGAAGGCGGGAATAACGACGGACGTCTCACGCGCCTCAGCCACGAGGGTCCTTGTCCTGAAGCTCCGCCTTCCGCACGCGATAGAGAACGTCTTCGATCAGCTTGCGGTTACTGGCGACGAGGTCGGCCATGAGGCCCCATTGAAGGGTCTGGAAACCGAGGATCAGAAGAAGCACCGACAGAGCCGCGGACTGGAGATGGCCGCGGATGTCGCCCATCCACCAGAAGTACGCGTAGCGCAGACCGAGTGCAGCACCCGCCGAGAAGAGAACGCTCCCCAGGATCATGAAGACCTTAAAGGGTTCGTACATCGCGTAGATCCGGATGATCGTCGCCATCGAACGCTTCACGTATTCGTAGGTGGATCCGAAGAGTCGTGAAGGCCTTGTGTGCCTGGCCTCAATCGGCAGATGCGCGATGGCCAGGCGCTTCTTGCCAGCCTGGATAATCGATTCGAGGGTGTAGGTGAACTCGCTGATGATGTTGATGCGCAGCGCCGCTTCGCGCGAGAAGGCGCGGAAGCCGCTCGTGGTATCGGGCACGTCGGTCCCGGAGACCTTCCTCACCACAAAGCTGCCCAGCATCTGAAGCTTCCGCTTCATCCAGGAGAAATGCGCGACTTCGGACACCTGGCGATCGCCGATCGTCATATCCGCTTCGCCTCGAAGGATCGGGGCGATCAGTTTCGGAATGTCGGCGGCGGGGTACTGATTGTCCGCGTCGGTGTTGACGATGAGGTCCGCACCGAGCTTCAGACTTGCGTCGAGACCGGCCATGAAGCCGCTGGCAAGGCCCTTGTGGCGGGTGAAGCGCACCACATGATCCGCTCCATTCGCGATGGCCACTTCCCGGGTCCGGTCCTTCGACCCGTCGTCGATCACCAGAATCAGAACCTGATCGATCCCTTCAATCTGGCGCGGAATGGCTTTGAGCGCGGAAGGAAGGGATTCCTCCTCGTTCAGGCACGGGATCTGGACGACAAGCTTCATGAGAGAGGAGGAAGGTAGCACAAGGCGGGAAGAATCCCGGCCCTCAGACCGGCCCAGCAGAGCCCTGCCGTCGAGCCTTCTCGACCGCGCCGCGCCACGCCGAATACTCGCGGAACTGGGCCACATTGTCGAGAACGACAAGCTTCGCTTCTTTCGCACCCGACTTTTGCGGGGTCTTCAGACTCGCGAGATCGATCAACGGATCGCTTCCGGGAGAAAGGGCGGGAACCGTGTTCTTGAAGGCCTCGTCATGGGGAACATCCGCCGCCAAGCGCCGCAGAAGTTCCAACGAGCGCATATGCGCGGAGGCCAGTCCACCGCCCTCAAACGCCACCCGGCGGGGGTCCAGTTCGAACGGTCGGGGTTCATCCTTGAGGTGCAGGTGCATGAGCCACGCATCTTCAAGGCGGGTCTCCGGCTGAGCACGCCTCGATGCGGTCGCTTCCTTCACCTTCTCGCGTCGGATGGGCGCCGAGAGAAGGATCGCGATGTCTTCGTTCCGGATATCGCGTGTCTGGGACCGGCCGTCGGCTTCCGCGCGAAAGGTGACTCTTAAGAGGGCGGAGACCGAATCCACCGCCTCCAAGAGAAGCGGGCTTCGCGCTGCGGCCACGACCTCTTCCGAAAGAGCGAAAAAAGGCAGGCTGCGGTCGCGAAGGGCCGATTCGATGGGGGCGTCCGTCTCAGTCGTCACTTTCAAGAGGCGATACCTTGACGCGGCCTGCCATTGACGCGCCTCCCAGGTCGAAGCCGAGCAGGCTTTTGCCACCGATTCGACCGAGACGTCCTTCGTATCCAGAATCAGGTAGCGCCGCCAGACCTGATCCGGTGAAGCGCCCTTTGCAGCTTTCTCCAGCCCGGCAAGGCTTCTTGACTGCAAAACGCGGCGCGCCGCGGAAGCGGCTTCGTCGAGCAGTTCAACGGAGAGCTTGGCCCCGCAGTAGACGCACGTCGGACGTGCCATGGCGATAGGACGGCCGCAGGAGGGACACTTCATGAGCGAACGCGCGGGATGAGTCTAAATCGGGGAAGTGCGCCGACATCCCACAGGGTCGACGCCAGCCTCACAATTACACTAGGACCGGTCCATGAAATTCGCAACTCTCATCCTTCTCGCCGCCATGACGGCTTCGTGCGCTTCGTCGAATATAAAGCCCGCACGGCCGGCGACCGACCCGCTGTCTCGTCTCGAGACCTTCGCGCGCATTCTCGTTCTGGAAGACAGCCGGACCCTGGGGGCGGGAACGCTTCAGTCTTTCCTCTCAAGCGACGATCCGGCCATTCGTCGGCGCGCCGCGGTCGCCGCGGGAAGGATTGGCGATCCGCTCGCGGTTCCTCGACTCGTTCAGAAGCTGTCCGACCCGGAAGTCGAGGTCCGGCGCTCCGCCGCGTTCGCTTTGGGATTGATCGGTTCGGCGGAAGCGGTCGCCGCTCTCTCAACCTCGTTGTCGGATGCAGACGCCATCACGCGCGGCCGCGCGGCGGAAGCTCTCGGTCGCATCGGTCAGGCTTCGTCGGCTCCGGCCATCGCCGCCGCGTTCAGGAGGGCTCTCCCCAAAGGATCTGAGACACCGCTGCGGATTCGCGGCGACGACCCCTCCCGCGCGGATGACCCCTGGGTCGAACTCCGGCTGCAGTTGTTCGCGCTCGCGCGCCTCAAGAACGTGGACGCGTTCGCGACCGTGGTGCTCGGACCCGACGGCGCGCCCGTCATCGACTGGTGGGCGAGTGTCTGGGCCGCCATGCGGATGGCCGACCCACGACTGAGTCCGGTCCTTCTCGCCGGAGCCGCCGCGGAGGATCCCTACATCCGCTCGCTCGCGGCGAGGGGACTGGGGGCACTGAAGAGTCCCGCGCACCTAGGCGTGCTGCGAAAGCTCGCCGGGGATCGCGACGAAGGGGTCGTCGTTCAATCTCTTCGCGCTGTCGCTGCTATCGGTGTAGCCGAGGGAACAACTACGGTGGCGCTCTACATCGATTCGCCCAACCCCGTCCTTCGGCGAGAGGCCTTGCTGGCTCTGGCGGCGTTGCCTCCTGATTCGAAGCTCCGATCTCGCGTGATCGAGAATGTCGGGAATCCAGACCCCTGGATCCGCGCGGCGGCCTGGCATGCGTTGACAAAGATCGACGCCTCCGATGTTGGAATCGTTCTGTCCACGGTGGGCGTCGATGCAGATTGGCGCGTCCGACAGGCCGTCGTAGAAGCGATCGGCGATTCGATGGGCGATCGCGGATCAGCACTTCTGGTTCCGATGCTCAAGGATCCGGACCTGCGCGTGGTTGCGGCGGTCCTGCCCGCGCTGGTCAAGTCGCAAGGACCGGCAGCCGCGATCCTGCTTCAAGAGTACGCACAGCATGCAGACATGAGCGTGCGGGCCGCAGCGGTGGATGCTCTTTCGTCGATCGAAGCGAAAGGAAGCCTGCAATTCACCGACGCTTACCGCCGCGCCTTCGACTTATCGCTTGCCGATTCAGATATCGAGGCGCGCCTGTCCATCGTCAATGCTCTGACGAAGAACCCGCAGGAGGACAGCAAGGCACTTCTTCGAAAAATCGCCGGATCCGATCCGTCAAGAGTGGTGCGACAAAAGGCGCTCTCGAACCTGTCGGAGGGCGTGCCACCACCGGAAGAAACAGCACTTCGGATGGCCGACGCGCGGCGCCTGGTCTCGCTTTATGAACCGGGGGCTGCTGCCCTTTTCTCTCCACGCGTGATCATCACCACGAAATACGGACAGATCGAAATGTCGCTCGACCTTGTCGAGACTCCGCTCACGACGTTGTCGTTCGTTCGGCTGGCGCAGTCGGGTTTCTTCAACGGCCTGACCTTTCATCGCGTCGTTCCGGAATTCGTGGTGCAAGGGGGTGATCCACGAGACGATGGGAACGGCGGGCCAGGATTCACCATTCGTTGCGAATACAGCGGACGCCCCTACGGCCGCGGTTCGGTAGGCATGGCTCTCTCAGGCAAAGACACCGGGGGGTCGCAGTTCTTCATCACGATGGAACCGCAGCCGCACCTTGACGGCGCCTACACCCAATTTGGGCAGGTGCTTTCGGGAATGAACGTGGTGGAAAAGATTCGCCCTGGAGACGTCATTGAACGAGTGGACGTCTTCGACGGCCGCGACGTTCCTTGAGTCCAAAGCGGTCGGACCGCGTGCGCGTGCTGGCGCTCGACATCGACGGGACGCTGCTGAACTCGCGCAAGGAAATCTCCGCTCGCAATCTACGGGCGATCGCTGAGGCGATGGATGGGGGCGTGCGCGTGGCGCTCGTCACCGGCCGGCGGCATCCGGCGGCGAGGCGGATCGCGGACCTGCTTCCGTGTGATCCTCCGATGATCCTGCACAACGGCGGTCTGGTGATCGAGAAGGCCAGTCCCATCCGGGTGAAGCCTCTCGATCGAGCAACCGCCGCGGATGTCGTGCGCTTCGCCAAGAGCATGAATGCCGACCCTGTCGTGCACTTCGGTCACGCGGGCGAGGGCCTGCTCTACGTCGAAACCACCTCGCCTTCGCACACGCTTCTCGCCTACTACC
>JBDTQB010000103.1:0-13693 GCA_039932395.1 Vicinamibacteria bacterium | reverse complement strand
CGAAGCGACGCGCCCTCCTGCACGAAGCGGTTCGGCGCGGCTACGACTACGTCGACGTGGAGTACCGCAGCGGCTTCTTCGACATCATGACGGAGAAGGCGGGCAAGGGGTTGATTGTGTCGTTCCACGACATGACCGGCACGCCTCAGGACCTCGAAACCCTCTACGAGGGAATGTGCAAGACCGGGGCGGACGTCGTCAAGATCGCGGTCAGTCCGCGTTCGATGACGGACGTCGGCCGCCTGATGGAACTCACGCGACGTCACGCCAGCGGCCCGACACCACTCATCGCGATAGCACTCGGTCCGCTGGGTGCCATCTCGCGCATCGTAGGACCGAAGTTCGGCGCGCCCTTTGTCTACGCCTCGACCGGCAAAGGACATGAGGCGGCGGCGGGTCAGATCCCCGCCGAAGAGATGGACACGCTCTACGGAGTGAAGTCGATCAATCCCCAAACCAAGATTTATGGCCTGGTCGGCGGCGATGTGATGCACAGCCTGTCTCCGGCCATTCACAACCGCGGCTTCAACGAAGCTGGTCTCGACGCGGTGTTCGTTCCCCTTCAGACCGAGACGCTCGCGGCTTTTTTTCAGGCCTTTCCGCATCTCGGCCTCTCCGGCTTCTCCGTCACCCGGCCCTACAAGGTCGAGATGGTGGGCCGGATGCACGCAGTGGACGCGACGGTCGCGCAGTGCGGCAGTGTCAATACGGTGGTGGTGCATGACACCGGCCAGCTCCACGGAACCAGCACCGATGGTCTCGGTGTGGTCGCACCGCTGCGCAAGCGCGGGGAGATTCGCGGCAAGTCCGTCATGATCCTCGGCGCGGGTGGCGCCGCGCGCGCCGCGGCGGTCGCCCTTGAAGAGCGCGGAGCGCGCGTGCGGATCCTTGCGCGCAACCGGGAAAAGGCGGTCCAGGTCGGAGCCGAGATCGGATGCGCGGCCGGTGACCTGAACGTGCTGCTCAATGCCGACTGGGACATTCTGATCAACGCCACTCCGGTGGGCGGCGCTTCGCTCGCCGAACAGACGCTGGTCCCCCAAGCCCTGCTCAAGAAGGGCGCCATCGTTCTTGACATGATCTACGACCCGCTCGAGACACGCCTTCTGCGGGAAGCCTCACAAGCAGGCTGCGAGGTGATCAGCGGGTTTGAAATGCTTCTGGCTCAGGCCGCCGCCCAGTTCGAAGTATGGACGGGGAGCGAAGCGCCTCTTGATGCCATGAGATCCGCTGCCCTGCTGCTTGCCCAAACGCGCGGCGTCTAGTCTCGGGCGCACGGCCGGTCGCGACAAGCGCGTAGGCTCCAGACTCGCATGAACGCTGCTCCGCCCATCGCCCGTTCCGCGCGCTATTCACGTCAGGAGATCTTCGCCCCGATCGGACGCGAAGGTCAGGCGAGGCTCCGGTCGGCGCGCATCGCGATCGTCGGCTGCGGTGCGCTTGGCTCCCAGCTCGCGGAAACCATGGTCCGTGGCGGAGTCGGCTTCGTCAGGCTCATCGATCGCGACATTGTCGAAGAGTCCAACCTGCAGCGACAGACGCTGTTCACCGAAGCGGATGCCAAAGCCCTGCGTCCGAAGGCCCTTGCCGCGCAGTCACGCCTCCAAACGGTGAACTCGGAGGTGGTGATCGAGGCCCGCGTCGAGGACCTGACCTGGGACAACGCGCGAACGCTGCTCGACGGCATCGATCTCTTCCTTGACGGGACCGACAACTTCGACACGCGCTACGTGCTGAACGACCTCAGCATCGAGACGGGCATTCCCTGGATCTATGGCGCGTGCGTCGGTTCCTACGGGCTGGTGCTGCCGGTGCTCCGTGGCGCTCGACGTACACCGTGTTTGCGTTGCGTGCTCGGCGATCCACCGCCACCCGGCTCCTCCCCCACCTGCGACACCGCGGGCGTCATCGCACCCATCGTTCAAGTCATTGCCGGCCTTCAAGGTGCCGAAGCCCTGAAGATCCTGTCCGGCCATTCGGAGGCGGTCAACGTCTCTCTGGTCAGCATCGATGTGTGGACGTCGCAGTACGACCGGATCGATCTCGGCAAGACGGAACCTTCCTGCGAGGCGTGCGTGAGCGGCGTCTTCGTCACACGCGAGCAGAGCGCGGGCGAGGCGTTTCTGTGTGGTCGTGACGCGGTCCAGATCCGTCCACCGGACAAGGACATGAACCTGGACATCGATGACTTCGCCGTGACCTGGCGCGCGCTCGGCGATGTCACGTTGTCGGAGCACGTGGTGCGGCTGCGGGAAGCCAATTCCGAGATGCTGCTCTTCAGAGACGGCCGCGCCCTCATCAAAGGGACCGCCGACCTCGGCCGCGCCCGCGCGATCTATTCACGCTTGATCGGAAGCTAGCAAGATCGCCATGGCTCCGACGATCTTGCGTATCCCGGCGAAAGCCGGGATCCAGAACAAATAAGAAATAATGACTGCTTACGCAATCGAAGCCCGCAACCTAGTCAAGACCTATCAAAACAAGGCCGCAGTGCGCGATCTGTCCCTGTCGGTCCGCCCGGGGATCCTCTACGCATTCCTAGGCCCAAACGGCGCAGGCAAGAGCACCACGCTTCGCATGCTGACCGGTCTACTGAAACCCACAAGCGGCGACGTCGTCATCCTCGGCCAGTCCATCGCGGAGGATCCCTTCGCGGTGAAGGCCAGCATCGGACTGGTGCCGGACGACCTCCCGCTCTTCGATCGCCTCACCGGCGAGGAAACCCTTCTGTTCACCGGACGCATCCACGGCCTTCCCACCGCCGAAGCACGGCGACGGAGCGATGAGCTTTTGGCCTACTTCGAGCTCGAAAGCGCACGCGCGCAGCCGGTCATGGAGTACTCGCTCGGGATGAAGAAGAAGCTAGCACTCGCCGCGGCACTCATTCACAAACCCCGCGTCCTGTTCCTTGATGAAGCGCTCAACGGCGTCGATCCCGTCTCGGTGAAAACGGTGGCTGACTTGCTTCGATCTCTGGTCGCCGCCGGGACCACCATCTTCTTCACCACTCACGTCCTCGATATCGCGGAGCGTCTCTGCGACGAAATCGGCGTGATCCACGAGGGGAAGCTTGTGGCATCGGGAACCATCGACGAGATCAAACGGCTGAGGCAGATGGGTGCCGACGCCCGGCTCGAGGATGTCTTCCTGCAGGTCGTGGGTGCTGAGAAACCCCGCACTCCTCCCGCCTTTTTGGACGTGCAACCGGTCGCGTCTTCCCAAGAGCGGGCCCTTCCGCCCGCGCTGTGAGCCGCCTCCTCGTCCTTCTCGGCCTGGCGTGGCGCACGCGTCTGCGCGGATTCAGTTCATCCGGAGGCGCTTCAATCTTCCTGATTCTGGGAGGGTTGTTCTATCTCGCCCTCACTCTCGCAATGGGAATCGGCGCCTACTTCGCCTTGACGGCCGTCCGCGCGGCCCCCGCGGGACGTGTCGCAGACCTCGTGTCCCTCGTCGTGACGTCGCTCGGCGTCCTCTTCCTCACCAGGCCGCTCATCCTCTCCAATCTGTCCGGCGGTTCGCTGCAGAACCTGCTGCATCTGCCCATCCGGCGAAGCGAACTATTCCTCTACTCATTCCTGACCGGGATCGTGACGCCGCTGGTCTTCGAAGCTCCGGTTCTGATCGGCGCGGCGCTGGGCGCCGCACGGCATCCGCTCCTGATCGCGGCAACCCTTCCCCTAGCCCTGCTGGCTCACGTCATCCTGCTCGCCGGCGCGCACATGATGTCTTTGGTCGCGGTCTTCATCGCGCGACGCGCATGGGTGGCCGATCTGGCCCGGCTGTTTGCCTTCTCTCTCTTCTTCCTGCCCTCGCTCCTCAGCATGCCGGGCACACGCAGTGTCCTTCGACCTCTCCTGACCCCGCTCGTCCAGGTCTCGCCGCTGTCGTGGGCGGCTCGGGCCACGGTCTACGCGGGTGCTGGTGATGGGGGACGGGCGGCGTTGTTCGTGCTCCTCGGATTTGCCCTACTCGCCGGAATCTCTCTGGTTTCAACTCGCCTCCTCGGACGCATCATCGAAGGCGAGGGAGCCGATCGAGTGAATCAGAGGCTCGCCACTCCAAGGCGCGCGCGTGTGTTCCTGCCGGGAGCTCTCGGCGCACTGATCGAAACGCAGATGCGTACCCAGTTACGCACGCCGGCTGCGCGCATGGCTTTATTCATGCCCACGATGATGATGGCCCTCTTCGCGTTTTCGCTCGCGCGGCAGGGCCAGCAGCCGGGAACGGTGATCGCCATGGTCCTGCTTCTCAGCATTGCCGGCGGGAACGCCTTCGGCGCGGTTGGACGGGGTGTCGCGATGATCCTTGGAACACCCGTGTCTCGTGCGTCGTTCCTGGTGGCGAACGACATCGCCACTTTCCTCTTCCGCTTGCCGCCCTTGGTGGCGCTGCTGGGCGTCACAGCCTGGCAGAACGGCGCTGGAACGACTTTGAGCATCGCCGCGCTGGGTCTGGCGATCATGATCGTCGGCATGGGCGTGCAGCACTTCGTGGCGATCCTGAAGCCTTTCGCGCTGCCTCGCGATCGCATGAACCCTTTCGCGCAGCGAATCGACGGGCGGCAAAGCGGCAATGGACTGGTCAGCTTCCTCGCCACGATCAGCACAGTCGTCCTGGCCGCGCCCTTCCTTTTCCTCGCCTGGCTGAGCACACGGATCGATGGTGGTTACGGGCCTTGGCTCCTGGTCCTGGCGTTCCTCGGCGCGCTCGCGACGTACGCGGTTCTGATCGCGCTCGCGGAGCGTCTCCTGCTCAAGCGGGAACTGCAGGTTCTCGAGGTCTTGCTCGATGACTCCCCAAGCTAGTGTCCGCGGGCCTACAATCTGGGTCAGACGTTAGAAATCAGGAGGACTTACATGATGGGGCATCGGAATCTGGTTCTTCTTTCGCTCGCCGCGGGTCTGGCGGCGTGCTCTGCTGATACGCCCACCACACCAACGGCGGCGACCGGTGCGGACCAAAGTGTTCTCGCCTATTCCGTCCAGGTGTTGGTCTCTCAGGGAAGCCTGGGTTCCACGGCGGGCGTCAAATCCCCGGCCAGCGTGGAACTCACCTTCCGCACCGTGACCGGCGTTCCGCTGGAGATCGATTCCGCCACCGTGTCACTGCTGGATGGCGCGGGCGGCGAACTCACCAGACAGACGTTCGCCGCTAGCCAAGGTTTGCTCAGCTTCCGTCCTACCTGGGATGGCGGAGTGGTCGGGCGCACGATGCGACTGACCCTGTCGACCAAAGCCAACGACGGAACCCTTCGGTCCACCGATATCAACGTGCCGCTCTAAACGCGCGCCGAAGCGGTCCCCGGGCGTGAGTGGCTAACGCGTGGGGACCCTGCTCAGTTCGTCGTAAAGGAAAATCGCCGAACGGATCGACTTCTTGAAGTCGGCGATGTCGAGACTTTCGTTCTCGGAATGCGCGTTGCAATAAGGATCTTCAACGCCCATCAGAAGACACGGAACGCCGCCGAGCATCTTCGCGAAGGGGCCAACGAAACCGATGGTGCCACCCGCTCCGATCATGGCGGTTTCCTTGCCGTAACCGGCCTTAAGCGCGCGACGCGCCGCCTCGAAAGCGGGACCTTCCGGATCCGTGGTCCACCAGGGCGTGTTCCCCGTGACCTTCGCGGTGACTTTGGCGCCGTACGGAGGATTTTTGGTCAGGCACTTCACGAGAAGTCGTCCCGCGTCGGCGCCGTCCATGTTGGGAACGGTGCGAAGCGAGATGCGGGCACGCGCTGCGCTGACGATCTGGTTCGAGGCACCCTTGAGCGGATGCGACTCCATCGCAATGACGGTCAGTGAAGGACGCGTCCACAGACGCTCGTACACGGAGTAACGCGCTTCGCCGGAGAGACGCACGCCGGTGAGCAGGCCTGCTTCCTTCTTGAACTGGGTCTCGCGGAAGGCGAGCTTCCGAATACGCGCGAGCTGCTTGGCACCTGTCTTCGCCACCTTGTTGTAGAGGCCGGGAACGTTGAGCTTTCCGTCGGCGGCCGTGAGATCGGCGATCATTCGCGACAAGACCTGGACGGGATCGGGGATCGGCCCGCCCCACATGCCGGAATGCCGCGGCTGCTTCAGCGTCTCGACTTCAACGTCCACCTGAACGATGCCGCGGAGCTGATAGGTCAGCGCGGGGACGCCGGTGTCGAAGTTCGCGGTGTCGGAGAGGACGATGAAATCCGCATCGAGCATCTTCCGGTACTTCTTGAGGAAGAGCGACAGATTCTCGGAGCCGATCTCCTCTTCGCCTTCGATCACGAACTTCACGTTGCAAGGCAGCGAGCCGACGGTCTTGAGATAGCACGCGACCGCAGCCACGTGAGTCATCACGCCGCCCTTGTCGTCCGCGACACCGCGGCCATAGAGACGTCCGCCCTTTTCCATCGGCTCGAAAGGTGGAGTGGACCAGCGCGACTCGTTGCCGACAGGCTGAACGTCGTGATGACCGTAGAGAAGAACGGTGGGCGCGCCTTTCTTGTGAATGAAGTCGCCATAGACGTACGGATGGACGCCCTCGATCGTCAGGACCTGAACGTTCTCGACGCCAACCGCGCGCAGAGCATCGGCGATGGCCGAGGCTGATTTCACGACTTCTTCGGGCGGGAAAGGCGAAGCCGAGATGCTGGGGATCCTCGACAGTTCGATGAGCGTCTTCTTGAAGCCGTCGAAGTTCGACTCGAGATGCGCGAGCGCTTCGTGGAGGGGCGACGAGCCGTTGGTCATGCTCGGTTTGTGTCCTTTGCTTTGAGATTCGTCCGATGTCGTTGTGGAACAAAGACGCTACCAGATCGAAAGGCGCGCGTTGGCTCGAACCATGCGGGTCGTGAGCACGCGCCCTCGCGCGGGGTTGCGTGCGCTATGTTTGGTTTTGACGTCTCTGCACGATCCCATGAGGAAACCATGAGCACCCAAATCTCCGACATCCACGCGCGCGAAATCCTGGACTCCCGCGGCAACCCCACTCTCGAAGCGGAGGTCACGCTGGAGGACGGAAGCTTCGGACGCGCCGCGGTTCCTTCGGGGGCATCGACCGGATCCCGTGAAGCGGTGGAGCGACGCGACGGCGACAAGAAACGGTACCTTGGCAAGGGGGTGCAAAAGGCCGTCGCCGCGGTGAACGGTGAGATCGCCGAGTTGCTGAGCGGTGAAGACGGGCTCTCGCAGATTGTGGTCGATCAGCTGATGATCGAGTGCGACGGCACCAACAACAAATCCCGGCTCGGCGCGAACGCGATACTCGCGGTGTCTCTCGCGACCGCCAAAGCCGCCGCGGCCAGCGTGTCGCTTCCCCTCTATCGCTACATCGGCGGTCCGATCGCGCGCACCTTGCCCGTGCCTTTGATGAACATCGTCAACGGCGGTGCGCACGCCGACAACAAGCTCGACCCCCAGGAATTCATGATCGTTCCGACGGGTGCTTCGTCGTTCGCCGAAGCGCTCCGCATGGGAACCGAGGTCTTTCACACCCTCAAAGGCATTCTCAAGAAGAAGGGCTTCGCGACGTCAGTCGGTGATGAAGGCGGCTTCGCGCCCGACCTTCCCTCCTCGGAAAGCGTCATCGAAACCGTCCTCGACGCGATCAACGCCGCCGGCTTCAAGCCAGGGACAGAGATCTCGCTCGCCCTCGACGTCGCCGCCAGCGAACTGCACGAAGGCAAGAAGTACGTCTTCAAGAAGTCCGGCGAGAAGGAGAAGACATCGGACGAGATGATCAAAATGTACGAGGCGTGGGTGAAGACGTATCCCATCGTGTCGATCGAAGATGGTCTCGGGGAGAGCGACTGGGAAGGCTGGAAGAACCTGACCGACGCCCTCGGTTCGAAATGTCAGATCGTCGGCGACGACCTCTTCGTCACCAATCCCGTCATCTTCGCCGAAGGTATCGCCAAAGGAATCGCCAATTCGATCCTCGTGAAGGTGAACCAGATCGGCACGCTCACCGAGACCCTTGAATGCGTCGCCCTCGCGACACGCTCTTCATACTCATCCATCCTGTCGCACCGGAGCGGCGAAACCGAGGACGTGACCATCGCCGATCTCGCGGTCGCGACGAATTGCGGTCAGATCAAAACGGGCTCCGCGTCGCGCACCGATCGCATCGCGAAGTACAACCAGCTTCTTCGTATTGAAGAGGAACTGGGACCGGCCGCTCGTTTCGCGGGCTCTTCGACCATCGTCGCTCCGCACCGCTAAAGACGGGCGGGCACGACCAGGGCTTCTTATTCGACGCTGATCTTCAGCGATCGCAGGAACTTCTTGTCAAGCGGCGTCATGCTCGCATCCACCGGATCGGGCGTGCGGGAAACGCCGACGCTCATCTCGATCGCCTGCTCAGTTTCCGAAGAGGGCCCGTTCGCGGAAGCGACGCTGGTCTCGACCACGAAGGAAGGTTCATAGCCGCGGTCACGGATCCGTTCGAGTGCGGACTGAACCTCGGGCGAGCCGGTCACGGCGTCTTGAACGCAGCGACCGAGATCGCTCAGAAGCTCGTGCAGCTCCTCCGATCGCGATTTCGATTTTTCGTTCATGGCATCACCGGTGACGCGTACTTTTTAGGCCGTTCGGATTGGCTATGTCAAGGATCTTCGACTTTCGCCGGTTTAGGATGGTGCCCATGGCAGGGCGAGCAGATCTGATCGCGGGAGTGTTTCTCACGTTCTTCGCCGGGGCGACGCCGGCTCGGGTAGACGCCCAGACCATCGTGGTCGATCTTGAAGCCCAGCCCGCCGGTCCGTCCCGGATCAAGGCGCCGATGGCGAGTCCTTTCACGCTGGCGATCGTCGGACTCCCGGTCCACGGCTACTCGATCTCCGTGAATGCTCTCGGCTCCTGGACCCCATGGAGTTCCCCGGCGCCGTCCTCGTTCGAACTGGTCGGGGTGCGTCCCGCCCCCGCGTGGACTTCACCGCCTTCGAGCGAGTGCCATAAGACGTGGAGCGTCATCGAGACTGTGGCGACGTCCGCAGACCCCGCGGTCGTGAAGGAGCTTCGCGGCACAAACGCGGTCATCGCAAGCGCCATCGCGTGCAACTCGGACTGGCCCGCGAATCGCGATGTCTCCGCCTGGCACCACGCGCTCAGGACACGAATGGATCCGACCATCCCGCGTTGGTCGGGAACGCTCGGCGCGGACGGTCGGCTCGTCATCAAGGCCTCCCGTCATGCCAGCTCGTCGGCCTCGCCTCAGACCTGGGACATAGAAGTCGCGGCTGCGTGGCAGGATGCGGCGCCATCCAATGGAGGCGGTTCGACCCCGTTCGCCCGTCGCGCGTCGAGCGAACTGGAATGGGTGATCAGCGAAGTCACGCGCGATATCGCCGAGATGGCTCTTTTCGCGTCGGGCGCGCCGGCTGAGTTGTCGACGAATCTGGCGGTGCCTCTTCTGACGAATGAGGCCACAACGCTCAGGGCGGTCTGTTCCAGTTGCCCGCCGCGCGTGCAGTTTCTGGTGGATGTACCCACAAAGCTCGCGCCTCACCCGTGGTCGATCGATACCTATCGGCCTTGGACCGATCTGCTCTTCAAGAACATCCGTCCCATGCCATCACGGCGCGCGCTTCCCTCAATCGACTTTTTCGGATCAGACATTGAGTCTCTGATCGGCGCTGACCGTTTGCTCTCGCGCGCACTGACCGAATCGCCCCGCGACTCCTCCCTCCACGATCAGGCGGCCCTTCTGCTCGGGGCGATGGCTCTCAGGAATACCGCGGGGCGATTCGGAGACGTTCGCTGGCACCTCAATCGCATGGCGGCGCATCTCGCGGTCGCGGAAGGGCTGAGCAAAGGACGGACCGCTCCGGATCATCGCGTCGGGCTGGCTTTGATCGAACTGCTTTCCGGACGCACGCGCGACGCACGCGCTCGAGCCGAGGCGATAGACGCGTCAAAGGCCGGGCCGCAGACTCGAACTTGGACCAGGGTTATCCGCCTCGCTGCCACCAATGACTGGCGGGTGATCAACGATCCCATCGCCGCCACCTCGCTTGAGAAATCTCTGCTCTTCACGGCATTCCTTCAGACCCACGATGAGCTCATCGCGATGGAGCGATCCGCCGGGTGGCTTCCAGACACTCTAGAGATCGCGGAGAGAGCCAGCCTCGAAGCCGCCTCCGTGCAGCTGGGAAGACGCTATGCCGAGGATCTGATCGAGAGCGAGATCGACGCCCTTCAGCGCTCGCTGAAACGATTTCTCGAGCGAGAGCCCTCGACCTCCGAAACAAGTGGGGCTCTCGAGGGAAATCCCCGCCGAGCCGTGACCCTGACTCCCGCTCCTCATATTGAAGTGGTCGGCTGGGGTTTCTGGAGCGCTCGTTTTCGCGGACAATTGCTCGCGGCCGCGGAGGCTGCGGGCTCCTTTCAACGAAGACTCGGGCTCCCCATCACCGAGCGCCTCGCTGGAAACCGAGCCCTGGAGGGCCAACTGGCGCAGTTCGGCGGAGGTCTCCAAGGACTTGTCGATGTAACCGCGCCCTGGGACGACCGCACCTGCCGTGATCGATCCAACGATATCCAGAAGGATCCGGGCGCCGTCTCCTTCGGTCTCGTCGAAATCGTGCGTCAGCACTGTCCGCGGGTTGAAACCGGTTGGCCGCTGACCTTGCCTCCGGGCACGGCCTACATGGCGGCGGAGAGGCTGGCTTCTCCGTCCCTCTCCCGAGCACGACTGCAAGCGCTTGAGGGTGCGATCGAACTCAACCCCTTCGATCTCACGTTGTTGACGCTCGCAAGGACGCCGACAGAGGTTGGAGCGTTGATCACGAGCGAACCGTCCGCTACGAAGAGTGTGCCTGTGACGCCCACCCCCGACCATGCAGCGGAACTGAGAACCTTGTCCGCCTACAACGGTAAAGCCATCGCGCAACTGATCGCCCGAGGCAGCACCGCCGCCGAGCGCCCGGCGCTCTACACCGCCTGGGAGAGCTATTCGACAGAGGCGCTTTGGATTTCCGCTGGTCGCGCTGAGCGCGAAGGCCGCGTCGACGATGCGGTGCGCGGCTACGAGCGTCTCCGTCGCGAGGAGCCCAACCGGATTCTGCTCTCATCAAGGATGGACTTCCTGGCCGACCGGTATCTCGAAACCGGTCGCGCGGAAGAGGCATTGGTTCTCAGCCAGGATGTCGCGGCGGTTGGATCCGCGGGCGGGCTGTTGACGAGGGCTCGGGTGTTCGAACGCCTGAGCCGATTCCAAGAGGCAAGAGATCTGTGCCAGACGATCAAGGATCGGTACGGCGAGGCGTACTTCCTCGACGCCTTCCATGTGCGTCGCTCCACCCGACAAGAATCACCGGCCACCGAGGTTCAGATCGAGGCCATCCGTCGGTTGTTTCCTCAAGGGCTCACCCTCGTCAAACCGCCCGCCAGCGGATCTGGTGTGCGGGCCTCGACTTTGGGGAGTCGAACACGAGAGCGCTTGGGAAAGCTCGGTGCTTCCGGCACCATTCTCTGGATGGACGGATATCTCGTGACGACGCCGGATCAGGTCTCGACCGTCTTCACCTTCACCGATGGGCCGACCGCCCGTGCCTTGGTTGACCAGAATGGCGTTCGCGAGGTGACCGAAGCGGTGACGCGGTTCAAGTACGACGTCGTGGCCTTCAGCGCACGGTGACCCTCTGACTCAGGGTCACGTCGTGCTAGCGTCCGCGGAATGGTGACTCTGCTGGCCTTCCTCCTTTTCGCAGCGGATGCAACGCCTGCGAAGGTGGTCAAGGTGGGCGACGATGCGCCGGCCATCACGCTAAGCGCATCCAACGGGAAGACGGTCAAACTGGCCGACTACAAAGGGAAGAAGAAGGTCGTTCTGGCCTTTTTCCCCAAGGCTTTTTCGGGCGGCTGCGCGAAGGAGATGTCCGCGTTTCGTGACCAGCAGGCAGCCTTCGACTCCCAGGACACCCAGATTCTGGCGATCTCGCTGGACGATCTCGACACGCAGAAGAAGTTCGCGGAGAGTCTCAAGCTCACCTTCCCGGTCCTGTCGGACAAGGGCGGGAAAGCCGCTACCGCCTATGGCGTCAAGGGCGCGATGTGGGCCACTCGAACCAACTTCGTGATCGACGAAAGCGGCAAGATCATCGCCATTTTCGCCGGCAAGGAAGCGATCGATCCCGGCCTGCCTTTGTCCGTCACCAAACGGAAAAACCCCTAGCTCCAGATGGCCGAAGCGTCGATCAAACAACCCGTCTCGTTCCGGCGACGGCTGCGACGTTTCGCGCGACTCCTGCGGAAGGGCCTGCTTGGACGCTTCATTCTGGTCCTGGCCGCCGTCGGACTGATCCCGCTCATCATGATTCCGTGGCTGGTTCGCCTCACGCGCGACCGGGTGATCGATCAGATCCTCACCACCCATGCGGTCACCGCCCGCACCACGGCGGCGCGCGTCGATGCATGGATCCACTCACTTCAAGTCTCCGCTCAGACCCTGTCTTCGAACCCGTTTCTCCTTCAGGCAAAGAGGGATCAGATCGCCGAAATGATCGCCGGCCTGCTCCAGGCAGATAGCGCGATCAAGGGCGCTGTGATTGTCAACGCGGATGGGGTCGAGGTGGGTCGAGCGACGCGGGCGGGTTTCAATGACATCGTCACGGCCGCGCTCGCGGCGCCTTCGAGCGCTCAAGTTTCGGTGGTGCCGGGCGACCGCATCTGGATTCGGATTTCAACGCCTCTCGACGAGGGCAAAGGCGAGTTGCGCATCCTGGTCGATGGCGCCCAGCTCAACGAGATTCTCAAGACGGAGGAAATGGGCCGCGACGCCATCATCGGCCTCTTCGATGTGAACGAACGCCGGATCGCCACGTCCAACGTGGCCGACGATACGACACGCTTCCCCACGGAGTTGCTCAAGGCGGGCAAAGCGCGGGCGACGTCTGGTGCGGCGCGCTACGATGAAACTGAACCGGTGCTGGCCGGCGCGCACAGCCCCGTCCAGTCAGCGCCGTGGTTCGTCGCATCGATTCAGCCGGCGACGACCGCGGAGAGCGTCGCGACCCAGATGCGGCGCACCGGCATGGTCTCAGCACTCCTGGCCCTTGCTCTCACCGCCGCGTTCTCATCCCTCGGCTATTTCGCGGTGATCCGTCCCATCAACGAAATAGCGAAAAATCAATGGAAAGTCGCGAAGCGTCGCGACCAGGCTGTGCCCGAGGGAAACGAAATCGATCAGCTGAAGGACGCCTTTGCCACGATGCGGCGGCAGACCATGGACCGCGAAGCGATCGGCAAGCTGTTTCTTTCCCGGTATCTCGTGCTCGATCTGCTGGGCACGGGAGGGATGGGATCCGTGTTCCGCGGCTGGGATCCGAAACTGGAACGACCCATCGCGATCAAGACCGTGCACATGGGCGGCGAAAGCCGGGCCAGTGTCACGGCCAAGGAGCAACGCCTCGTGTTGCTTCGCGAGGCCATCACCGTCGCGAAATTCAATCACCCGAACATCGTCGCCATCTACGACGTGGAAGACGCGGGCGACGCGGCCTTCCTCGCCATGGAGTTCGTTGACGGGATGAGTCTGGAGAATTTTCTCGCCAAGACCGGCACCATCCGCGTCGATCAGGCGGTTCCGCTGATCGCCCAGATCGCGCGTGGCCTCGAGGCGGCGCACCATGCCGGCGTCATTCACTGCGATATCAAGCCCGCCAATATTCTGCTGGGACGGGACGGCGCCATCAAGGTCACGGACTTCGGCATCGCCCGGA
>JBDTQB010000102.1:0-13767 GCA_039932395.1 Vicinamibacteria bacterium | reverse complement strand
CCGGGCCAGAACGATTCTGGTAGTTGCGGTTGATCGCGGACACCGTGACCTGCTGTTTGTTGTCGGAGATCCCGGGGCCGCATCCAATGCAGGCGCCGCAACCGGGCTTGATGACTTGAACGCCCGTCTTCGCGAAGATCTCGAGGTAGCCCTTGGCCGTCGCATAAGCCTCGACGGACTCGGAGCCGAACTGGATCACAAACTTTACGTCGGGCGCCACCCGCTTCCCCGCGGCAAGCGCCTGGCCCATGACGCGGGCGTACATATCGAGGTCTTCTTCCTTGCCCGCCGTGCACGATCCGCCATAAGCGATATCGATGCGAACGTCACCGATGTCTTTGATCAACGCACCGTTGGTGGGGTCGGAGGAAATGCCCTTCGCCGCATCACCCGGAGTCGCAACCATGGGTTCGATGGTCGAGAGGTCGACGGCGTAGATGCCGCCGGTGTATTCGGCGCCAGGATCCGGCGACACGATCTGGGAACTGAGTTTCTTCCCGTCGATTCCAGGCCGATGCGCGACGATCCAGTCGATGGTCGATTGATCTCCCTCGAAGACGCCCGCCTTCGCCGCGCATTCGGTCGCCATGTTGGCCATGGTCGCGCGCTCGTCGGGGGTCAGCGACAAAAGACCGGGACCACCAAACTCCATCACGAGATCGAGCGTGAGCCCCGGCTTCGCGTATTCCTTCAAAATGAAGAGCATGACGTCCTTGGCCGTGACGCCCGGACGCAGCGCACCCCTCAGTTCGAAACGAACGGAGCCCGGAGTCTCGATGAAGGTGATGCCTGAATAGACGAGGGCGGCATATTCGGTCGCGCCAACTCCGTAGGCGAGCGAATTGAGCGAACCGCCCATGCAGGTGTGCGAGTCGGTGGCCTGGATGAAGTCGCCCGGCTCGATCATCTTCTCGCGCGCGATGGTGTGGCAGATCCCCGGCGAGACGTTGTTCTTCACCAGGAAGTCACGCACGCCGGTCGACTTCTGGAAGGCTCGCTGGCGGTCGCTTTGCTCGATCAGTTTGTCGCGGAACTTCGCGTAGGTCGGCATGTCGCGGGCGTAGAGCATGTGGTCTTCAAACACCGCGAACTTCGACGGATTGGCGAGTTTGTAGCCCTCGCCGTATTCCTCCGTCAAGAAGTAGTCGACCTGCGCGGAAGTGAAGTCGTGGGAAAAACCGCCATCGACCTTGACCGCCACCGCGTCGCCCGGCTTGATCGCCGCGGGCTTCGGATCAGCCACGATTCGCGAAAGCAGAATCTTCTCGGCGATGGTCATCGGACGCCTCGGCGTGGTGATCGGCGGAACGCTCGCTTCGCCCTTCCCAACCGCGCGGGTGAAGGCGAAGAGGCCACCCGCCTCAATGATCTGGCGCGTCACCGGATCACGGCCGGTCATGAAGGCCTCAAACGGAACCGCCTCACCTGCCTGAAGGCGAATCAAGACATCGTGCGCGGCCATGAGCACGCCGGAGTTGATGTTGTTGCGCGCGTGGATGGGTGCAAAACCATCCGCGATGGCGATCCGAATACCCGCGTATTTCTCCGCCTGCACCGCCTGCTCGCGCGACGAACCCACACCCTTGCGCTTGCCGGACACGATGACTTCAAAGTTACCGTCGATGAGGGCGTTGTCCCAGAAGAGGCGCTCGCCATTCACCGTGATTCCGGCGTAAGCACTGCGCGCGAGAGCGTCCGGGCGATAGTCGAAGCACGCCCACGCGGGCGCCATCGCGTCGGTATTAATGTCGTCCATCAAGTCTTCGACTTTGAGGTCCGCCATCTGCAAGTTCAGCTCGCCGCGAAGCTGCTGGCGGACGGTTTCGGGATCCTTGGTCAGGAAGAGAACGCGCTTCCCGGGCGTCAGGCGAACGGTCTTGTCGGACATGGGGGAATGCTACTTGAGCCGGTCATCGCACTGAGTCACGGCCACTCAGATTCACCCCGGAAATCGGACTTGTAGCCCTCCCCGTATTCCTCAGTGATGTTCCCGCCGGCAATCGGAGACCCTCTGCCTTTACGCCTGGCAAATTAAACGCCAGCAGCGACTTCCCTGTTGGCGCGGAAGGCGGCCAAGCGAAGGATCTCCGCGGCCGGGCCTTCGCGTAGGAGTCGCACTGTCCGTCGGCGACATTCCGAGCGTTGAGGCGGCTAAGGTCGGCACACGACTTTAGTGCCGCCCGCAGACGCCGTGCCCGGACGCGGAGATCCTTCGCTTGGCCGTTTGGACGCGGGAGTAACGATCCTCCGACCCGGGACCAGAGCGCGTTTCCACGCAACGGCCTTCCGCCGCAAAAGCCCCTCTCCAACCGACCAGAGGCGTAGATAGGACGCGAACGAAGCGCGATGGAGCTGACGTGATCTACGCGCCTGAGGTGATGCGCCCCACGATACCTGCGGCGCATTCTTTTGTGCCGAGACTGCCGCCCACATCGACCGTCGTCTCGCCCGCGCGAACCGTTTCGGCGACGGCGCTGTCGATCCGCGCGGCTTCGTCGATCCATCCCAAATGGTTGAGCATCAGAGACGCCGTGGAAATCGCGCCGATCGGATTCGCGATGTTCTTCCCGGCAATCGGCGGGGACGAACCGTGGACCGGCTCGAACAACGAAATCTTGCCGGGATGGATGTTTCCCGACGCCGCCATTCCGAGGCCGCCTTGCAGGCCAGCCGCGATATCCGTCACGATGTCGCCGAACATGTTCGACGTGACGATGACCTCGAATTGCTTCGGATCGCGCACCAGCTGCAGCGCCAGATTGTCGACGTACATATGAGACGCGGTGATCTCCGGAAACTCCGACTTGATCTCCCTGAACGCGCGCTGCCAAAGGTCGTGCGCGTGGATCAGCACGTTGGACTTGTCCGACATCACGACCTTCTTCCGGCCGGTCGCGCGCGCGAACTCAAACGCGTGGCGGATGATCCGCTCGACGCCTTTGCGCGTATTGAGGTCGATATCGGTGGCGACTTCGTCGGGCGTGCCCTTCTTGAAATTGCCGCCCATCATCACGTAAAGCCCTTCGGTGTTTTCGCGGAACACCACGAAATCCACATCCTTGGGCTCAACGTTCTTCAGCGGACACAGACGCGAATCGAGCAGCTTCACCGGACGGTGATTCACGTAGAGGTCGAGCCCGAAGCGCATGCCGAGCAGGATGTCGACCGCGTGCTTGTTGTCGGCCACCCGCGGGTCGCCCATCGCGCCGAGCAGGATCGCATCGAAATTCTCGCCCAGCATCTTGAGCGCGTCCTTCGGAAGAGTGACGCCCGTCTTCAGATAGGTATCGGCGCTCCAGTCGAACTGCGTGAGCGCGAGTTTCGCGTCAGCGCCCTTCGCAGCCGCTTCCAAGGCCACACAGGCTTCGCGGATGACCTCAACTCCAATCCCATCGCCCGGAACCACGGCAATGCGGAGGTCTTTCATCAGCGACGCAGCTCCTGCGGTTAGCGAATGAAGTGCATGATCCACGCGCCGATCACGGTGGACCCGACAAACGCGGCGAACATCTTCAGCGAAGAGATCACGCGTTCACGCGGCGTGTCTTCAGCGAGCGTCCCCATCACGGTCGCGGTGAAGCCCGAGAACAGGACCAGGGCCACGAGGTGCGATTCAAAAAAACTCATCATTGGCGTTTAAGTGGCGTTTACGCGCGCGTCCTACTTCTTCCGTCCGGCCGCGAGGTCGAACGCATCGAGGGCGATCAGGATGTTGAGCAGACCGGCCACTTCCGTGAAAGTGCTGCCGTACTCGAAGGTGCTGCGGGTGATCAGAGCGGGATCCTGGCCAAGGTCAAACAGCCGGGCAATGAAGTAGGGAGCGCCGACCAGGACCTGAGCGGTGCTGCGCACGATCGCCAGTGGATCGTCAAAGCCGACATGGAACTGAAGCCGCGCGCCGTAAAGCACCCCGAACACGAACAGACCCAGCGTGCAGATGAAGTAGACGGCGGCGCGTCCGCGCGACTTCGCGAGCGCATGGCCCGCGCCGGGCATCAGCAAGCCGGCGAAGCCGGCGATCCAGGGAAACATGAGTTGGCTAAAAGCTCGGGTGTCTATTCTGCGGAGCCTTCGTCAAGCGAACCCATGTCGCCTTCTTTATGCATGTATTTGATCGCGTGCTTCATCAGCAGGACGTTCGGAGCGCCACGACGATGCACCTTGATGGCACTCTCGTCGTACCACTCGATCACGCCGTCCAGTCGTTCGCCATCCATCAGCACGATGACCATGGGGGTCTTCCCCGCCATCTGCTTAACGTAGTAAAAGGCCTCGGCCGCGGTTTCCGGAGGCGGAGCCTTCTTGCGCTTGTCCGAGACGGCCTGACGGGCAGCCGACATGTCGGGACGAATCAGCTTGCGATTGATCGACATTTCGAAGGAAGTCTAGCAGCGCCTTTTGATTGACCCGGTGCTCGTCAAACGCGCGACTTTCGAAGATCACGCGCCGCGTCGAGGATGGCTTTGGCGATGCGCCGCTTCGGAGCCTTGTCGATCTTCTCGGTCCGCCCGTCGGCAAAGAGCAGATGCACTTCGTTCTCGTCGGACGAGAACCCGATATCGGCGCGCGAGACGTCGTTCGCCACGAACAGGTCCGCATTCTTGTGCTTCAACTTTCCCCGCGCGTAGGCGATCACGTCATGGGTCTCGGCCGCGAATCCGATCAGCACCTGATCCGCGCGCTTTGCTTTGCCGAGACCCGCGAGGATGTCTTCGTTGCGAACGAGGGTGAGCTGAAGCTCCGCGGCCTCCTTCTTGATCTTGCGATCGGCGGGTGTCTCGACGCGGTAGTCGGCCACCGCCGCCGACATGATGATGACGTCGGCGTCCGCCATCCGTTCGTCCATCGCCACCTTCATCTCGGCCGCGGATTCCACCGCAACCACGGCGACGCCCTCAGGCCTCGCCAGAGAGACCGGGCCGGAGACCAGGGTCACCGTCGCACCGCGCAAGCGGGCCGCTTCGGCGATCGCATAGCCCATCTTTCCCGACGAGTGATTCGAGAGATAGCGAACGGGATCGATCTTTTCCTGGGTGGGACCAGCGCTCACGAGAAGGCGCAGGTTCGCCAGATCCTTGTGAGCCTCCAGAACTTTGAGCACCGCGGCCACGATCTCGGGCGGCTCGGCGAGACGGCCCTCGCCCACCCAACCACAGGCAAGGTCGCCACTTGAAGGCTCGATCACGTGAACGCCGCGGGCGCGCAACGTCTCAAGGTTGTCGCGCACCGACGCGCTGTTCCACATGTTGACGTTCATGGCCGGAGCGAGAAGAAGCGGCCCCGTGAAGGCCAGAGCGGTCGTAGACAAAGCATCGTCAGCAATGCCTTGCGCAAGCTTGGCGATCACATTGGCGGTGCAGGGCGCCACGACGAAGACGTCGGCACTGTCTGCATATTCAATATGAAGGATCGAACCGTTCTCGCCGAGCGGCTGCGCGTCGGTCAGGACGGGCGCTTTTGAGAGCGTTTCGAAGGTCAGAGGACCGACGAACTCGGTCGCGGTCCGCGTCATCACCACGCGGACACGATGACCCGCTTTGTCGAATAGCCTGAGGACTTCGCACGCTTTGTAAGCCGCGATTCCACCGGTGACACCGAGGAGAATGCTGGCCATGGGCTTGCCTCTGTAAGTTAAGAACCGGCGGCGGGGCGTTGCACCCCGCTGCCGAAAAACGACTTAGTCGATATTCGTGACGCGCGGAACTTCGGCCTTCATCTCCCAGGAGACAGCGCCCGCGAGCACTTCTTCGATGGCCACGCGGGTGGGCTTGTAGCTGCTGGTCAGGACGCGCGGCTTGGCACCCGCCTGGAGCTGCTTCGCACGCTGAGCAGCGACAATGATGAAACGGAACTTGCTATCGATTTCTTTGGGCAGGATGAGATGCTTCATGGAGGTCGGGAAGTATAAGGGAGGAAGGCGTTTGGCCGGAACGCCGGTTCAGCCCCGAACTTTGGCGCGTTCGTCTTCGATGATCGCCTTCACGGCGTTGACCGCGTCGTCAAGGTTGTCGTTCACCACCACATGAAGGAACTCGGACGCGCGCGCCAACTCCTTCTCGGCGTTGGCGATCCGAATCGCGAGCACATCGGTGGCATCTGTCCCCCGACCATGGAGCCTGGCCTTCAACACATCAAGTGACGGCGGTTTCAGGAAAATCGTGAGGGCGGACGGATGGGCGCGCAGGACCTGCTCGGCGCCCTGAACGTCGATGTCGAGCACCAGGTCTCGCTCGTTCGCGCGCGCGCGATCCAACTCGGCCCGTGACGTTCCGTACAGGTTCCGGTGAACCTCGGCCCATTCAAGAAATGCGTCTTGAGCGATGAGCGCCTTGAACTGCGAGGGATTGACGAAGAAGTATTCGCGTCCATCGACTTCGCCCTTGCGCGGCGGACGGGTCGTATGAGAGATCGAGAACAACAGGCCCGCCACCTCGGCGAAGACGCGCTTGAGCACGGTCGACTTGCCTCCCCCCGAGGGAGCGGCAATGACGATCAGCAACGGCTCTCTCATACGCGGGGGTCCTCACGGAATTGAAGATCATGGAGACGCGCGTAGATGCCGTTCCGAGCCAGGAGTTCATCGTGCGAACCTTCTTCCTTGATTTCGCCCTTGTCGAGCACCAGGATGCGGTCGGCGCGGCGCACGGTGGCGAGGCGATGCGCGACCACCAAAGTGGTGCGGCCCTTCATCAGATTGAAGAGCGCCTGCTGAACGAGACTCTCTGATTCTGTATCGAGGGCGGAGGTCGCTTCATCCAGGATGAGGATAGGCGGATCCTTGAGGATCGCTCGCGCGATGGCGATGCGCTGCTTCTGACCGCCGGAGAGACGAGATCCGCGCTCCCCAATCACCGTGTCATAGCGACGCGGAAGATCAAGAATGAAGTCGTGGGCGAAGGCGGCACGTGCCGCACTCTCAACCACCGAGCCTTCGATTCCGGACAGGCCATAGGCGATATTGGCGCGGACGGTGTCATTGAAGAGGATGGTTTCCTGCTTCACCAGACCGATCTGGCCGCGCAGACTTTCCAGAGTCACGTCGCGGATATCCATGCCGTCGACCGTGATCGAACCGCCACTGACGTTGTAGAAACGAGGCAGGAGGTTCAGCAGGGATGTCTTGCCCGAGCCGCTCATGCCGACGATGGCGACCACTTCCCCGCGACGCGCTTTGAGAGACGCGCCGGAAAGCACCGGCCCCGAAACCCCGTCGTATTGGAAGGAGACATTGTTGAACTCGATCTCGTTCACGAAGGGGGCGAGCGTTTTGGCGTCGATCGCGTCCTTGATCTCGCCGCGGGTATCCAGAAGCGCGAACGAACGCTCGGCGGCCGCGAAGGCCCCCTGAAGAGCCGCATTCACCTTGGAAAGACGCTTTATCGGGGTGTAGAGCGCGAACAGGCCTGCGAGGAACGACGTGAACGAACCGGGGGTCATTTGGCCTTTGGAGATCGCCCAGGTGCCGTACCACAGGACCACCACCACGGATACGCCGCCGACCGCCTCCATCAGAGGCGGAAGGAACGCAGTGGTACGCGTCATGCGCAAGGTCACACTCTGCAGTCGCTCCAGAGCCTTCTCGAAACGCGCCTTCTCGAAGTTCTCCATTCCGAAGGCCTTCACCACGCGAAACCCGGAGAAGGTCTCCTGAAGAATGTTCGAGATGTCCTTCCAGCGCCGCATCGAACTTTCGTTCGATGAACGCAGCCGACGACCCATCTTGAACAGCGGCCCAAACGCCGCAGGCATCAGGACGAGGGCGATCAGGGCCAGCCGCCAGTCGTGGTAGACAAGGACCAGGATCAAACCGATCACAGTGAGACCTTCCTTCAAAAGGTCTCCCGCGATGTCGCCGATGGCCGTCTGAACGCGCTCGATATCGGTGGTCAGATGACTCATCAAAGAGCCGGTCGTGCGCTTGGCGAAGAAGTCGAATGACTGATCGAGGATGTGGGCGTAAACCGCCCGGCGCAGATCGAAGACCGATTTCTGCCCCGCCTCAGACAGCAGCGTGGTCGAGAAGTACGCGCCGATACCTTTGACCGTGTAGAGAACGATGATGGCCGTCGCCACTTCGCGGAAGCGTGCGTTGTGGATGAGGACATCATCGAAAATCAGCTTGATCATGTAGACCAAGGCCGCGTTCGACATGCCATAAAGGATGGTGGCGAGCCAGCCGAGGAAGATCAGGGTCGAATGCGGCTTGGCATACGCAAACAGCCGCTTGGCGATCTGCATCGACGTCGCGCGGCTTGGGGCGGCGGCCGAAGCGCCGGAGCCTGCGTCTAATGAAGGGACGCTCGTCCGTGAAGCTCCGCCGTCTGGCGAGGACCGTCCGGACAGCTCATCTATAGACACGTGTTGGAGGGCTTCAGTCAATGCGATCGGGCGACAGTTTAGAGGTGCACCCTCGTTTCCTGTTACGATCTTTTCTCGGATGAAACTCTTTCGCCTCGGGACTTTGGCCCTGGCCCTGGCCCTCCCCGCCTGCTACGACTTCCACCAGGTCGGCCCGGAGGATCCTCCGGCGGTCCCTCTGCCCGCCACGGTCGCGGTGTCGGTGGTCTACACCCAGCCGTCCGCCTGTCTCAATACCGGGTCAACCTGCGACGGTCCTGTCACCTTTCAGGCAAGCTGGATGCCGCTTGGGACGTTCGTCAACCTGTCGCAGACATCTGCCCACAGCTGGACGGGGTACATCAGCGGCGTCCCAATCAACTACCCGGGCACCGATCCTCATCGCGTCTACGTCGTCGATCCCTATCTGAAAGACACGTTCACGAATGGCGTCTCGGCCGACAGACTCGTCGTCGGAGGCGAAGCGATCGTCAAGTTTGAGTTCGGCGGCGGCGCCAACGCTCACGGACTGATCTACATCGACGCCAACGGCCGGGGACGCACGCCTCAATAGCCGCTTTGCGGCAACCGCCACGTTGGCTTGGCGCGACCGCTACCGCTGCCGGCTGAGAATGGCGACCGCTCGGTTCGCCGCGCTCGCGACGAGCTGATCCTTTTCCTTCGTCAGGGGCTGGATGTTCGGCAACGCCTCGGTCACTCCGGCGTTCGCGAGGGCTTCGCACAGACCAGCGCGGATCTTGGGATCGCGCTCCGTGAAGTATTCAAGCGCGTCGGGAAGCGCCTTGGCACCCAACTCCTCGAGGTAGCCGCGCGACTGACGGGCCAGATCGCGTGACCCGGCGAGCCCGAGAATCACGGTGTCGATGAACGGCCGGTCGCCCAACGAGAAGATCGCGAAGGCGTAGGCACTTCGCACCGCGTCATCTTTCTCCCGTTGAAAATCGCGCTTGAAGCGCGCTTCGCTGCTCGTGTCGGCCAGACGCGCCAGGCCTTCGACGCTCGCCCGGCGGCGCCGTGGCGCGAGTTGAAGAATGAAGCGCTGGAACATCGGCCGGTCCTGAGGAAGGGCAAGCTGAGCAAGCGACGTCAACGCCAGGATGCCGTCGTCGGAATCGGGCGCCGCCTGGAACGCCGCCCGCAGATTCGGCGCCGAATCCACGACGCGCAGCCGGCCCAGACCCACAATCGCCCGCCGTCGCACATTGGAGGATCCGTCGGCGATCAGCGGCGTCAACGACTCGCCATCGGCCGACGTCCCGACTTTCACGATCGCGGTGACGGCGGCCGCGCGCACGTTCGGCACCGAGTCGCGCAGCGCCTGGACCAGATCCACCGCGACTTCCGTCCCGCCGAGAATGCCGATGGCTTCCGCCGCCGATTCGCGCACGGAGGCGTCTGAATCCTTCAGCAGGCCTGCGAGGGAGCGATAGACCTGAAGATCCACCGCCGTCACCACAAGTGGCTCCGGCTTGTCGCGGCCATCCGAAAAGATCGAGAGAAAGCGAGACACGCCGGGGCGGTCACGACGCGTGTAAATCTCCACCACGCCATCAATAGCCTCGGAACGAACCTTGGCCTGCGCATCTTCCATGAAAACCACCATGGACGGCACCCCCGTGAGATCGCGTAAAGATGCGATCGCGCGCAGCACGGTCAGACGAACGTCCGCATCCGGATCACGGACCAGAGAGGCGAGACGCGAGACCGCGTCAGGAGCCTTTGACTTCCCAAGATCCGAGGCCGCCTTGCGCCGGATACCGGCCACCGGGCTCTGGAGGGGATCGACGGGCGCCGCGGCCGGAACTTGCGAAGACGTTTGCGCCCAAACGACGCTTCGCGCGTCCAAGGAGAGCAGCACCCCAACCGCCATCGAAACGTTCAGAGCCGATCGCCGCGCGCACCGCATCGTTAACAAGCCGTGTTTCATGACGTCCCATCCTTTCATTGCCGCGGCAGGATATAGCCTGACCTCAAACCTGACAGAGCCTTCGAGTCCCCGGCAACACCTGCAACGTAGGACGTGTAGGAGAATGACCAGATGTTGAGATTCATCCTCGGACTGATGGCCATGGGGCAGGCGGCGAGCCCGCAGGTCGCAGCGCCCGTCATCCCTCCGACCACCGCCACCCTCGCGAAGATCCCTTCCGACATCGCCATCTTTCCCCTCGCCGATCTCAAACCGGGCATGAAGGGTGTCGGGCGGACGGTCTTCGCGCGGCAGAAGATGGAGACCTTCGACGTCGAGATCATCGGAGCGCTCGAGAACTCCGCTCCGAAGCAAACGATGGTGATGGCGCGGCTCATCGGCGGGCCTCTGGCGAACACCGGCGTCATCGCGGGGATGAGCGGCTCCCCCGTTTACATCGACGGAAAATTACTCGGCGCCGTCGCGTTCGGATTCGGGTTTTCCAAAGAGGCGATTGCCGGAATCACCCCCTACGTGGAGATGACCGGCTTCTCCCGACTGAATGATCAGGCTGCGCTGCGCGCGTCCACATCCCCCGCCGACTCCATTGTCCGTCCGGTGCCTTTGCGGATGTCCGGGATGCCCATGCCGATCGACGCCGGTTCGCTGGTGACGAAGTTCACATCGGCGCTCGATGCGGTCGGATCCAGCCGGTCGGGTGCGGCGAGTGGACTCGCGGGCATGTCGCCCCTTCCCCTGCCTCTCTCGATCGCCGGCCTCTCGGGTCCCGCCTTCGACGTCACGAAGTCCCTCTTCTCCAAGATGGGTTTTGCGCCGATGCAGGTTCCACCCGCCAAGGGCCATGCGCCAGAGCCTCTTCCACCGCTTGAACCGGGTAGCCCCGTGGCGGTTTCGCTGATTCAGGGCGACTTCGACTTTTCCGCGACCGGCACCGTCACCCACATCGACAAAGACGCCGTGTACGCCTTCGGTCATCCCTTCTTCGGAATCGGCCCGGTCGACTTCCCCATGCGCCAGGCGTGGGTCTACGACGTATTTCCGAGTCTCAACCAGTCGTTCAAGATCGCAAGCGCGCACGAGACCATCGGCCGATTCCAGCAGGATCGCGCCACGGGAATCTCGGGGAAACTCGGCCCGGGTCCTCGCATGATTCCCGTAAAAGTGACTCTGCAGAATCGTCCGGGTTCCAAGAAAGACTATTCATTCTCGGTCGTCCAGGACGATCTGTTCACGCCGTTGACGGTGTACGCGAGCGTGCTGTCCGTCCTTCAGGGGCAGGAGCGCGTGGCCGGCCCTTCGACTGTGACCCTCGATGCGAACATCAACTTCACCGGCGTTCCGTCCTTGCATCTCCAGGACCAGTTCGCTGACGGCCAGCCGGGCGCCATGGCCGCGGGCCTTGTGGGCGCCGCCATTTCGTTCGTGATGAACAATGAGTTCAAGCGCGTCAGCCTTGATTCGGTGAGTGTCAACCTCACCGCCAAGGAAGCCCAGGACAGTGCGACCATTGAGCGCGCATGGCTCGAACGCGACGGTCCCGTGCATCCGGGCGACACCGTCCCGATGAACGTCGCACTGCGCACGTTCCGTGGCGAAGAGGTGGTGATCCCGATTCCCGTGGATGTCCCCGCAAGTGCTGGACCCGGGCGTTATGCCATCCTCATCTCCGACGGGCCAACCTTGTCGCAGGCCGAGCAGCGCGAAATGCGCCAGGCCTTCGTGCCCAAAAACCTCGACCAGGTCGTGCGCGCGGTCAACGCCATCCGCAAGAGCACGCAGATCTATGTCCGCCTCCAGCGCTTCGAAGAAGGCGCCGCGGTGTCTGGAACGCTGCTTCCCGGCCTGCCTCCTTCGATGATGCAGGTGCTGGGCGGGGGGGACGGCGGTGAGCCTGTCGTTCGCACGTCTACCACCGTCGTGTGGGACGGCCAGAAGCCGGTTGATTATTCCGTACGGGGCTCGCGTTTTCTTGCCCTTCAGATTGAGCGCTAAACAAGGATTTCATGCCCTCTAGATTCCGTGCTTCTCTGGTTCTCGCCGCTGCCGCTCTTGCGACATCGGCCCTCGCGGTCCAACCTCAGTTCCTTCGCATCTCCACCATGCGCGAATTTCTCGACGGGGAGATGGAAGGTCTGTCCGTGGATTCAGGCGGGCGGCTCTCCCTCGCTCCCGCCACCACGTCCGGACCCGATCTCGGTTCGCCGGCCGTGTGGGCCGTGGCCGTCGATCCTCAGGGAACGGTCTACGCAGGGACGGGCAACGCCGGCAAAATCCTCAAGATAGAGAAGCAAAAGTCCGAGACCTTCTTCGACTCTCTGGAGGCCGAGGTTCAAGCGTTGACCTTTGGTCCCGACGGCCGTCTCTACGCCGCGACGAATCCCGAGGGCAAGGTCTACGCGATCGACAAAGCGGGCAAGAGTTCCGTCTACTTCGATCCCCCGGAGCGCTACATCTGGGCGCTCGCCTTTGACAAGGAAGGCCAGCTCTGGGTCGCGACCGGCGGAGAAGGAAAGATCTATCGAGTCGACGCCAAGGGCAAGAGCGCCACGATTCTGACCAGTCAGGACGCGCATGTGACGGCGCTCGCGATAGCGCCGGGCGGTGGCGTCTTCGCCGGCAGTTCTCCATCGGGCCTTGTCTACGCCATTGACGCGAAGGACAACGCGCGCGTCATCTACGACTCCAGCTACCGCGAAGTGAAGGCGCTGCTCCCCAACGCAAACGGTGGGGTTTACGTGGCGCTCGTCGATGGCCGCTCGGAAATTCCTCTTCCGCGCCCTTCCCCTTCGCCTTCGCCCAACGCGAGTCCGGCGGCGGATGGCGTCGTGGCTTCCACGTCGATCGAGGTCTTCGCGTTCCCAACTTCGGCACGCACCGATACGCCTCGTGGCGGTTCAGGTCCCGCACGCGGCGCGATCTTTCTGGTCAGCGCGCAAGGTGACGCCGACCAACTCTGGAGCGGCGATGAATCGCCCTTCTTCCTCTTCAAGCGCAACGACGCCGTCCTTTTTGGGACGGGCTCGAAGGGTCGCATCTACGAGGTGCGCGACGATCGGACTTACACCCTGGTGCGAACCATGGGACAGGAGCAACTGACCGCTGCCGCACCCCTCTCCAACGGTGAGATGGTGATCGGTTCCTCGAACCCCGGCAAGATCCAGTACCTCTCCGCCAAGCGAGAGGCGAAGGGCGTGTACACGTCGGTGGCCAAGGATCTTGACAACGTGTCGCAGATCGGCGCGCTTGAGGTGAGTACCCCCTCGTCCGCAGTCACGTATGAGATTCGTACCGGCAACGCGTCCGTGCCCGACACCACCTGGAGCGGCTGGGAAATGGTGGCCGCGGGCAAGCCGCCCGCGAAGTCGCCGCAGGCTCGGTATGCGCAGCTGCGCGCCACCTTCAACGGCACGGCGACCGGCGGGGGAACCGCCAATCCATCGCTCTCCTGGCTTCAACTCGCCTACGTCCAGCGCAATATCCGA
>JBDTQB010000101.1:0-13976 GCA_039932395.1 Vicinamibacteria bacterium | reverse complement strand
CAGTCGCTCCCTAAACTTTCACCCTCGGTGTCTCACGCGTGTTGACACGTTCCGTCGCGTAGTTCAGGGATATGCGTGATGATGCCGACCATCCGCCCACCTGCCTGCAGACTCTGGATCGTCTCTGAGACCAGCGCCAGAGTGTCCGGATCGAGGGTCCCAAAGCCCTCATCAATGAAGAGACTGTCCAGGTTCACCGCACCCGCGGCTCGCTGCACCTGGTCGCTTAGCTCGAGAGCCAACGACAGTGAGGTCAGAAATGTCTCCCCGCCGCTGAGCGTATCGCTGATCCTCCTCTCGCCAGCGTTGTCGTTGTCTACCACCAGAATATTGTCGTCTTCAAACATGAGGGCGTACCGCTCCGCGGTCAGCGACAGCAGCCGAGTGGACGCCCCGTTCACTAGGTCCGTGAAGGCTTCCTCGAGAACGTAGGCCTGAAACTTGTCGCTACGGAGGTCGCCGGCGAGCTGGCCATGGACGCGCAGGCTCTGCTCATCGATCTGGAGCTGATCCTTCATCGCCCTCGACCGATCAATGCGAGTCTTCATCCGATCGATTTGCTCCTCAAGAATCTTCTGCTCTCCGTACTGCTTCTCTGCCTCCTTGCTCAGGTCCTTGGCGAGCACATCGGCCGCAGTCAACTGCTCGTCAGAGACGCGGACTTCGCCAAGCTCCTCTTGGAGCGTCGCAACCTGCTGCTCGACGGCGTGGAGGTCGTGGTCGAACTTGCGAACACGTTCGGTGAACCTGGCCGTAGTGGCGCTGTCGAGCACTGCAGCGCCGACCGCTGCCTCGTCCAAAAAGCCAGCCTTGGAAAGCGCCTCGTCGCGGCGCTTCGCCCGCGCTGTTGCCTCGTCTCGGGCCTTGCTGGCGGCGCCGATAAGTAGCCTCGACTCCGATTGCGCCTTCACTTGCTCCCTCTGGGCAGCCGCCGCGCTCGTCTCCGCCTTGTTTAGCGCGTCTTCGAGTGCCCGGACCTGCTTCGCCAGTTCTGTGGCCTCAGCTGCGGGATCGAAGGACTGAGTTACTGCTGCGATCTGAGCCCGCAGGGCGGCAAGGGTTTGCTGATTCGCCCCCAGCTCCTTCTCCAGTTCCGCTTGCGCCGCCTGCTTATCGGTGACCCTTTCGCGGCGGCTCGCTTCTTCGGCCTTCGCCGCCTCGATCGCCCGCTCCGCGGTGTCGAGCCGCTGTTTGGCTTGTTCGTGCGCCTTCCGCGCCGCGGCCAAGGATGCGGCTTCCGACTCCACCCAGGCTTCCAGCGGGCTCTCGTGCCCTCTAGCGTGGTCGCCAAGCGCCGCACGAATGTCGGCATCCTCCCTGGCGATCGTTGCTCTCAAGAGCGAGCAATTGCGATCAAGGTCCGCCAGGTTCGCACGCGCTACGTTTGCCCCAGCGTCTTCGCTTGTCAACCTGTCCTCTGCGGCGCGCGCCGCCGTCTCGGCTTCGCGCTGCAGTTTCGTTGCGCTCTCCAGCGCCCGAGTTGCGGCCTCGGTCTCCGGATTGAGGTTGGCGGGCGGCGGAGAGACGACGGTCTGTTCGCATACAGGACAAGGCTGCCCCGGCCCGAGTTGTGCTCGAAGCTGGTTCGCCGCATCGAGCCCTTGGGCACGGTGCAGCGCGACCTCGGCATGCTCGACTTTCTGGCTGGCCTTCTCCGCCGCGTTCCTTGCTGCCTTTGAATCAATCCTGAGTGCGGCAATTCTGGCTTCAAGCGTGCCGAGACGCTCTTGCTTCTTGGCGAGCTCCTGCTGGGACGCCAGAGCGCCTTGCCGACTGACGCCAAGGCTCGCTGCCCGGTTGCGAACGCTCTCGATCAGGGCATCGAGCGATGAGCTGTACTTTGCCTCGTGTAGCGCCGCTTGTGCCACGGCAGCGGCAGCCTGCTGCTCCTTCTGTTGTCTTTGTGCCCTCTCGATTGCGACCCCTAGGGCGGCGATGTCGTTGGCAGACGCCTTTATCTGACTGTTTCCACGGACGATTGCGTCTTCGAGACGCTGGGCTTCAGGCAACCTGCCAATAGCCTCATTGAGTCGAGCGATCTGCTCGCGACGAGCGGGAATGACCTCGGCGTTCTTCTTTGCCGCCTCAAGAAACGTCGACTGCTCCTTGAGGGTCTGCTCGGCTCGGGCCTGCGCTTCTCTCGCGCTCTCTGCCATCTCCGAGGCTTTGGTCGCGGCCAGAAGGGATCGCGTCGCCTCTTCAAGGAAGGATCCCAAGTGAGCCGCTCGCCTCGCTGCCTCGATGCGTTCCCGGAGTTTCTCAATCTCGGCCCCCTGAGACTGAAGAGCTTCTCTCGCCAGTCCGGTCTTTCGAAGCTCGGTCGTCTTGGCACATAGGCCTCTGAGATCGTTGGCCGCACGTTGGGCCTTGTCGAGTCGCCTCCGCAGGCCGTCGAGTTGGCTCGCGACCTTCGTGTGGCGGACTTCGAAGTCAGCCAGAGCGGCTTCGCTAACCCCACGGTATTCCTCTTCAAGGACCTTCCGTGCCGACTCAACGGCGAGCTTCTTTACGGTCGCAGTCTGTTGGGCGTGGACGCGCATCCGTTCGTAGACATCCAGCCGAAGTAGTGAGCGAAGCATGCTGCGCCGATCTTTTGGATCGGCCTGAAGGAACTGGGCGAACTCGCCCTGAGGCAGGATTACGGCTTGCTTGAACGCCGTCACATCCAACCCGAGGAGCTTTTCAATGGCCTCTGCCGCAGGTCGAACCGCATCGGCGACGTTGACGGAGAAGTCACGACCGTCGTGCTTTTCCAGCCGCACGTTCTGGACGCCGCCTCGGCGGAGCGTCCGCGCGATGCGATACCTCTCGGGGCCGATGTTGAAATCCAGCCTGACGGAGAGCCGGTCGCGCGAGGACGCGATCATCTCAGAGCGGTCCTTCAGGCTGACCCTGGGCACTTCGCCATACAGGGCCAGGATCATTGCGTCCAGGATTGTGCTCTTGCCGGCTCCTGTGGGCCCCGAAATCGCAAAACGGTCAAGCTCACTCAAATCCAGTTCCTGCTTGTCCTTAAAGCAGGCAAGCCCGTCGATGCTCAGGTGAACAGGACGCATGGCTCAGTCCTCCATCCCTGAGGCCACCGCGTGAATCCTCTCAAATGCCTCAGCCACGTCCGCCGCGGGAGGCAGCTGGTGCTCCCGCAGGTGAAACCCGCCGTACTGTAGGGCGGGTGAAGCACCCCTGTCGGGGCGGGCCGCTGTGGTCGCTTCGGTCTCCGGAAGCTCTGGCTTGACCACGAGTGCGTTGGGAAGAATCTCCCTCACCTTCCGGCTGAGGTCGGGATCCTTCTCGGCGAGGGGCACGGTGACTCGCAACCAGCACGAGTGGCGATGCTTTTCTGCGAGAGATTCAAGATCCGGAAGCGTCGCTCGGAGATCCAGTAGCGGAAAGCCGCCTTCGTAAGGAACATGAGTCACTTTCGCTGGCTTGCCCGGCGCGGCCGTCACCACGACGAAGGTCTTCTCTTGGCCGGTCTCGCCAAAGTCCAGTTGCAGTGGAGATCCGGCGTAGTACGCGGGGAGCGTTCCCCCGACCTTCTGTGGCTTGTGGATGTGGCCCAGTGCGATGTACGCCGCGGTCGTCGGAAGAGTCTGAGTTGTCGCGGCCCAGTCTTCGCCGATATGGACTCGGCGCTCCGACTCGCCGAAGACCGCACCTTCGAGGTGGGTATGTGCCATGAATAGATTGACTGCGTCCTTTCGGAATGGTTCTGAGAGGTTTTGGACCGCCGCCTGAAACATCCGCGCATACCGGCTGTGCGCGCTCCCCTCATCGCCCGCCATCTGTAGCGCAGACACCCACGCACCAGGCGAGGCGAATGGAAGTGCGGCGACGACGGCCTTCTCGCCACTGCGCGTGGTGATCATCTGAGTCCCGCCTTTGTCAGCGCTTCGTGGCCGGCCCACGATACGGACGTTGACGTACTCGGCGAGGAGCGCCCTCGCGTCGAGACGACCCGGGTCGTCATGGTTGCCGGCGATCAGGACCATGTGGGCGCCCGCCCGACTTACGCGAACGAAGAAGCGATTTACCAGGCGCTCGGACTCGGCAGGAGGGTTCCGGCTGTCGAATATGTCGCCGGTATGGAGTACCAGATCCACTTTCTCCGACTCGATGAAATGGCCCAGGTGATCGAGGACCGTCTCCATCTCAGCAAGACGCTCGATGCCCTTCCATCGGCGACCCACGTGCCAGTCGCTGGTGTGGACAATCTTCATGCCGCCTCCTTAGGTGCGCGCAAACGGGTCGCCTGCTGTGCCGTCCTCGCGCACTTCGCTTTGGCGCGTCACCCAGGAGGGGAAGGGGAACTTCAGAAGGACAGGTGTGGGGATCTCGGGCTGTGTGACGATCATGCTTCCAGGCGAAAGCATCGTGGCGCGCTGCCTCGCTACCCGAGTCAGGAATCCGTATTCGCCTCTCTCCGCCTCTGCAGCGTCGAGGCGTCCGACCACCTTCATCGCGGCGTTCGCCACGATGCGCCGCTCGACTTCGCTGGCCGTCTGTTGCGCGCCGAACAAGCACACCCCAAGTGATCGACCGCGTTCGGCGATGTCGAGGAGAACATCCTGGATGGGGCTCCAGCCGGAGCGTGGAGCGTACTTGTTGAGCTCATCAAGGACAACGAACACGAGCGGCCGAGCAGTCCCTTGTATTTCCTTTTCCCGCATCATCCTCTTCAGCAGCACGCCGACCACGAACATCTGCGCGATGTCGTGGAGGGTGTGGATGTCTACGACGGTGATCTGGTTGGCCTGCCAGTTGATGGCGTGTTGAGCCGCCTCTTTGTCGCCACGCACAAGATGGCCCATGTGCTGAGCCGCCGCATGCAAACGACGTCGGAAGGCGTCGAGCGTGCCGGTCGCGGCGTTGGACACCATGTGCTCCAAGGTGTCGGAATCGAGCAGCTCGACAAGATCATCGAAAGACTCAAGCCGGGTGCCGTGAACCTCAAGACCTGGGTCCTTGGGGTCACCCACCTTGGCCGCCCGCTCGAGTTCTCGCTCGATGCGGTAGATGAGAAACGAAATCTGGGATCGAGTGTCCTGCGCATCGGCGAAGGCGAAACGAAGGAGGTTGTCTCGAGCGAACTCGCGCAGAGTCCAGATATAGGCATAGACCCCCTCGTGCCGACTGCCGACCTCCGGCACCACAACCTTCCCGTGCCGTCGCGCCGGAGCAAAAAAACCGACGCTGTCGAACGGGCCCGCTTCGAGCCCGAGGGTCTTGTACTCCTCAGTCAGCGCCGCCGAGATGTGTGTATTCGGCTTGTCGAGCCAGAGCAGATCCTCGCCCTTGACGTTGAAGATCAGTGCCCGGGCATTGGTGGCATCGGGTCCGAGCGCATCGGAGTGGAAGAGCGAATAGAGCAGGAAGGTGGCATAGCTTGTCTTGGTGGCCACGCCAGACACACCACTGATGGAGACGTGAGCACCCCGCGTGCCATCGAGGAACTCAAGATTGGCGAAGACGGTTTCGCCGGTCCGGGTATGGCCAATCGCCACCTTCTTCTCCATTCGGTCGATGAAGAGGGCACGCTGGAACTCCTCGCCGCGCACAATCCGGACCGCGTTACCAGGATGGGGCGGGACAAAGATCTCAGGATCAACACGGGTGACCTGGATGTGGGCGGCGTAGGAAACCTCGACGGGTAGCGTGCCCTCGGCGGCGCGGAAGGCATCCGAGTCGAACTGTCCGCCCTCATATCGCTTTCGAACGATGTCTACGATGCCAAAGAAACTGACGACCTGTCCATTGGGAAGGGTGACCTCAGCGACAACCAAGTCATCGAGTTCAAGGACGTTGCCTTCGGCAACGCCAACCCAAAATTCGAGGGGACCGGCGTCTTGAGAGCCAAGGACGACACCGGCTGCGGCGTTGTTGGGAAAAGTGGACTCAGCCACGGATGGCCTCCTTCGTCACAAGCACTTCGATCCAGCGTCTGAACAGTCGAGCGTCGCCAAGGGCAGCGCGCAGTTTCTGTTCCAGAGCGCCTATTGGGAGCAAATTCTGGGGCGATCGTGGATCCCGGGCTCGCTTGGGCGCCGTGCGTGGCAGCCAGGTCGTGGCCGAATCGGCCAGCCTTCGCGCGGTTTCAACTCCGACGTCCGCCGAGACCTCGAGGCGCACGATGCCGTGGAGTTCCGTTTCGCCGGGGCCAGGATGGGCAAGTCGCTGAAACCATGAGTATCTGGAGAACCCCGCACCGGCAGACTGTATGGAAAAGAGTGGAGTGCGTGCCCCTGCCGGCAGACCAGCTAGTAGGGGGATGAACTTGGCGGGCAGATACAGCTGATGGATACGCTTGATGTAGCCGAGGGCAAGGCCCTTCCGTGCGGGTTCGAAGCTGAGAGGACCATCGACGATCGTGAGAGTGTCGTCACGACAGGTGTCCCGTGCGAGCGTGGCCTCGGCGAGCCTCATCGATTTTTGGATATGCCTCAGCGGCCCGTCGAGCTCGATATTGGGCGTGCTCTCCGCGTCGTAGACGAGATTTGTACGAACATGCACGGGACCAGGGAGGCTCTCACCGGCTCCGAGGACCGCGACCCGGGATACACGGAGTTCACCAAATGCGGCTGTTGCGTTCTGCACGTCGACCGCTCCGACACCGAAGCTGCCGAATCCTCCATAGATCAGGCGGTCGCCTTTTCGCGCGTTGATCCGCACTTCCAGCCGGCGCACTCCGTCGATGAAGACAACTCGCGGAGGCATGGAGGTTTCTCCCTGGGGCGTGATCGCCACCCATTCGGCGTCCTTGACTTCAATCTGGTGGTCTACCTTCTCATTGGGCTCGTCGTCGGTGGGCGCCAGGGGAGTCTGGTCGCCATAGTCAACCTCCCAGGGATCGACGCGAACCCGGAAGTCGCCGAACACTGACCGGGAACTAAGCAACTGCTTCGCCTCCAGCACGTTGGCACTGGTCTCCCCGATCCAGAGGCGGTTGCCGGTTCGCGGGAGAGTTCCGAATACCCTCCCTTTGCAGATCGCCCCAGATCATGTGAGCAAGTTACAGGATCCCCGAGCCGGTTGAGGTCCACACGTCCTTCCGCCGAAGAAAAATCGAAGGCGGTGGGGGTGGGGTTCCAGAGCGCGCAGCATTGAGGGACATGTCAAGAATGGGTGACTATCGTCATCGCCGCGCCGCACGCGTCCAACAGGTTCAAACTCTTGGCTGCGTAGTTGAGGCATAGAAGTTCGTCGTCCAACAGCCGATCGTGCTTCTCGACGATCTTCATCGGCGCGACCCGCGCAAGCGCAACAGGATCAGGATGTCGCGACTCGCCAATGTCACTCAGATGATCTAGGACGCGATCCGGCTCCGCGTCTCGGACGGTGATGGCCAAGCCATCGGCTTCCACTGACAACCCGCGGCAGGCCAACATCAGGAGCAGGGTTCCCTGGACGCGATCGCTAGCCCATGGGAACACGACCGTATTGCGACCGCTTGCGATGACCTGAGTCTGTCCCAACCCAAGGCGCGCGAAGTTGGCTCGGGCCTCGCGCAGGACGTGGCGGGCCACCGGGTCCAGAAAGATCGGGTCATCGGTACGCATGTAGAGATCACGCATCCGTTCACGGACGCGGCCGTGCACCCGCCCGCCCGATCCGCCGAAGCGGGGCACCCGCCCACCGGCGGCCGGTGAGACGTCGATGATGCGCCTGCGCTCATCCATGGCTTCGACCTTCCAGCGCCGGCCCGCGAATATCAAGAACATGCCGGGCGCAAGGGTGTTCGACAATGGGAGGGAGCCGAGATCGGCTCCCGCTGCGACGACACGATATTCCTCGACTGAGGAGAAAGCGGCATAGAAGGTGTAGTGCTCGACGATTCGTTCTCCGTTCGGTGCAAGGAACAGGGGACCGTTTTCGGACTGCATGATCACCTCCTGCGAGCCGAGGCATCGCAGTAGCTTTTCAAAGAGAGCGGTGTCTACCTCCCGAAAAGGGCCGCCCTGGCACAAGGCGCGGAAGGCCTGCTGAGGTTGCACCCCGCCGTGCTGAGCGATCAAGGACAGGAGTTGCTGGATGAGCGTCGATAAATGCAGGGCACCATGCTCCGGAGGCTCGCACCACCGGTCAAGAAGAAGTTCGACCATCGCGATCGATTGCGCGAGCGCCGCGTGGAGTTGGTCCTGAGATGGGGCATCGGGGTCGATCTCACGCTCAGCCACATATAGCCTGAGGGTCGCCGGCTCATCGCGTCTCCCGGAGCGCCCGAGCCGCTGACGAAGGCTCGCCACGGAGGTCGGCGGACCTATCTGAGCCACGCTGCGAACGGATCCGATATCAACACCCATCTCCAGCGTACTGGTGCACACGACCGTGATCTGCTTCTCTTCGTCCTTGAGCAGTCGTTCCACGTCCTCGCGGAGGTCACGCGAGAGGCTGCCGTGGTGGGGGAAGAACATGTTGGCCTGTTTTCGCATCCCTGCCATCTCCCGGAGAGCATCGGCATAGGACTCGACGTCTTGCCGGGAATTGCAGAAGACGAGATTCTCGGTTCCGTAGAGCGTCTTGTACAGGTGCTCCACGATCTGCCCGCGCTCGGTTTCTTCCGTCGTGTCTGATTCACCGGCTCGCTGCTCAACACATCCTCGGATCTGCAACCGTATCTCTGAGCCGGCCGCATTGGAAATGATCTGTTGCACTCCTGGCCCGCCGCCGGGCCGGAGGAAGTCGGCCGCCAGGCTCATGTCCCCTAGCGTTGCGCTCAGGCCGATCCGTCGCACACGCTGACGCGCGACCAGCTCAAGTCGATGGAGCAAGGATTGGAGTTGTCGACCTCTTTCCTCGCCGATGAACGAATGGACCTCATCGATGACGACCGCCAGGACACTCGGGAATAGCGTCCTGAGCATCGGCCCTCGGAGGACGAACAGTGCCTCCAAGGACTCTGGTGTGATCAAAAGCACGCCGCGCGGTTTCTCCAAAAGCGCTTGCTTTGGCCCTGAGCTGACGTCACCGTGCCAGCGCGTGACGGGCAGCTCCATCTCGCTGCAGATGTCCTCGAGCCGGCCGAACTGGTCGTTGATCAGGCTTCGGAGGGGGCTGATGTACACGAGATCGATACCCGCATTCTCCGGGCGCCTGGCCACTGCTGTCAGGAGTGGAAAGAAAGCTGCTTCGGTCTTTCCGGACGCCGTCGCGGCGGCTATCAGCAAGTCCCCTGAGCCATCGAGAATTGCCAGAGCAGCGCTCTCCTGGATATCGCGGAGCTCGCTCCAACCGCGCCGCCAGATCCACCTCTGGATCTCAGGATGCAGGCGCCCAAACCCGCTGGCGTTGTCCGAGGGGTCAGAGCCGGAAGGAGGAGAGCTCATCATCGGATCCGCTGCCCGCCGAGTCCTGATCATCACCCAACAGTTCGAGATCGGGATCCTTTTCCTCCTGAATCACGATGTTCGGCAGAACGGTCTGCCAGTTGAGGCCCGGGTTCTGTTCGAGGACTGCCAGCAGATTCACGAACTCCCGAATGACCGTTCGCGGCGTACGAAAGAGAGCCTCGCCAAGGCGTGAAGAGCAGTGCGCCATGAATGCCTGGAGTGCTTCGTCGGGTATCAGGTACTTGGCCTCCTCGCCGCCGGCATAGACGTGACGGACCTTTGTGATGAGCACGTAGAAGTCCTCGGGGGTCAGGTTCGCAAGCCTCAGGACTGGGCCGAAGAAGTCCACCCGTCCATCCGTAGCGAACGGGTTCTCGGCGAGTCGGGACTGGAGAGCCTCATAGCTGTACATGCCGCGCCGGGGGTCGAGCAGAAACTCCGGCGTTCCGCCCATCAAAAAACCGAGGCCCGCCGCCGTGCCCTGAAGGCAGTCGTTTAGCATCCGCAGAATCTGCTCGTAGTTGTCGCCCCGCGACTTCGATTGCGACAGCTTGTAGATATTGACCATCTCGTCCAAGCCAACGAGAAGCCCGGCGTAGCCGGCCAGGCGGACGAAGCGGGCCATCAGCTTCAGGTGGTCGTAGACCGCCGCGTCGTCGACTATCGTCCGCACACCGAGGGCGCTTCGAGCGTCAGTCTTTGTGCTGAACTCGCCCCTGAGCCATCGGATGGCATTTGCCTTCAGGGTGTCGTCACCTTGATCGTGAGCCCTCCAGTAGGCACCAACCACCTGCGCGAAGTCGTAACCGCCGACTTGTTCTGTCAACGCAGCCAAGCGCTCCTGAATTACTGCCTCGGGCGGGACTCCGCGGGCCTTGCCGTCGGTCGCCGCTGAACCGACGAATCGTTCGACAACGCTAGGTAGTGCGCCGCCATCCGGTTTGGCCCGCGTAGCCATGCCGTGCATCAGCTCTGCGTACAGCGATCGGGCCTGGCCACCGGTCGCCTGGAGCCGCCTATCCGGCGCGAGGTCCGCGTGTATCGTGACGAGCTTCTTTTCGAGCGCGATTGAACGGACGAGGTGAAGAAAGAAAGTCTTACCGCACCCGTAGTGTCCGATAACGAAGCGGAACGCGGACCCTCCATCGGCAATGCGTTCAACGTCTCGGAGCAGGGCCGCTACTTCCTGGGCGCGCCCGACCTGGATGTGATGCTGCCCCGCACGGGGCACTACGCCGGCCTGTAGGCACTGGATGACCGCATCGCGTTCCTTTGGACGAATGGTCGTGGTGCTCATGCCGTCATCTCCTTCATAGCGCCGGGATTTATGGAGAACGGATTCTCCCCATCGAATAGGGGCTCTCCGCAGACATCAAACGCCCGCTCGTTTATGACTTCGATGGCTCCATCGGTCATCAAGCCCAGGCTGGCTGCTTGCGCCTCGACCTCAGCTCGGCTCCATGTCTGCTGGCCGGCGAGCGCACGAAACAGGGCCGAGTGGGCCGCATCAAGCCCAGCGATTACCGACCCTCCGGATCCGGTGTCCGGTGCCGCGATCGCCTCCGGCTCCTCTTCGACGAAGATGTTTTGAAGCATCGCCGCGACCATCGCGCTCTCACGCATCTTCGCTTGTATTCGCGCCGGGTCGAGTGCGAATCCTGGCGAATCAGGCCCAGGGGGACGTGGATCAGCCTTCGCCGCGCCGCCCTTTTCAGACGTTAGGGGCACGGGACCAAGGTCGCCGCCCGCGCCCAGTGAATGAATATCGGCGTAGAGGCTTGCCTCCTCTATTCCGAGTAAGGAGTACAGCTTTCGGAGCACCTCGATCTCCTTGCGATCGAGCCGACCATCTGCCGCTGCAATGCTGATCAGAAACTCGGCGATGGCTCGCCGCCTGTCTGCGGCCACATGGTCGATGCGCTTCTTGATCTCGCTTACGGTTGCCCCGTTCGCGATCAGCCATCGGAGATGCGCGTGCAGTCGTACCCGCTCCGCAGCGTCCATCCGAAGTGCCGACTCAAGGTGGCCGATCAGCCGTTCCTCCTCGGGCTCACTTACAGAACCGTCGGCTTGGGCGACGAGCACCGCCATGTGAAGCAAGGCTGCCGCCCCTCGAAATTGTTCCGTCGGGCCGCTTCCGGCGTTGGCTGGCAGCGGAAACACAACGACCTTCTCGCTGACCTTCGGCACCCGCCCGGAAAAACGCACATCGGGCTCCATCCCATAGTTCGACTTCTGAAGAAACTGCGCGAGGATGACGGCTTCGGCCTTCGCGAGCTTGCCATCGGCATGTGCGGCGGGCCAGAGCGAAAGGACCTCGGTGCATTCGAGCACAGCAAAATCGTGTTCTCTCGTGCTGCGCTGAAGCAGCTCCAACAGACGTTCGACCTCGCCTCCCTTCGCCCGTGTCGAAAGCCCCTTGGGGAGTAGCGCCTCACCGGCAATCGAGCCACGGGCGTTCGGATTCTTGCCGACTAAGCGACTGTAGGGTTCGAGATCCAATGCACATGAATCAACGATCTCCCGAATCTTCTGTATAGGTGCCGAGAGAACAGTCACGTCGGGCAGATCCCGCACAGGTACCGTCACGGCACCGCCGAACGACGCACTAGCCGGTCGATAACTGACCGTCACCTTGGTCCGGTTCGGTGCCACGGTGAGGCCCGCTCCGAAACGCTCCGTGTATCGGGCCTCAAACAGACGTCCTAGTTCTTCGGCGCACCGGATCGCCGCCGTAGGAAAGCGGACCTCCGGATGAAACCGTGCCCACGCCAGGGCCCACTCGGCAGGGATCGGCCGGCCGCCTGCCGCGAGTTCGGCAAGTCCAATGCGCAGGGCTGCGGGCCAGGAGCCCTTTTCGTACCCGGCGGGTGGCCTCGACAGCGCGAACTGCCGGCCAGCCCTGACCTGTACGACATCCAGGAAGTCGCTGGCGTAGCCATGGAACGATCGCGAGGCGGAACCATAGACCTTGAGAAGCTCCTCCACTTCTCTCAGGATCACGGCCCATTCGTCGCGGGCCAAGTCGTGGAGGTTGGCGTCATGTAGCACACGACGCTCGAGGCCATATAGAAAGAGGAACACGTACCCCACGCCGATGGTTGGGTCTCGACGTCCGCCAGACAACCAGCGAAGGTACGCGCCGCGACATTCAGCCCCGATTTCGGAATATCGGGGCCAGTAGGGCATCGAGCTTCCAGCCGAGTCCACGCGTTCGAGTTGGACGCGGAGCGTCGGGTTGATCAGAGCGGGTTCAACTCCAGCGCTCTTGTTTGCGGAGGCAAGGCGCTTGCCCACGTACAAACAGCCGCCTGGCAACGTCAATCCCGCCACGGTAGCCGTTTCGCCTGGACCATACCAACGCGCGTCATCGGGGAGGTCGTCGATGGCATCAAGGCTGGTGCTGATCGTGACGGTGATGCTCTTTGCATCAGACTGCCGCGCGGCCTTTGGCTGTTCCTTTGGGGACCCCGAAAGCGCACGAACGAAGGCAACAAACAGACCTCCAGCGATCAGAATGCTCGCCCCGACGCACAGCAATCCGATCAGGAGTTGCACAGGGTCCTCAAGACACAACAGGCCTGGAGCAGTGGGTAGTCATCCTCGGTCACGTTCACCCTCCTCCTTGCGCCTAACCGCAATTATGGATCGTTCCCAATCTTTTTGCAGGTGGAGTCAAGCGACGAGGCTCGTTGCCGCGCGGGTTGGACCTATTCGTGTCTGTATAAGTGCCCTTGGAGGGGTTCTGTCGGAGCAGCGACCAACGGCCAACGGTGAGACAATTTCTTTCTCGGATATCCGAACGAAGCAGGCCAAACACAACATCCTCGACGCGCCGCTCTACCAAAGGGAGTGGTGTCTCGCGGTACGTCGACGCGCCGACCGCGACCGTCTTGCGGTGTTTCTTCGGCCGACCGGGCAGCGAGCGGTCGTCGGCAGCCGCCGACCCGAAAGACCGAGAGTTGTCGTTCACGAACCTCGTCGAGGCCTACGTCCTTCTTGGATTGCGGAAGCAGTACAAGAATGTCGCTTCAGGGAATCAGGAAGGCCATCAGCTACCTGGATAGCGAGCTGAAGACCCCGCATCCCCTCACCGACCGCCGGTTGAAGACCGGCAAGGTTCGGCTCAATGGGCGGTCCATTGGGGAGATCGAGGAAGGCGTCCGGTTCGAGGCCCGCGCCGCCTAGTGGCGATCGTCTAGTCGCCCGCCCGCGGGCGTGAGTTCGTATGGCGACGAGATCACCTTCCGGCCGAGGCTTCCCAGCAGGTGAATTGTGTCGCCCTTGTCGATGCTTCTTCGTTCAAGCTCCACCTGAACGTCCTGGCGGTCGACGGGCGGGAGACGAACAGCGAAGAACGGCCAGAGCGTTCTGGATCGATGCACGCCGTCTGGCCGCGGGAAGTCCGGGAGCAGGGGAAGGCCGCTATCGAGAAATTCCTTCGCGTACGCGAAGACAAATCCACCTTCCACACGCCCCAGCGTGCCCACCAAAACGCTCACCCCTCCATCGACGGGGAGAGAGTTGGAGACGGATGCGGTCGTCATCTCGCAAACTGCACGTCGGCTTCGCGAATGACATCCTGTCGGAAGTAGCGAGAGAGATCGCCCGGAGTTCGTAGGTCGACCTTCTGGCCTACGAGTCCGGAGA
>JBDTQB010000100.1:0-14093 GCA_039932395.1 Vicinamibacteria bacterium | reverse complement strand
AGAGCCTCGACCCCGACACCCTGCAGCGCCTGGCCGCCCTCGGCTACGTCGGCAATGTGATCGACGTGAACCCGGATGCGGTGCTCCCCGATCCCAAATTGAAGCTTCCCCTCTTCCAGAAGATGAACCGGGCCAAGGATCTCGCCCAGGACGACGATGTCGCGGGAGCGGCGGCACTTCTGCAAAGCGTGGTGGCCGAAGACCCGAACATCATGGACGCGCATCTCACGCTCGGGAACTGGCTGGTGCGATTAAAGCGCGGTGACGAAGCGATCGAATCGTTTCGTCATGCGCTCGCCCTGAAGCCGGATGACGATATCGCGCTTGGAAATCTCGCGCGCCTCTACCTGTCGCGCGGACGCAAGAACGACGCGGAAGACGCGCTGCGTGTGTTCGAGACCGCCCTCTCGCGCAATCCAAAGAATCCGCAAGCCTGGTTCCAGCTCGCCATCCTGTCCATGGACATCGGCGACGCGAAGAAGGCGCAAGCGTCCTTCGTGCGCGCGGCCGAAGAGAATCCCAAGATGGGTGCGGCGTGGATTGGCCAGGGTGCGCTCGCCTTCTCGGCGTCGAACCTGCCGGAGGCCGAGCGGTTGATTCGGAAAGGGCTCGAACTCGAACCCGAAGTGAAGGGCGGTCGCTACAACCTCGCGCGCGTTCTCGAAGCCCGGGGACGGCTGGATGAGGCCGAGTCGCTCTATCGCGGCGAACTCACGACCTACGCGGACCACGGCAAGGCCCGTTTCAACCTCGCGCAATTGGAACGTCAACGCGGGAACGTCCGCGGTTTCATGGATGAGCTCCGGACCTCGACGGAAAAGGCGCCCGACTTCGGTCCCTCTTTCTTCTTCCTGGCGCGTGAGGAAATGAACGCGGGACATCTGGATGTCGCGCGCGACCTCGCCGAACGCGGCCTCAAGGTCGACAACATTTCGGAAGTGGCACCGCTTGGCCATTACGTGCTGGCCGATATCTACAGCCGTCAGAACAAGCCGAAGGAAGCAGCCGAAGAGGCGGCCAAAGGAAAGGCCCTTCAGGCCCGCAAGGTCCGCCCTCTCGACGTCGGGTAAGAAGACTCAGGCGGGTTAGGAGTCGCCCAGGGCGTGCGATTCGATCGCGGAGAGGCCGGCGATAAAGGCTGTCTCGATATCCGCGGGACCAAGAACCACGGCGTCACAGCCGGCACGACGCAGCAGCATCGCCCAGACCTGCGGAACCGCGCCCGGCCCGGTGATCGCCAGGCGGTCGCCAAGTCGAACGACGCCTTCGGCGAGAAGCGCGTCGAGATCAGAGGCGACAAACGCGCCGAGCCCGAAGGAGAACCGCCACTCAGGATGGTGCTCGCCGCGCTGCTCCATCAGTCGAATTCCGAAAAGCGTGCGAAGCAGCCCGTGGGTTCTCACAGCGTCGGCTCCCGCGCGGACCGCATCTTCGACAAGTTCACTCAACGGGCCGGTCGGAAGGGCCGAGGCGAGGATCGTGGTCGTCTGGACGGCGTGAACAACTTCCCCGCCCAAGGTCGTACGGCTGCCCGCCACTTCCCCGGCGCGATTGATAGAGATCAGTTTCCAGTGGGAACCGGCGTTGAGGAACGCGCCTCCCGGTGGAACCTGCCCGCACGCGAGCAACCCAAGCGCCAACGTTTCCTCGCCGCGCATGATGTCGGTATCCAGCGCGCTCATCTCCGCCGTGCCGGTGCGCACTCCGGGTACGAAGTACATGGGCAGAGTCGTGACGTCCGCTTCCTCGATCTTCGCGAGCCCTTTCGAGAAGGCTTCGAGACCGGCGGGAGCCACGAGATGCGGGACTTCTTTTACCCCAAGTGACGACGTGATCATCCCCGCCGCCATGACTCGGACCGGCGAGTGGATCGCGGAAAGCTCCGCGATCAGGCGCGCGATCTCGCTGCGAAGACGCGCGGTCGAGCCTTCGCGCGCGCTGTCGCGCACCCCGATCGACGCGGTGGCTCGCGAAAGAATGTGCCGGTCGCGCACCAGCCAGCCGCGAGTGTTGGTCGAACCCGCGTCAAGATAAAGGCTGATTCCGCTCATGGCGTCGGAACGCTACGCGATCCTGGGACGCATGACATCGACGAAGGCTCGCGCCTGCCGGGCCACCGCGGCAGCGTCCACCGAACCGCCCGCCGATCCGACCAGCGGTCCACCGACGCCCACGGCCCACGCTCCCGCGGCACGGAAGGCTCGCGCAAGGTCGACGGTCACGCCGCCCGTCGGAACCAAACGGACATCGGGCAACGGACCACGCACGCCGCGGACAAATCGCTCGCCCAGCACGTCCGCCGGAAACAGTTTCACTGCCTGAGCGCCCGCCCGCGTCGCAGCCACGATCTCGCTGGGAGTAAAAGCACCCGGCATAACCAGAAGCCCGGCAGCGACCGCGCGAGCGACGATATCTGGATCGGTGTTGGGCGCGACGATGAACGCCGCGCCTTCGTCAATCGCGAGCGAAAGCTGATCCTGCGTGGTCACGGTTCCGAATCCGCTGACCAGATCAGATCCGCCGCGCACCACCATCCTGCGATAGAGGGACGTGGTCGCCGCCGAATGGAAAGGGACCTCGACGACCCGCACGCCGCCTTCGAGAAGCGCGTCGGTGAGCGCATCGGCCTCGCCCAGAAAATCCCCGCGAAGGATTGCAACCACCCCCGTGGCTTCAATGGCCGCGAGGGCCCGCTCGGCCAAAGACGCGGACGTCATCCGACGACGGTCACGGCTTTCAGGGCTTCTTCGTCGAAATCGACGCCGTGACCAGGACCTTCGGGCACGCGCGCCATTCCGTTCTCGACCACCATTTTGGTTTTGGCGAGCGCATTGCCGAACGGCCGCGTCAGCTTGTCGCCGCCTTCGATGAGGATGCAGTTCGAGGTGGCGACACCCACATGGATCGACGCCGCGAAGTAAAGCAAAGTGCCGGTGCTGACATGGGGTGTCCATACGGTGCCGTAAGCATCAGCAAGGGCGGCGATGCGCTGACACTCGGTGATGCCGCCGGCGCGGCACACGTCAGGATTGAACATGCGGGCGGCCTTCGCGAGCAGAAGATCCCGGATCTGGAACCTGGTGCTCGCGGTCTCGCCCGCGCAGATCGGCGTGGTGATGGAGGACGCGAGGATCGGGTAGGCCGCGTGATCCTCGGGAAGAAGGGCGTCCTCGAACCATCCGATGTTGCCGATCTTGTCGAGACGATGTCCCATCTGGACCGCCTCGTAGAGTTTGAAAGCGCCGAGGGAGTCGAGGCTCAGCTGTCCGCCGTGCGCGCGCATGGCCGCGGCCACCGCTTCCACACGCTCGAAGTCGCTTGACCCTTCGCCCTTATGGAAGCTCATCTTGACGAGCTTCATGCCACGCGCCGCGGCCGACTCAGCGTTCTTGACCGCCGCTTCGGTGGTGGCTCCGCCCACTCCCGTGTAGACGGGCAGCGAGTCGCGATACTTACCGCCGAGGAGCTGATAGATCGGAAGGTTGGTCGCCTTGCCGAGCAGATCCCAGAGCGCGATATCAACACCCGCGAGCGCTTCAAGATGCGAGCCGGTCGAGTAGCCGCGCATGCGCTCGCTCGAGTAGAGATGCTCCCAGATCGGGTTGATCCAACGGGCATCCTGGCCACGCAGCAAGGGCGCGAACAGATCCGAGATCACCGTCTGATGAACGCGCGGCGCGGAAGGCGCGTGACATTCGCCCCAGCCGACCAGGCCATTCTTCGTGGTGATCTTGACCAGAGTCGCCTGCTCGAACTGTTTGAAACGCGTGGGCGTGGCGTGATCGAGACGGTTCCAGATACCTTCCCCGCCGGTCATGGCGCCTATGGGCGGCATGGTCATCGGCTCGTCGTAGGGAACCTTAAGATTCGGGGTGCGAAGCACGAAGCCTTCGACCTTGTCGATGATCAAGGCACCCGCGTCGGCCGCCTGCTCGGCACGCTGCGCCGCATTGGGTGCCGCCTGCGGCGAAGCCAGGGCGCGACCACCTGACCCGAGCAACGCCGCCGCACTGGCAGCGCGCGAAGCGAACTGACGACGTGTGAGCGCGTTTGCTTTTTGCATCATGACTACGCCACCACCACTTGAGCGAGAGCCTTCTCGTCGAAATCGACACCCAGTCCCGGACGCTCCGGAACCTTCGCAAAGCCAGGCCCCATGTCGAGCGGCGCCTTCAGCAGACGATTGCCCAGAGGTCCATCATGCTTGTAGCCGTCGTAGACCTCCATCATCACCGCGTTGGGAGTGGACACACCGAGGTGGATGGAAGCTGCCATGTACGGGGCGGTGCCGGTGCTGACATGAGGCGCCCAAAGGACGCCGAAAACGTCGGCAAGCCAAACGATGCGTCGCCCTTCCGTGATTCCACCGCATCGGCAGAGATCAGGGTTGATCATGTCGACACCGCGCTGGGCCATGAGGTCGCGGAACTGGAAGCGGGTCGAGAGAGCTTCACCCGCGCAGATCGCGGTATCCACCGCGCGCGCAAGGTCGGGGTACGACTGCATCTGATCGGGCAGCAGCGCATCTTCCATCCAAGCGATGTTGCCGATCTTGTCGAGTTCGCGTCCCGTGACGATGGCGTCAGCCAGGGTAAACGCACCCAGCGCATCCACCGCGACATTGGCCTTTGAGCCTACGGCCTTCGCGACCGCGAGTACTTCATCGAACGCCTTGGAGCCCGGACCGGAGCGCAGGGCCATCTTGAGAACCTTGAACCCTGCCTCGACCATCTGAGTCGCGCGTTCGGCGCTCGTCTGTTCCGTCTTGCGGCCGGTGTAGGTCGCGGAGAAGGTCGCGTAGGTGGAGATCTGACTTCGATAGCGTCCGCCCAGAAGCTGATAAACCGGCACGCCCGCGTACTTGCCCAGCAGATCCCACAAGGCGATGTCGATGCCCGCGATCGCTTCGATCTGATCGCCGGTCGAATATCCGCGGACGCGTTCGCTGCGATACATCCGCTCCCACAGCGCTTCCACCTGACGCGCGTCCTGGCCAATGAGGATGGGCGCGAGGATGTCCTTGATGATCTGGACGTGAACACGGGGTGCCACCGGAGCGTGACATTCACCCCACCCGTACAGGCCGTCCGCGGTCGTGATCTTCACCACGACCGCCTGCTCGTAGCCCGGCGTGCGCGACGGACTCGAGGTGTCGATTCGGTTCGTCCTGCCGACGCCACCCGCCATCGTGGCTCCGATCGGGTCCATCACAATGAGCGACTCCTGCGGCTTCGCGTCGCGCGGCGAGCGCACGACCATCGCCTCGACCTTCGCGATCTTCAACGGCCCGCGACCACGCGAAGCGGCTTGGACATTCGCTTGCGCCTCCACCGGCTCAGGCTTGAACGCCAGGCCGGCCGAGGCCAGCGCGGACAACGTCAGGGCTTCGCGTCGATGCATGGTGACCTCTAGAAGATGTAACGGAGGCCGAGCTGAACTTCGCGCGGCAGAGAGGCCGACGTGATCTGGCCGAAGGTTGATGTTCCCAGAGTGCGTCCCGGAATACCGAACTGCGGCGTGTTGAAGACATTGTAGATATCCGCCCGCACTTCCAGAGTGTTCTTGAAGACGGAGAACTTCTTCTGCAGGTTCAGGTCGACCAGCTTCGTGCCCGGTCCCCTCAGCACGTTACGCGGCGAATTGCCGTAGGTGAAGGCGGCGGGAGCCGCGAAAGCCGAAGTGTTGAACCAGCGAGCCACTGTCCGGTCGGAGCCGGACAGAACAGGATCGCCGACAAGATTGGGACGGATGGTTCCGCGCGAGGTGTTGGCGGTGTTGCCAGAGGTGATCACGTTGAACCACGGACCGGTGTGTAGGTTGACGTTCACCCCGACCTGCCAGCCGCCCGCGATGCCGCGAAGCACGGGCGACCATGCAGCGCCCTCGGGAAGGCGGTAGACCGCGTTCAGCTTGAAGACATGGGTGAAGTCGATCGCGCAATGTCCCCACTCCCCATCGAAACGATTGTTCTGATCCTGCGGCTCCTGATCTTCCGTTCCAACCGTGCTGGTGGCAGGCGAACTGCGGGTGTCCATGCAGCGCGACCAGCTATACGTCGCGAGGATATTGGTTCGGTGGAAGTCAAGGTTCTGCATGCGGACTTCGAGGCCGCGATAGTTCGCCATCGCACCCGTGTCGAAGATGCGAATGTCGCCGAACTGCGGGAAGGGACGACGCGCCTGCACCGCGCCCGCACCCGGAGGCGGAGTGTTGTAGCTCCACGCATAGTCGAGGTCCGCCGTCTTCGAGCCAACGTACCCGACTTCACTCACCCACCCGCCCGGCAGGCGGTGCTGAATGTTGGCGCTCCAGCTCTGCGCACGGCCCGGACCGTAGTCCTCGGGAATGGCAGTGATGGTGGGCGTCGCCGACGTGGTTCCATTGCCCGGGAACGGATTCGCGAGGGTGAGGTTCGGATTCGTGCGCACCGTGTTGAACGTCTGCTGGAGGTTCGCCGGAGGATTGCGCGCGAGCAGGGTGATGTTCGCCATCGTCGGCTGGGTCAGATAGATGCCATACCCCGCGCGGAGGACGGTGTTCTCCGTCCATCGATAGGCCAGGCTGGCCCGCGGGACCACGTCATGACTCGCCTTGTTCAGAGGATCGGTGGAACCGACCGCCGGAAACAGGGCCAGGTTCTTCAGGTCGAAACTTCGTGAAATCCCGAGCGCATCGTTGACCGCTCCCGCGTACTCATAGCGGACGCCGAGGTTGAGGGTCAGCTTGGGACTGACGCGCCAGTCGTCCTGCACGTAGGCCTGCAGATGCTTCTGGCGAATCGACGCATAGGAAGGAGTGCTGATGCGGGTCGTGGTATCCGGCAGACCCAGAAGGAAGTCGGCGAAGGAATTGCCGGAGAGGATTCCGGTGAAGTTGAAGGCGCCCTGGTTGGAAGCGTTAACGGAATAGAAGTCCTGCTGACGCTTGAAGACTTCGATGCCCGTCTTGAGCGAATGGCTCTTCGCCTGGTAAACGGTGTGAACCTGGAGTTCGGGGCTCAGATAGACAAGGCGCGGATTCGCGAACGTCTCTCCCGTCCCGATGAAGCCGGTGATGGAGGCGGCGGGAATACCGCGCACCAGCGGATCGGTCTGGTTGAGGCCCGAAATGCCGAAATCGCGCTGAAAGTCGATGTCGGTGCCTTCACGGCCGGTGGTGTTGGGCGTGGATTCACGGACGTAGGAGGCGCGCGCTTCCATCACGAACTGAGGCGAGACAATCTTGGTGAGGCCGAGGACGAAGTTCTGATTCTGCGGCTTGCCGAAGCTCTTGAAGTTCGGGTTGAGCGCGATGGTGTCAATCGTTCCGTAGCGCACGGCCGAGCGGGCGAACAGAGAAGTCGAAGGGGAAAGCTGATGGTCGATGCGCGCGAAGACCTGATGCTCGGTGTCATCCACCGTCGACGTGCCGAGGTAGTTGTTCGACAGCGCGGACGAGGTCGGCAGCGGAATGTAGGCCATCAGAGCCTTCGCCTGTGAAGAAATGCGGCTCGCGGGAATGACATTTCCAGGGAACGCGACGCCCGTGAACGGATCCTTGATGGAAGCTGTCAACGCGGAGAAGTCGCCGTTGCGCATCGCGGCGGTGGCCGCGGTGTTGGAGCCCGTTGTCTGACGATTGCTCTTCACGCCATCGTAGCCCACGAAGAAGAACGTCTTATTCTTCTTGATCGGACCGCCGAGGGTCGCGCCGAACTGACCGAAGTCGAAGGGCGGCGGGTTGTTCGCGTCGAAGTAGCCCTTCGACTGGAGTGCATCGTTCTTGAGGTAGTAGAAGGCGGAGCCGTGGAAGTCGTTCTGGCCGGACTTGAGAACCATATCGACCTGGGCGCCGGAGTACATGCCGTAGGCGGCGCCATACTGGCCGGTCTGGACCACCACTTCCTTCAACATGTCGAGCGAAGGCGTGAAGGTCGAGCCATTGGCGAAGCCGGCGATCAGACTGACGCCATCGAGGCGGATGTTGTTGTCGAACATGCGCTGACCATGAACGGAGAGGTTGAGCGGCTGGTTCCGGCCCAGGGAGTTCTGGTTGCCGCCCACCGCTTCGGTAGCACCCGATGCCATCTGAGCCAGGGCCAGGAAGTTTCGACCTTTGACGGGAAGGCCTTGAACCTGATCCTCATTGAAGACCGAGCCGAGTGTCGCATCTTCCGTACGGAGGATCTGAGTGGTGGCAGACGCCACGACTTCCACTTCCTCGCCGAGACCGCCGACCGGGAGGGTGAAGTCGACGCGCACGGCATCGCCCGACTGAACCGACACGCCGCGCCTGATCGCGGTGGAGAAACCGGAAAGCTCCGCTTTGACGTCGTGCTTTCCGGGGTTGAGGGCGGTCGCGAGATATTCACCGTTGCCATCACTGACGACGGTGCGGGAAATCCCCGTCGCTATATTAATGATGCTGACGGTCGCTCCCGGGATAGAGGCGCCTTGAGCATCGACGACGTGGCCGACCACGCTCGTTTGGGTGGCCTGAGCGTAGACCGCGTTGCTGAACGAGATAAGGACGAGTCCTAAAAGGAATAGCCTGAGACGCGACATGAGTGAACTCCTTGTTTGGTGTTGTTCGTCGGCAGGACTCACCGCCAGAGCGCCGAAGCGAGAGGAGGATAGTCACGTCAAAGTAAAATGTAAAGCCTAATATATTAGATTTGATATTCTGTCCTTGTCTCGTTAAACTCCCGGTTCGAAACAGCCTACTATTTCACTCAAATGAAGCCATTTGGTCCTTTGCCCCGCCAGCGAGCCAGCGATTCGGTCTACGAAGCGCTCCGTTCCGGGATTCTCACGCGGGTCTTTGAACCCGGTCAAAGACTGAACGTTCCTGAGCTTGCGAGTCAGCTTCAAGTCAGTCTGACCCCGGTGAAAGACGCGTTGAATCGTCTGGCGTCCGAGGACCTGATCGAGATCCGGCCCCACAGCGGAACCTTTGTCACGCAGGTGATGCCCGAAGACGTCGCCGAGACTTTTCAGATCCGCTCGGCCCTTGAGCGGCTCGCGGGCGAACTCGCGATCGCCCACGCAACTCCCGCCGACGTCGCGGAATTGCGTCATCTTGTCAATCAGATGGCGGGCACGGTGGCGGACGAAGCTGCCTGGTCCGCTCATGAGAAATGGAACGGTCGCTTCCATCAACTGATCATCGACCTTTCGCGCAATCGGAAGCTCATTCAGATGTATGAGGATCTCAACGCCCACATCCAGATCGCCCGCATCCATCGCGGTCGCCAGGACTGGCAGGAACGTCTCCCCGACGAGCGCGCCGAACACGAAGCCATCATCAGCGCGTTTGAAGCGCGCGACGTGGCGGCTCTTCAAACCGCGCTGCAGAATCACGTTTCGCGCGCCGCCGAATCGCTCGTTCGCGACCTTCGCGAACTGAACGCGGCGACCCTCGCCGCCGCGCCGGTCAAACGGCCCAGACGCACCACGGCTGGCCGCCCCAAGTCATGAAATCACTCTCCGGCATTATTCCCATCGCGGTGACGCCGTTCCACGAGGACGGTGCGATCGACATCCCCGGCCAGCGGCGTGTCATTCGTTTCCTCATCGACAGCGGCGCTCACGGCATTGGCCTCTTCGGCAATGCCAGCGAGGGTTACACGCTCAAGGAAGACGAGCGCATGACGCTGATGAAAGCGATCGTCGAGGAGAACAACGGTGCCGTTCCCCTCGTCGCCAGCAGCGGACACACGGGAACGGATGTCGCGGTCGCCATGAGTCGCGAGATCGAAGCCATGGGCGCATCCGCGCTGATGGTGCTGCCTCCCTACTATCTCAAGCCCGACGCCGAAGGCGTGGTTCATTACTACTCGGCCATTTCGGCGGCGGTGAAGATTCCGATCATGGTGCAGGACGCGCCGTTGCTGACCCAGGTGCCGATGGGGCCCGACCTTCTGGCGCGGATGGGTCGAGACATTGAGAACGTCCGCCTCGTCAAAGTCGAAGCTCCGCCCACGCCAAGCAAGATTTCTCGCCTGAAGCAGGTCGCAGGCGACTCGTTGACACTTTTGGGCGGCTTGAACGGCCAGTTCCTGCTCGAAGAGCTGGGACGTGGCTCGGTCGGCACCATGCCGGGCAGCGATATGACCGAAGCCTTCGTCCGCATCTGGACCGCGTGGCAGAAGGGCGACAAGGCCACGGCAGCGACTGAATTCGCACGCCATCTCCCCTTGATCCGATACGAGCTTCAGCCTGGCATGGGCGTCGCGGTCATGAAGCAGAACCTCAAGGATGCGGGCATCATCGAAAGCGCGCGTGTGCGCCATCCCACGAGGGGCCTTGATGCCGTCGACATCGCCGAGGTTCGTGAGCTTCGCGCCTCGCTCGACCTGTTTGCGTTCCGATGGGCTGGCGCGAAGTAGGTGACCTCCGACGCGCCCGTCGAAACGACGAGGCTGCAGCAGATCGGGCTCTTCCTTGGTCCGGCCCTGTTCGGACTGACGTTTCTCATAGCGGCTCCCGAGCCGATCACCACGGTCGGATTCGAGCGCGTGGGTCTTCTCGCCTTCGCGGTCTGCTGGTGGATCGCCGGCACGCTGCCCATCGCAGTCACCACCCTGGCGGTGCTGGCCTGCGGAGTGGCAACCGGCATTCTCAGCCTGACGGAGGCGTTCGCCAACTCCGGCAACTGGGTTCTCTACTTCACCATTGGCGCCTTCGGAATCGGCGCCGCGCTTGAAACCACCGGGGTCAATCGGCGCGTCGCGCTCGCCTTCCTCGATCAGCCCTGGGTCCGCGGCCGGCCCTATGCCTTTCTCTCGATGTTTCTCCTCTCAGGCGCGATGCTGCACTCCGTCATGGCGAACACCGTGGTCGCGGTGGTCTGGCTCTCGCTTGCGATGACCATCCTGAAGATGCTCAAGGTCGAGCCTGGGCACTCGCTCGCGGAAGCCACATCAATGGGCATCGCGTGGATGGCGAACATCGGCGGGATCTCGACCCCGGTCGGAACCGCGACCAATACCGTCGCCATCGGAATGATCGCGACCACCATGGGCGTCTCCGTGTCGTTCGCGCAGTGGACCATCGTCGGCTCGGTGTTGTCGGTGCTGATGATGGCTTCGATGCTCCTGGTGCTGCGCTTCGTTGTAAAGCCGGACGTCGAGCCCTTCCAGCGCGAAGAAACCGTGGAGTTCGTACGAAGCGAACGCGCGAAACTCGGGCCGATGCCGCCCGCCGAGAAGCGCGCGGTGGCCTGGCTGCTGGTCGCGATCGGGCTCTGGCTCGTGCCCGACCTTTCTCGATTCCTGATCTCGCCCGAAATAGCGAAGCTCCTCTCCGAGCGGCTGGCACTCGCGGTTCCGGCCCTGCTCGTTCCCATCGGAATGTGCCTTACACCGGTCCCCGGCTCTCCGGGACGTCGCGTCCTCACCTGGAAAGAGTGGGCGGGGGGTGTCGAATGGGGCATGGTGCTGTTCATCGGAGGCGTCATGGCACTGGGCGCGGCCGTGGGTGCTGAGAGCACCGGCCTGCCCGCTTACATGAAGCTCGCCCTCGAACCTCATCTCGGGGGCCTGTCCGAGTACGCGTTCGTCTTCGTGTTGAGCCTTACCGTGATCCTGGTGACCAGCGTGATCTCCAATCTCGTGACCCTCGCCATCTTCCTTCCCCTCGGCCTGACGCTGTCGCAATCGCTCGGCATCGGCGACCCCGTGGCGCTCGGCATGATGCTGGGCATCGCCCCCTCGCTCGATTTCATCCTGCCGTCAGGCACCACGACGAACGCCATCATCATTGGCTCGGGCTATCTCCGCGTGGGCACGATGCTGCGCTACGGCCTTTTCCTGATTCCCATCCACACCTGCCTTCTCACTTTCGTCGGATACCCGCTGGCTAAGTTCGTGCTGGCTCTTTGGAGGTAGCGCGATGATTGCTTCGCGTCTTACACTTGCCGCCATGATCGCCATGACCACTCTCGGAAGCGCCTCAGATCAGACACCGCCTGCGGAGGGAGGTGGGACCTCGCCCACCACCATCATCTCCGCGGCGGATTTGACGGCTGCGTTCGCGAAGAGCAAGTCGTTTCTCGAAACCCCCGAGTACCGGATCAGCACGGCCCGTCGCGAAGGCCCGGGTGATGTTGAAATTCACACCGTCGACACCGACATTTTCTACGTCATCGAAGGAACCGCGACCCTCGTCACGGGCGGTGAGATGCTTGAGTCGCGTCAGACCGGGCCCCACGAGTTCCGTGGATCGAGCATCAAGGGTGGGGTCACCAAGACGGTGGGTAAGGGCGACATGATCATCATTCCGAAGAACGACCCGCATTGGTTCAAGGAAGTGAAGGCGCCCTTCATCTACCTCGTCATCAAATCGACGTCGCGCTCGTCCGTCGACTTGAAAGGCTGAGGACGCCAAGAACCAGCAGGGTCGCGGCGGAAACGCTCATCACGGACAGGGTCAGGCAATAGCCCAAGACCAGTTGATTGGGCCCGGGCAGGGCGTATGGAACGAGCAGGCCGTCGTGCAGCCAGGTGGCGCTTGTCCATAGGGCGAGAACGGCGGTACAGCCCAGGCCGATGCTGCCCGCGACCGAAGCAGCCGAGCCAGCCCCCGACACTCCGTCCATCCGCCGCCAGACGAAGAGTCCCACGATCATGCTGAGGAGCGCCGTCAACGTCGCGACACTCATCACCCGCACAAAAAACGGGATGAGCATCTGGTCGTAGTTGATCGCGGAGAACGAAAGCACCGGCAACGCCCACCGCGTAGGTCCCGCGAACAGAACGAGCGAAGTAAGGAAGCCGCAGACGAAGGGCCCCGGCATCGGACGAGCCATGAGGATCGCGGTCACCGATCCCAAAAAGATCGCCAGAACGATGCCGCCCGCCAGGGGAACGCGCCTCAAGAGAACGTCCATGCGATACGTCTCGGTCAATGCCTGCCATCCCCGTTCGGCGATCGCGGCGCGGCGCGCCCCTAGCCTGGCGATCAGCGCCTGATCCAGTCCAGCGGACTGCGCGGCATCTGCCGCTTTCACCGCCGCGGCTTTCGTGTCGTCCATCAGGAGCGCTGCCGCCAAAGGATGGCCGGAGGTAGCGGCGGGAAGCGATGTGCCCAGCAGCGCGGCGACCGTGGGCGCGATGTCAGCCTGCTGCGCCTTCAGAGAAACACCCGGACGAATGCCGGCACCCACCATGACAATGGGAATCGTGAGCACCTCAGGCTCGTCTCCCCCGTGTCCACCCAGGTCGCGATGGCCGTGATCCGCGGTCACGATGAGCGTCTCTCTGGAAAGATCGAGACGACGCACCAACCCGGCCAAGGTGGCGTCGGTCAGGGATATCTCGTTCGCGTACTCGGGTGACGCTCCGCCGTACTCATGAGCCGCGAAGTCGGTCGCCACGATGTCCGCGATCCGCAAAGTGGCCGGTTCCCGCAGGACAAAATCGAGACCATCCGCGTGCCCGGCCCGGATCGCGCCGATGTCGGCGACGAACGTCCCCGGCCCTTCCTTGCCATCCTCGGTTCGGTAGACGCCGCAGCGCGCGATATCGGCCGAGAAAAGACTCGACCAGATGAGGGAACCGGCCACGCGACATGAGCCCTTGATGTCAGCGACCCGCCGCAGAATATTGTCGAGCGGGATAGCGCGTTTCTGCCGATTGCTCGTGACTCCGTGAATCGCAGGCGGAGCGCCCACCGCGATGGTGGCGCGGCCGGGCCTTGAGAAAGACGGCGTCCCCACCTGCGCTTCGATGTCGGCCCCTTGCGCACGAAGCGCGTTGAGCGTCGGCATACGGCGCGAAGCGTCGAGGCGCAGGCCATCGATCAGCAGAAGGGTGACGCTCGGGGTCAAAGGCTCACCCGTCACCGCCGGCGGATGGCGGAACTCAAACGCTGGGTCGAAATTGAGGACCCAGGTCCAGAGTTGCGCGGCAAAAAGGACCGAGCCCAGGCAAAGGCCCGCGAGGACGACCGCGATGGGACGGACCTTTACGATGGGTTGCCGACCAGGCGGCGGATACGATTCACCGGCGCATTCTCCTATCGAAACGCCGCTTGAACAATGTCGCTCAAGTAACGTTCGGCCCTTCATGCCCCGCCCTTTTGGACAGCATTTCCTTCGTCCCGAGCCTGCCCACG
>JBDTQB010000099.1:0-14094 GCA_039932395.1 Vicinamibacteria bacterium | reverse complement strand
ATTCCCGTTCACTATTCTTTCTTTGGCCTCCCGATCGAGGCGCTTGATCCGAATCTCTTCCTTGAGTCCTTCGCTCCACGTGTCGCATTCCTTCGACCACGCAAGCTCCACCGGAAGATGGGCGCGGGTGTAACGCGCGCCCTTCCCGTCCTGGTGCTGCTTCAACCGCGCCGACACGTCCTTCGCGACGCCGGTGTACAGCGAACCGTCGCCGCAACGCAGCATGTAGACCCAGGGCAAGGAGACGATTTTACGCGGCAACGCGGATTCGTGTGGAAATTCCATGTGAACGTCCGCGTGAACCCAGGAATCGGGTCGTAGAATCCGCGCTCCGAAACACAATCAGGAGGGCGGCGGGATGTTCAGGAAATCCATTTTCTTTGGAGCGGTGTTTGCGTTGGGTGCGGGCGCTGCGTCGTTCGCGGCGGAGAAACTGCCGCCGATTTCGCAGGCCGATCGCGACTTGAAGGTGGCTCCCGGCGAGCCCTCGGCGTCGGCGGTGTTCCTGATCCAGCGCGGCACGATCCATCTGCGGAACTTCTCGTTACAGGACGCCTCGTCGACGATCGGTGTCCAGGCGCGCCTCAAGGTCCTCAAAGAGGAAGGCAAGTCGCACGCGGAAATCGTCATTCCTCATAGCGATTACTTGCGTCTGTCGCGATTCGAGGGACGGACCATCACGCCTGACGGCAAGGTCATCAAGGTGGATTCAAAAGGCAAGTTCAAGCGCAAGGTGTCGGAGACGACCAAGAGGCTGGTGACGTCGATCGCGTTTCCGAGCGTCGAAGTGGGATCGATCCTCGAGTACGAGTACGAACTCAACTTCAACAGCTTTTACTACGTCGAACCCTGGTATTTCATGGACGAAATCCCCGTCCTCCAGTCCGAAGTGACCTGGGAGATCCCCAACCAATTGAAGTCGCGGGTCTGGACCGTTCCCAACTTCGGGGCCGACATCAAGCTTGACCAGAAGCAGCGCACCGGCTTCATCGAAGCGAAGTTCTACGCAAGCAATCTGCCTTCGACGCCGAGCGAGATCTACGGCCTTCCGTTTCGCGACCAGGCGGCGAGGATGATGGTCGTTCCGATGGCGTACCGGGACCAAGACGTCAACCTCCCCCTGCTCGAGAGCTGGGCCGCGGTGGCTGAAGGCATCGACAAGGATTACCTGCGCGCGCAGGCGAAACCGTTGCAGGTGGCGCTCAAGGCCACGAGCCTGACCGTGGGAAAGGAAGGCGACGAGAAGGCGGAAGCGCTACGACGCTTCGTTCGCGACGAGATCACCACGCTTCCTGACTACGGCGCCTGGGTGGAGGACACCGTGACCGTCGACAAAGTTCTCGCCAAGGGCGAAGGCACGCCGGTGGCCAAGGCCCTGCTTCTGCAGTCGCTGCTCGCAGCAGTGGACATTCCGTCGCAACTGATCTGGGCGGCCGACCGGCGCCGCGGCGCGGTGCTGGGCGAGCTTCCGAATCCGGGTTTCTTCGATCGCGTCCTGGTGCGCCTCTCGAACGGCGTGGGTTCCGGCGTGTTTCTCGATCCGGTGGATCGCAGCCTGGGCTACGGCAGGCTCTCTCCCTACTACGAGGGCACCGTCGCCATCGTGCATGACGCGAAGAAGCCCGAGACCATCACGCTTCCGATCACCTCCTTCATCACCCACACCCGGTACGCCAAGCTCGATCTCGCGATCGACGCGGAAGGTCGCGCCGCGGGAAAGGGCGAACTCGCTTTGAAGGGCCACTACGCCTGGGAACAGAGTTTTTCGAAGCGCTCCGCCGAAGAGACGAAAGATTTCTGGCAGAAGTGGGCCGAAGGAGCAATGCCCGGCTACCGCATCACCGCCCTCACCATCGTCGACAGGCCGGATGAGGGCGCCCTGAAAGTCGGCTGGGCGATGGCCGCCACGGAAGAGAGCGTTCTTGGCGACGAAGTCAGCTTCGTGCCTTCGCGTCCCATTGGACCCTTGCGGCAGCCGTTCACGGTCACGGAAAGCGAGCGCCGGTCGCCGGTGATGCTCGATCACAGTGGCGTCGAGGAGATTGAAGTCAATGTGACCTGGCCCAAAGGCTGGTCGCCCGTCGCGCCTCCGCAATCGGCTTTCACGGACGCCGGCATCGCGGCCTATCGCGTCGACGCGAAGGTTGACCCCGCGACGAACAGCCTCAACTTCAAGCGTCGCTTTGAAATCCGCAAGCGAGAACCGAAGGATCGGGTCGAGTTCGCGGCGCTCAGGAATCTCTACACCGAAGCGGAGAAGCGAGATGCGCAGACTCTGGTTATCGCTCACCGTTAATCTCGTCCTGGCGGGGAGCGTCTCTCCCGCCACGGTCCTGTCGCGCACGGTCGAGGTCACGATCGAGCCGGACGGACGCGTCGTCGAAACGCACGCGCTCCGGGTCAGAATCGACGCGTCGAGCGACCGGGACGACTGGTCCCCCTATCCGATCCTGGTCAACGACAACCGTAAGATCCAGATCCTTTTCGCTGGGGTTGAGCGGGCCGACGGCACGTCTCAGAAGCTCGACAAGAAGGCACTCGACACCCTGGGCCTCACGGGCGAAGGGATCCTTCACGCGTCGCAGAAGTTCCGGACCGTCGCCTTCCCCGAATCGCCGGTGGGGTCGGTTCTGGTCTTGAACTACCGCGTCGAACTGCGGCCCTATTTTCCCGCCGACAGCTTGTCTCTGCTTTCCGTGTCACCGACGGACAGTCTCAAGATCCGCATCTCCGGCGGCGGCGCGGCTTTTCGATATCGCATCGATGGTCCCACGCCCAACATGGTCGTGACCCCGGTGCCCGGGGGCATCGAGATCACAGGGACGAAAGTCAGCAAGGTTCCGAAGCTCGAATACGGCTCGCGCATGGACATGGACGGACCCACGCTTCGTTACGGCTGGGGCGGACCGTCCCGTTGGGAAGACGTGGGCGAGTGGTATCTCGGACTGGTCGGCGACCTGCCGGCGGGCGGCCCGACCGTGCGCCAGGAAGCGGCCGGGTTGAAGGGCGCTGACGATCGCGCGACCATCCAGAAACTGGTTGAGCACGTGCGCACGAAGGTTCGCTATGTCGCGGTCGAGGTTGGCATCGGCGGATACCGGCCGCATTCGCCCGAGGAAGTCCGGACCAAGGCGTGGGGTGATTGCAAGGACAAAGCGACGTTGCTGATCGACATGCTCGGAGCAGCGGGTATCGAAGCCTTTCCCACGCTGATCCTCTCTTCGAATGACGCTCGGGTGGACGCGGACTTCCCGTCCGCCGACCAGTTCAACCACATGATCGTCGCGATTCCCCAGACACGCCTCGGCGCGTTGGCCGGCCTCGCGGTGTCGGACGGCCTCTACTTCGTCGATCCCACGCAGGAGAAGGGCGGCTTGTCGTGGTTCGGCTCATCGACCCAGGACCAGAACGCCCTGGTGATCAAGCGGGGCGCGAGCCGGATCGTGCGTACGCCTCGCCTCCACGGCGGTGACACGAGGACGACCGACGTGCAGATGTCGCCACGGGCGGCCGGCGGATTTGAAGGTCAGGCGCGCCTTCATTTCTCTGGCGACCTTGCCTCGGCGTTTCTTGCCGATGCCGCGACACGCCGGGCCGAAGATTTCCGAGGCACGGCCGAATCGATGCTGCGCGCGCGCCTTCCGGGGGGCGACGTGAAGTTCACGGAATGGACCCGCGGCGAGGGCGACCTGCCCGCGATCACGTTCTCCGCGAGCGTCACCCTGGGCCTGGCGCCGGGTGTGCGAAGTCTGGTCCTTCCCTCGCGCCCTCTCACGCCTCCGCTATCGACGCTTGAAGGACGCGAGGCCGACATCGTCCTTGACGTGCCGGTCGCGACCACCCGTTGGAAGGTCGAGCTTCCGCAAGGCTGGTGCGCGCCCCGGGCGCCGTCTCAGTCCGTTGAGAATGAGATCGGCCTCTTCCGCCAGAAGATCGAATCCGATGGGAAGTTCGTCACCATCGAACGTCATACCGAGATCCGTCAGAACTGGGTGAAGAAAGAGCAGTTCCCGAAGCTGCGGGAGTTGATCCTCGCCGAACACCGCGCCAACGCGCGTTCCCTTCGCTTCGAGTGCGAGGCTCCGGCCGGCCTCGACTGACGAGCTTCCGCTCTACTCCTCTTCCTCCACCTCGGAAACCGCGCCGATGATCCGGCGTCGTGAGGCTGCATAGAAAGACAACGGAATGGCGGACAGCGTGACCGCCATCAACGCGCGGGCGATGCCCTCCAATCTCCAGCTCAGGATCTGCGCGCCCGTGACGAGGTCATGGTCGATCCCTCCCTTGCCCTGGAGATACCAGGCCTTCTCGATGGTTTCATGCGTCAGCGACCAGCCAAGCCGCAGGCTGGCGAAGAACATCACAAAGGCGAGAAAGGCGTAGAGCGGCCGTTCCGTCTCGATCTTGCAGCCCCAGCCGGTCAGCGCGCGGTAGAGGAACAAAGCGCCGAAGACGATTTCGCCGGCATGGCCGCCCAACGTGATCGCAAGAACCTCCTTCGTGGTGTTGTACATCAGGAAGTAGATGACCACCGCGACGCCAAGTGCTATGAGCACGCCTTTTCGTTCACGCTGCCACCAGCCGAGCATCAGGACGCCCAGGCCCCAGGCCCACACGATCGAAGGCGCGCGCTCCAGGTCGCTCAGTGTGACGCCCCCGCCGTTTGCGAAGTCGAACGCCGGGATGGCCGGGTAGCCGAAGAGCCAGAGGACCACGGTGTGCCCGATCTCATGGACCAGGGTGGACAGCGGCGAAAGGATGAACGACAGGAAAGGGAAGAACGCCAGCGTAAGCGCCATCCCCGCGCCGATAGCAGCCGCCTTCCAGCCAGCGTGCGTGATGCCGAGAAACTCCGGCGGCGGCGGCGGAGGAGGATCGATGAGCAGCTTGATGGGCGGTAGCAAAACGGCAGGTGTCGTCGTCGGGTCGGCGGCGCCTTCCTTCTCCGTGACGGTCTTCGCGCGCACCTTCGCGAAGACGACGCCGCACCATGGGCAATCCACGGCATGGTCCGGAACGTCAGCGGCGCAGCGGGGGCAGTTCATGATGCAGGTCGGGCTCGGCGCAAGGTTAGCTTTTCGCCCAACCACGCTGGCGACTCTCCTGTCGAACAAGAGGCGGCGCGTAGACTCGCCTTCAGGAGAACCACCATGCCACTACCACCCATCTATGACCCTCGCGCCGTTGAACCTTTGTGGCAGGAACTCGCCGCCGTCGGCGTGGATCCCCTCACCACACCCGAGCAGGTCGATGAAGTGCTCGGCGCGAAGTCCGGCACAGCCCTCGTGATCGTCAACTCGGTGTGCGGCTGTGCCGCCGGACAGGCCCGCCCGGGCGTGATGCTGGCCCTTCAGAACGCCATCATTCCTGATCGTTCCGTCACCGTCTTCGCAGGCGTTGATCGCGATGCCGTCGAAAAGGCGCGCGGCTACATGAGTGCCTACGCGCCTTCGTCGCCCAGCATCGGCCTCTTCAAGGACGGCAAGCAGGTCTTCATGCTTCAACGCACGGATCTTCAGCGCATGAACGAACCGCAGGTGGCCGAAGCCCTTCGAAAAGCGTTCGATGCGAACTGCGCACGCAAGGGACCGTCGATTGATGCCGAGACCTATAAGCAGATTCGTCCGTACGAAGGCTGCGGCTCGCGCATTCCCATGATGCCGACGCGCGCGTAGCCCCTTTCTATTCAAAGGATTCTCATGATTCGCCCTCTCTGTGTTCTTGCCCTGACGAGCTTCGCTTTCACCGCGTCCGCTCAGGACCTGACCATCACCTTCAAGTCGTCCGACGGAAGCACCGCGACGAACTACTTCTCCAAGGACCGCATGCGCATGAACAGCGGTCGCAGCGACACCATCATGGAGTTCGCTTCGGGGACGATGATCAACATCGACCATCAGAAGAAGCAGTACTCCGAGATCACCATCGCAGAACTCGACGCCAACATGAAGGCGATGTCGGCCAAGATGGAAGAGAGCATGGCCAAGATGCCGCCGCAGATGCGCGAGCAGATGTCTAAGCTGATGGGAGGCGCCGCCGCTAACGTGACCGTCACCAAGGGCGGCACCAAGACGATCGCCGGGTACTCCTGCCAGGAGTACACGGTCACCATGGGAAAAAACATGACTCAGGAATCGTGCAACTCCACGGCACTGACGCCCCCGTTTGATCCCGCGAACTTCCAGAAGCTGACGCACCTCAGCATCCCCATGATGCAGGGCGCCGACAAGCTCATCGAGAAGATGGCTGAGGTCCGCGGCATTTCCTTGATGAACCACACCAGCGTCAACATGATGGGAACCAAGCGCGACGTCACCATGGAAGCGACCGAAGTGAAAAAGGGTCCGATCGCCGCCGAGGTCTTCGAGGTGCCCGCGGGCTACAAGAAGATCGACTCGCCCATGAAGAATATGGGCAAGGCCGGACGCTAGACCGTATGCGGATGCCGGTGGCGTTTGTCGGGCACGGCTCACCGATGAACGCGATCGAAGACAACCAGTGGAGCCGCGGCTTTCGCGATCTTGGAGCGAGCCTGCCGCGGCCCTCCGCCATCCTCGCCATCTCCGCGCATTGGTACATCCGCGGGACAGCGGTGACGGGCAACGACCTCCCGGAAACCATCCACGACTTCGGCGGTTTTCCCGAACCGCTCTATGAGATGCAGTATCCGGCGAAGGGCGATCCGGCTCTCGCCGAGCGCGTGGTGGACGCGCTTGGCGCGGACGTCGCGTCGGTCCAGTTCGACTGGGGACTGGACCACGGCACGTGGTCGGTGCTCTGCCATATGAGGCCCAAGGCCGACTGTCCGGTGCTCCAACTGAGCATCGATGCGCGCGTGAGTGCGGCGCGCCATGTCGAGATCGCGCGCTCGCTCGCTCCGTTTCGCGACGAAGGCGTCTTGATTCTCGGCAGCGGCAACCTCGTCCATAACCTGGGCGACGCCTTTGGTCGTATGCGGTCCGGCGATCTTGCGACGCCGCCCTGGGCGTCCGACTTCGACGAAATCGTGGCGGTCAGTCTGAAGAAGCACGACACCGCGGGGCTCGCGCGACTTCTCGAATCCCCCGAAGGCCGCAAGGCGCATCCAACCCCGGATCACTACATCCCGATCCTTTACGCGGCGGGTGCTGCGGGCGACGATGATGTGACGTTTCCCATCACCGGGTTTGATCTGGGATCGCTTTCGATGCGCTCCGTGTTGTTCGGAGCGCGCTAACCGCCTGAGTCGCGCGTTTCCCGAGTAGCATCGGGCCGGTGAGCGAAACCGCTAAAGACGATCTCGTCCGGGGTCTCTCGTTCACGGACGCAACGCTGATCACGGTCGGCGCGGTCCTTGGAACCGGCGCCTTCCTCACCACTGCCGATGTGGCGCGCGCGCTGCCCCACGCCGGTTTCATTCTGCTGGCCTGGGTGTGCGGCGGCCTGCTCGCGATCGCCGGTGCGCTGACGTACGCCGAACTTGCGACCATGATGCCGCGCGCGGGTGGCCCGTATCACTTCCTCAAAGAGGCCTATGGCCCGCTGTTCGGATTCCTCAAGGGCTGGGTCGATTTTCTGGTGGTGATGTCGGGCGGCATCGCCGCTCTGGCCGTTGGTTTCGGCGAGTATCTGGGATCCTTCATTCCCTTTTTTGCGACCAGCCACGTCCTGATGAGCGCAGACATCTTCGGCCATCCATGGAAGCTGACGGGCGGCGCGCTTGCCGGGGTGGGGGCGGTGGTCTTTTTCACCGTCACCAGCATCGTGGGTCTGCGCGAGAGCGCGTGGATTCAGAACGCGATCACGGTTCTCAAAATTGGATCCCTCCTCTCGCTCGCGATTGTCGGCCTGTTCGTGACGCCCCTGGTGACGCCTGATTTCACCGCGTCCGCGATTCCGACTTCGGTCTGGTCAGCATTCGGAGTCGCCATGATTGGCGTGCTGTGGACGTTCGACGGCTGGTACGGCGTGACTTATCTCGGCGGTGAGATGAAGAACCCGGGGCGTGATCTGCCAAGAGGCATGATCCTCGGCGTCTCGATCGTGACGGTGCTCTACGCTCTCCTGAACTTCGTCTATCTGCGCGCCATTCCCGTGGCCGACATGCCGAATCATCCGCGCATCGCGGAGGCCGCCGCGGTGGCGCTCTTCGGAGCGGGTGCCGCGAAACTCGTCTCCGCTGCGGTCATGGTCTCTGCCTTCGGATGTATCGGAAGCACCATCCTCTACTCGACGCGCACGTATCTGCCGATGGCGCGCGATGGCGTGTTTTTCAAGTCGCTTGCCGAGATCCATCCGAAGTGGCGCACACCGGCCGCCTGCATCCTCGCGCAGGGGCTCTGGACCGTCATCCTGACCGTGTCCGGCACCTACGAGGCGCTTTACACCTATGTCATCGTTGTCCTGTTCCTGCTTCACGCGGCGACCGGAGTGGCGGTCATCGTTCTGCGCGCGCGGAAGCCGGATTGGCCAAGGCCCTATCGCGTCTGGGGCTATCCCTTCGTTCCGCTGGCGTTCGTCGTGACGTCGCTCGCGTTCGTGGGCAACGCGCTGGTGGAACGTCCCACCGAATCGCTCGCAGGGTTCGGAATCCTGTTGCTCGGAGTTCCCGCGTTTCTGTACTGGACGTCGTCGTTCAAAAAAACGGCCTGAGCCGCTTAAGAAATTTCGGAACCGAACTCTCGCAGGCCGCGTCTCATCACATAGACACGCGGCGACCGATCACGGACTCGCCGTCACCTAGCGGAGCAGGCGATGTTCAATTTATTGATATGGGCAGCGGCTGCGCTTGCGTCCGGTCCGGGGCAAACCAATAGTCCGGCGGCGATTTCCGAAGCGTCGACGCGGGTTCAGGCCACGCGCATCCAGGGATCGCTTTCGATCGACGGAAAGCTTGATGAACCGCAGTGGCAGACCGCCACGCCTTACACTGCGTTCACGCAACGCGATCCCGATGAGGGACAGAAATCGACGGAAGAAACCGACGTTCGAGTGCTCTATGACGATGACGCGCTCTACATCGGAGCGCGCATGAACGATACGCAGCCGAGTGCCATCAAGGCTTTGCTCGGTCGACGCGATGCCGAACTCACATCCGACTGGTTCACCGTCTTTCTTGATTCCTACAACGACAAGCGCACGGGTTTCTACTTCGGTATCTCCGCTGGAGGCACGCTCTCAGACGGCACGTTGTCCAACGACGACTGGGACAACAACGCTTGGGATGGCATCTGGGAGGGCAAGGCGAAGCGCGATGAAACGGGATGGACCATCGAGTTCCGCATACCGCTTTCGCAACTGCGCTTCAAACAGGAGCAGGACGCGCGCTGGGGCATCAACTTCAAACGTTGGATCACGCGCACGAACGAACAGGCCTACGCGTCCCCGCGCCCCAAGAAGGAAAGCGGGTTCGTCTCCAGATTCCTCCCGCTGGTCGGATTGAACGGCCTTCAGCCGAAGCGCCGTTTTCTGGTGACGCCGTACACGACCGCGAAGACCCATTCTTCGGATGCGGCGCCCGGCGATCCTTTCAACGATGGCCGTCGCAACAGCGCGGCGTTCGGCGCCGACTTCAAACTCGGTCTCGGCTCCAATCTCACTTTGGACGCCACGGTGAATCCTGACTTCGGTCAGGTCGAAGTTGATCCCGCGGTGGTGAACCTCAGCGACGTCGAGTCGTTCTTTGAAGAGAAGCGTCCGTTCTTCATAGAAGGCGCGGACACGTTCGAGTTCGGTTATGGCGGAGCGTCGAACAACATGGGCTTCAACTATTCGAACCCCAACTTGTTCTATTCGCGGCGCATCGGACGCCCTCCGCAAGGATCACCCGGGGACGCGGACTTCACGCGCTCGCCCGGTGGTGTGCGTATCAATGCCGCGGCAAAGGTCACCGGCAAGATTGCGGGATCGTGGAATCTCGGAGTGCTTCACGCCATGACGGGGCAGGAAGAGGCGGACCTTTCTCTTGGCGGACGATTCTCAACCGCGGTGGTAGAGCCGCGCGCTTCGTACAGCGTGGTCCGTGCTCAGCGCGACTTCAATGCGGGACGTCAAGGCCTTGGCTTCATAGGAACGTTCGTGAACCGTGATCTGGCCGGGACCGGCCTTGAGAATCAACTCAACAATCACGCCGGATCTTTCGGGGTCGATGGCTGGACCACCATCGGCCGCGGCCCATCCAACGAACGAATCTGGGCGCTGAATGGCCGCTTTGCCGTGTCGACCATCTCTGGAACGGCGGCGCGCATGAGCGCGGTGCAGCGCTCGTCGACTCACTACTTTCAGCGACCCGATGCAACGCACCTTGGGGTGGACCCAAACGCGACGTCGCTCACCGGCTATGCCTTCCGCACCGCGCTCAATCGGGAAAAGGGCCCGCTTCTCTTCAACGCCGCCATCGGCGCCACTTCGCCAGGGTTCGATTCCAATGACGCCGGCATCTCGTCACGCACGGATCAGATCAATGGGCATGTTTCGATCGGGCATCGATGGACGCAGCCGGGACGCATCCTGCGCAGCGGAGGATTTCAGGGAGGTGGTTTTCAAACCCGCGACTTCGAAGGCAACATGACCGCTCTCGGAATCTTCTCGTTCCAGTGGGGCACCTTCAAGAACTACTGGGGCTTCGACAGCAGCGTGTTCGTAAATCCAGAAACCATCACCACCACGCAGACGCGCGGCGGTGTGGCAATGCTCCGTCCATTCGCCTGGAGCTGGGATGTCACCGTGAACTCCGACAACCGCAAGACGCTGACGTTCAATATCGGCACACGTGGCGGATCCGGACGTCGTGACTCGCAGTTCACGCGCGGCGGAACGGTTTCGGCGAACTGGAAGCCCGCGCCAAAGCTCTCCATCAGTCTCAGCCCGGACTATCTGTATCAGGAGAACGGAGCGCAGTTCGTCGCGAACGTCGAGGATCCCGCGGCCACCGCGACCTACGGGACACGCCACGTCTTCGCGCACCTCAAGCAGCAGACGCTTTCCGCCGGCATCCGTCTCGACTGGACCTTCACTCCGGCGCTTAGTCTGCAGACCTACATTCAGCCGCTGATCTCGTCGGGTGAGTACACCAATTTCGGTGACCTCGCACGCGCCCGCTCGTATGAATTCAACCGCTACGCCGCGGGTGATCTTCCGAAGGGCGTTCGCGATCCCAATTTCACTTTCAAGTCGATCCGCGGCAATGCCGTGCTTCGCTGGGAGTTCCGTCCGGGGTCCGCCGCGTACTTCGTCTGGACGCAGAACCGTGAAGACTCCGATCCAAATGGCGAGTTCCGGCTCGGCCATTCCTTCTCGAGCCTGTTCGATGCGAAGGCCGACAACATCTTCCTGGTGAAGTTCGCGTTCGGCTGGACGTCTTAGACCCTCGCGTCGTGCTCGGCCTCGTATAGTTCGCGGTCGAACATGCTGATCGAGAAGAAAGTCGTCGTGATCCTGCCCGCGTACAACGCGGCGAAGACTCTGCGCGCGACCATTGACGGAGTTCCTCCGGGCTTTGTCGATGAGTTCATCCTGGTCGACGACGCCAGCCAGGATGAGACAGAGGCGGTCTCTCGCGAACTCGGACTCACGACCATTCGGCATCCGAAGAATCGCGGGTATGGCGGCAATCAAAAGACCTGCTACACGGCGGCCCTCGCCTCCGGCGCCGACGTCATCGTCATGCTTCATCCCGACTATCAGTATTCGCCGCGCTTGGTCCCGGCACTCGCGTGGCTGGTTGCGAGCGGCGAGTACGACGTGGCGCTTGGGTCGCGCATTCTGGGCGGCACCGCGATCGGCGGCGGCATGCCCGTCTACAAGTACATTTCCAACCGCGCGCTGACGTTCTTCCAGAACCTCGCCACGGGAGCCAAGCTTTCCGAGTACCACACGGGTTTTCGCGCGTTCTCCCGTCAGTCCCTTGAGTCCGTTCCGTGGCAGGAGAACTCCGACGACTTCGTCTTCGACAACCAGATCCTCAATCAGGTTTTGGCCGCGGGTTTTCGGATCGGCGAGATTTCGTGCCCAACGAAGTACTTCGATGAAGCTTCCTCGATCAGCTTCTCGCGGAGTGTTCGGTACGGATTGGGCGTAGTGGCGGAGGCCCTGAAGTTTCGCTTTCGTCAACGCGCAGCGTCTCGCCCGCCCGCGCGCTGACCCTCCGGCCCCCGCCTCACGCGCGGATTTATGCCAACCTCGTCGTCACGGACTCCGTCTATGGAATGTGTGACCGATGAGGAGCTTGTCCATCGTGCTCAGAAGGGCGACCAGGCGGCGTTCGACGAGATCGTCGAGCGTCACAAGGGCGCCGTTTTCCGGGCGGCGCTCACTGCTCTGCGTCACCGAGAGGATGCCGAAGACGTGACCCAGGAAACCTTCATCACCGCCTATCGCAAACTCGACACTTTCCGGGGCGAGTCCCAGTTGCGAACCTGGCTGTCGCGGATTGCCTGGAACCGTTCGATGGATCACCGTCGGCGCGGACGAAATCGCAGCTACCTTCATCTTGATGAGCCGGACGCCATGGAGTTGTCGACGCCCGAGGCGAGTCCCGAACGAACAACCCTCGCGGCATCGGTTCATGCGCGGGTGCGGCGTGAGATCGACCGCCTTCCCGAGAACCTGCGCGACACGCTTCTCCTCGCGAGCGGGGGAGAGCACGACTATGCCGCGATCGCGTTGATGCTTGGTGTGAAGGAAGGCACCGTCAAGAGCCGCGTTTTCGAAGCGCGCGCGTTGCTTCGCTCCACCCTTCAGGATCTGGCCCGATGACCGCGTCCTCTCAATTTCCTGTGACCGACGATCTTGACCGCTTGATTGGTGACGTCGCGCGCGACCTGGTCGCGGGCGAGCCAGAGCGGGTGAGTGCTGCTTCGGTGCGCGCGGGGATCGCTGCTTCGCCGGCGCCCGGATCGGCTCTTCCGATTTGGCTGAGTGTTGCCGCGGTCCTGCTTGTGGGCCTCTTTGTGATGTTGACGCTTGCTCCGGATCATTCGAGGTCGGGGGCCGCGGTCGCCACGCGCCCCGTGCCGTCTGCGGAGCCCGTCGTCTCGCCCTCACCGGTCATCGTCACGAAGAGCAACGTGCGTCAAGAGATCGCGGGCCTTCGTCACGCGGAGGCGCGTTCGCGCCGTGCTGCCACCGCGTCACCCGCGACGCAGGAACCCTACGAGGGTCTACCACGTCTCATCATTCCGGTCATCGAACGACCGGAAGCGCTTGCCACGGCTGCCCTCGCCACGGTCGCCCTGGACGATCAGCGCCTGGAAATTTCGCGCATCGACATCGCACCGCTTCAACTCTCCGCACTCGACCACGAACAACATTGAAGGACATCATCATGAAAATCCGAACTCTTCTTTTCCTTGGCCTTGCGTGTCTGGCCCCGGCCACCTTGCGCGCGCAGTCGGCGATCGCCGAGATCGCGCCGATTCCTCCGATGACGCCCGCCGCACCGATGCCCGCACGGGCTCCTCGCGTGGCGAGTGCGCCCCTCGCGCTCGCGCCTGCAGTCTGGGAGGCGGCGTCGATTCCGCCGCCCCCCCCGCAAGCGCCGACCGCTCCCAAAGCCGCACCGGCGCCTCCGGCCGTTCTTGCCGTCGCCCCTCCGGCGCCTCCCGCCGCGCCGCGCCCACGCGGACAGATGATCAACGTTCGCATCGAGGTCACCCTGTCCGATTCGAAAGGAACCGCGAAAACGTTGACCATGACGGTGGCCGATTCGGAAAGCGGCATGAACCGAACAAGCAGCACGCGGAAGGTCGATGCGAGCTACACCGACTTCTTCTTCAACGCCGACGCCAGGCCCGAAGTCTCCGGCAGCAAGATCCGATTGGGCCTCACCGCGGACGCGAACGTTCCTGTCGATGCCACGAGCGCCCTGAAGCTAAGCCTGCGGCAGAGTCAGACGCTCATCCTGAACGACGGAGAGACGGTTGAGATCGCGCGGGCCGCGGATCCCGTCTCCGACCGGGCCTTCACGCTGACGGTCAAAGCCACGATCCAGCGCTAGGAGTCTGCGCTAGAAACGTCAGACTCCTGCGAAGGCGCGATTGTCCAACGCGCAGCGAAGGCCGAATTCACTTCGGCCGCAGCGTCGGGGGTTTGGGGGGCTGAGCACACCGTTGAGAC
>JBDTQB010000098.1:0-14127 GCA_039932395.1 Vicinamibacteria bacterium | reverse complement strand
GCGAGCCGGACATCGCGTCGAGCAAAGCTATCTGCACGCGGCGCGGCGACTCACGCTCGAACATGCGCGTCATCCAATCGGTCGTCGTTTCCGGCAGCCCGTTGCGAGCGCTCGCCTCGACCGCGGCTTCGCGGATCCGCTCGGTGGAGCCGTCCTCCGCGAGCCTCTTGAGCGCGGCGCGGCCCGATGAGAGATCGAGGTTGAACGCCTCCACGGCGGCGAGGCGCACCCGTTCGGAAGGATGGGTCCGGGCGATCTCGTCGAGTGCGGCCGTGACCCCGTTCATTTCCAGGCGCCCCATCGACTCCACCGCCTGACGTTGAACATCTTCGTCCGGATGGTTCGTGGCGATCTTTCGCAGCGCCTCGAACGCGCTCTTGAGGGAGGTTGCGTTTCCGAGAGCGTCGGCGGATGCGCGCTGAATTTCCGGTCGCTGGTCGTCCCGCGCCAGCATCGAGAGGCGGGCCACGGCCAGATCCGACTCAACCTCTCCCAGGATCTCGGTCGCCTCACGAGCGGCGCGCATATCAGTGGACTTGATCATCGAGTCAAGGGCAGCGAACGCGTCATTGACGTGCCCCTTCTCGATCAAGGCTTCCACCCCATGCCGCCGCGTCTCATCCCGGTCATTGGCCCGCGCAAGCGAGGTCAGGAACTTGATGGTGCGGTCCGTGCCCACGTCGGCCAGGCTGTCCATCGCTTCCCGCCGCACCGACTCCGACGGGTCGTCCCGACTCACCTGCTCCAACAAGTCGAGCGCTTCGGGAGAATGCTTGAGGTCGCCCAGCGCTTCGATGGCTTCGCGTCGCAAGTCCTCGTCGGGATGCGTCCGCGCGATCCGTTGCAGTTCGCCCGTGGCCCGCGAGGCGTTGGATTCGCCCAGGCCTTCCACCGCGGCCCGGCGGACCTCCAGAACGATGTCCTTGCTCCAGACCAGGCTCATCAACTCATCGAACGCCTCCGGTGCCTTGCGTTCTCCCAGGCTCTCCGCGGCGGCGCGCGCCACCTCGACGTCCTTGCCGCTGCGCGCAAGCCGGCCGAGAACCGCCGTCGCGTCAGGATCCGGTTGTTCGCCCAACGACTCGGCCGCCTCTCGCCGCACCTTCAACGAGCGATCGTTGCGCGCCGCGCCTTCCAGGAACGCGGTCGCCGGAGCCGCGGTGAGATCCCCCATCTCATTCACGATCGCCGCGCGCAGTGGATCTGCGTCCGAGGCCTCAAACCAGCCGCGAAGAGTCTTGAACACCAGCGCTCCGTCTGTATGTGCGGCCGTCACCGCGATGAGGTCCTTGCGCGTCTCTTCGCTTGGGTTCGCATCAAAGACTTTCTCAATCGCGGCCACACTGTCCATATCGGTCGCGCGATCCAGCCAAAGCAAGGGCCGTCCGTCGAAATGAATGTCAATGAACGAACTGGAGGCGTGGAAGCGGTCCACCACTCCAGGCTTGTCGGCTGAGAAGCCAAGAAGAATCACGGTTGCGTCCGACGGCTGGGCGCCGCCCACCACGGATTCGAGAGACACGCCGGGGAAGGTCACATGATCGGCGCTCTTGAAACGGAGGTGTCCCATGAACACTGAGCCGTTGGCGGTCGACGCGGGGGTCGCGTGGTCCATGTACAGGAAGCTGCGGAGCGGATCCGCGGCCACGGTGTAGCCGACCCAGTAGTGCGTGAAGCTCTTCTCCGCCGCGGTCTTCGCGGCCCAGTTCAGCCTGGCCTCGAGAGACGCGTTCCCGTGATAGCGGGTGACGGACGAAGGCTTCGGCTCACCGGACGGTCGCCGGGGATTCTTGAGCAGGGTCGTGACCACCGGTTGCGAGACCGGGTCGGCGGGCGCCTCGTGCGCCGAAACCAGGATGCCGGTCAGCGTCGCCAGGGCCAGGGGCAACGCGGCCCATCGCGGAGAACTGGGCGCGGGCTGCGGCTCGGAGGCGACCAGCCGCTCAATCCGCGCGAGCAGGCTTCCTCCCGCAGCACCTGCGGCGAGCACCGGCAGCTCCTGCCGCCACGACTCCAGGGCCAGCAAAGCGGCGGCGTAGTCGCGCTTGTCTCCGGCAACGCGGATCGCGATGTCGTCGCAGCACAACTCACGTTCATCGCGCACGCGCTTCGACAGCCACCAGACACCCGGGTGATAGAAGAGCGACGTCTCAAGACAGGTCTGCATCAGATTGACCAGGTAGTCGTGACGCTTGAGGTGAGCCAGCTCGTGGGCCAGCAGCAGGTCGATCTGAGTCACGGTCAGACCCGTGTGAAGGGACACCGGCCAAAGGAGGATGGGCCGAAGGAAACCGATCGTCGCCGGCGTGCGAATGATCGTCGACTCAATGAGACGAACCGCACCCGACGCTTCGATCCGACGCGCGACAGCATTGAATCTTTCGCTCAGCAACGCACCGGGCATTTTCACGCCGACCCGAACCAGGCGGCGCACGCCGAGCCAGCCGGCGAGCAATCGGAAAGAGAAGACGAAGACGCCGACGAGCCAGATTCTGACCACGGAGGGCGCGACGGAGTCACCCCACTGTTGAAGCGTCGTCAGACTCCGGCGCTGCCCGAGTTTCGGCGCGACGGACGTCATCCCGGTCCTCACACGGCTCGCGTCGTCCGACTCGGACGGCGACCTCAAGCTCAGCTTCGGCGACTCGCCCTTCGTTGCGGCAGCCGGCGAGACCTGTGCCGATTCAGCGAGCGCGGAAAGGTCCGCAGCTCGAAGCCGGGCCAGGGTGGTTGCCGGAACCACGGCCATCAGAGCCAGCGCGGTCACACCCGCGACGTAGCGCCAGGACGCGGCGGAGTCACGAAGCGCCCGGAGCGCCAGAGCCGCGGCCAGCGTGATGAGCGTTCCCTGCCAGACGAAATGCAGAAGTGTCCAAGCAATCAGTGATGTGACGTTCATGACTAACTTCGCTTTCCCTTAGAGTCCAGTGAATCCAGCAGCGCGCGGATCTCGCGCAATTCCCCGGCGGACGCTTTCTTGGTCTGGAGCGCATGCATCACCAGACTGGCCGACGACCCCGCGAACGCGCGCTCGAGAAGGTCGGTGACCAGACTGCGCTTCACGTCCTGCTCTGGCTTCGTCGCGCGATAGATGTGGGAGCGAGCGCTCTCATCACGCTGAACCAAGCCCTTCTCCGTCATGATCTGAAGCTGCTTCAGGACCGTGGTGTAACCCACCTCTTTGTTTCCCATCCGATCAAGGACCTCGCGAACGGTGCTGGGACCCGCCTGCCACAGCGCCGCCAGCAGGGCGAGCTCTCCGTTGGTCGGTCTCGGCGTTTCGATCTCTTTGGGCATCCCACTCTCTTGCGATCCAGTCGGATCGGAACCACGTCCCGGAGAATATACGAACGTCTTCGTATGTCACTACGAAATCTTTCGTATATCTGTGATATTCCGCCCACCGGCATCACAGCCAGGCGTGGGGGACTCGCGCGAGCCATCCCTCGATGGCCGCAACGGCGCTTCGAGAGTGCTGCTTCTACAGGAGCGGCGACGGCGGGCGGGACATGGCTTCGCAACCCAGCAACGGCAAGCTCTCGTCGTTGAAGCGGGTGTGGATCTCGCGCATCTCCAGACCGAACGCCGTCTGACCCCGACTGATGAAGATCTCGGTGCGCTTGAAGGCCCAGAATTTCTGGAGCGTCGGCCAGCCCGCGTTCAACGCCGTGTTGATCACCGCCGGATCCACCGCCGTGTTGGCAGTGGTCAGATGGGTCCGATAGTCCTTGAACCACAAATCGCGCAGCTCAGACTCCTTGACGATCTTCAGTCCGATGTTGTTTCGGTCGACATCGCGCGCATCCACGATGACCGGCGCTTTGAAGAAGGGAGAGGTCGCGAACTTCTTGTCGACCACGCCGAGATTGAGGTCGGGGCCGTCGCCAAAAAGCGAACCCTCCAGGTTTTGGCGCCGTCGCTCGTGCACCATCTCTGAAACGGCCAGCTCCGCGCCGCGGTTGTAGAGCTTCCCTGACTCCAGACCCAGACCCACCGACCCGACTTCCCCGGAGCGCTCGGGGATCGTTTCAAAAAGAATCTTGGTCACGTTTGCCAGGAAGTTGTTGAAGGCCGCATCAGCCGCGTCGGAGGAAGGACTGTCGAGGTAGGCGCGCAGCGGCTCCGCCAGGGCCGCATCCGCGCCCGCCGCGAACGCAGCGGCTCGCGCGGCCGCTGGTTTTCCCGGGCGAGACCGTTTGGTGGTCGCGGGCTGGCTCGCATCTCCGATGCCATCGGTCAGATCTTCGAGGGTCCGCTCGCCGATCGCCGATGCGCCGCGCTCGATGGACCGGAAGAAAGACGCCTTGCCAAGAGAGAGCACGCTGTCGCCCGGCTTGCACGGTAGCGCGGTCTGAGCGGTCGCATAGCCCGCCAGAAGCATGGTCAGCACAAGGGACAGGCCGGTCTGGTTCATCACTCTCCATCTGACTTTCTCACGACACCGCGGGCCAGGCCGCGACATGAGCTGACGTCAGGGTCGACGCTATTCAGCAGCCGAAGGCGTCTGCTGCTTGACCTCCAGGGCGCGCACGGCCACTTCCCGGATCATGCCGCTGAAGATCAAGGCGTGAAACGGATAGAGCACATACCAGTACAGCCAGCCCGCGAGACCGCGCGAGGCGAAGAAGGCCGTCTGGGAGAGGAGGGATCCCCCGCCCTGGCGTGGCGTCACCTCGAACTGAAGCCACGCTTTCCCGGGAACCTTCATTTCGGCGCGTAGCCGCATCAGACGATCCTTCTCGATGGCCTCGACGCGCCAGAAGTCGAGTGCTTCGCCCACGCGCAGCAAGTCAGGATGACGACGGCCGCGGCGCAGGCCAACGCCACCGATCATGCGGTCCATGAAACCTCGTACCACCCAGGCCCAATTCATGTAGAGCCAGCCACGCGCGCCGCCGAGGCCGAGAAACGCGCGATAGACGTCGGAAGGAGACGCGTTCACGATCCGTTCGCGGTGTTCGCGGATCATGCCTTTCTCATTGGTCAGCACGACGGGCTTGACATCCCCGCGCGAGAGCCCGAGTGCGTCACTCCATCTCGTCTCGACATCGCTCGCCTTCAACTTGGCGAGGACACGCTCCACCGCGGTCTTGTAGTCGACCGGCTTCACGCCTGGAAACATCGTCAAGGCGATCGGATCGCGGACAACGTTCTCGTTGCGCAGCCCTTCGATCAGGGGACGGGCGATGGACGCGGGAATCGGCGTGACCAGATTCACCCAGTAGGACGAAAGGCGCGGAGTCAAGAACGGGACCGCGATCATCCAGCGCTTGAGGCCACGCGCCTGGGCGTACTTCATCATCATCTCGCCGTACGTGAGCACCTTCGAACCTCCGATCTCGATAATGCGGCCGGCGCTCTCAGGCACGGTCAGTGCGCCCGTGAGATACGCGAGGACCTCGCGAATGGCGATGGGCTGGGTGCGGGTGTAGACCCAGCGCGGGCAGATCATCACAGGCAGGCGCTCGGTCAGATAGCGAACCAGCTCGAACGACACGCTTCCCGATCCGACGATGACACCGGCGCGGAACTCCGTGACCGGAACTCCACCGCTCCGCAAAGCGTCCCCGGTGTCGTGGCGCGACCGCAAATGCTCCGACAGGTCTTGCGATGGATGCGCAAGACCTCCGAGATAAATGATCCGCTCAACCCCCGCCGCCTGAGCGGCCTGACTGAAGTTCGTGGCCGCTCGGTTGTCTCGCTCTGAGAAGTCGGAACCGGCGCCGAGGCTGTGCACAAGATAGTAGGCGACGCCCACATCCTTCAGCGCGGGAGTGAGCGTTTCCGGCTGAAGAACATCGCCGCCCACGACCTCAACTTCGCCGGGCCAGTCTCGGCCCTCAAGGCGACCCGGATCGCGCACGAGACAACGCACGCGATACCCAGTTCCAAGCAGAAGCGACACCAGGCGTCCCCCTATGTAGCCCGTGGCGCCGGTGACCAGAATGAGTGGCCGATTCATCTCTTCGACCATAGCGCACAGGTATTGAACAGGTTCATTCGACCGGTCCGACGACGGAGTAGCATCGCCTTCCAACTCATCTGGAGAGACCTTTCATGAATCAGACGTCCGTTGCGCAGTTGAGAAACGCCGCCTTCATCACAGTCTGTTTCACGGGCGCCAGCGCTCTCGCTCAGTCGCTCGCTCCCCAAACGGCTCTCCCGCTCAACGCGCAGTCTGTCGCGAGCCAGTCCAAGCCCGCAGCTTCCACGACGGCTTCGGTGCTCGCGGCCTCGACGCCCGCCGACTGGCGCGCCCTCGATCCCGAGAACACGCTGTATCTCGAACTCGCGACCGGACGCGTGGTCATCGAGATCGCACCCGAGTACGCGCCCGCCCATGCCGCCAACGTCAAAGCGCTGGTGCGCGAGGGCTATTTCGACGGGCTAACCATTAACCGCGTGCAGGACAACTATGTCGCGCAATGGGGCGATGCCAATGAACGCGCCGCGCGACGGGTGATCAAGGGCGCGAAGGCGGCGCTGCCGGCCGAGTTCGATCGTGCGATGTCGAAGGATCTTCCCTTCACCATCTCGCCCGACGGCGACACCTATGCCGCGGAGGTGGGTTGGTCGAATGGCTTCGCCGCCGCACGCGATCCCAAGTCGGGCAGAACCTGGCTGACCCATTGCTATGGCGCGCTGGGCACGGCGCGCGGCAACGGTGCCGACAGCGGAGGAGGCACGCAACTCTTCGTGATCATCGGTCATGCCCCCCGCCATCTGGATCGCAATGACACCGCGTTCGGGCGCGTGGTGAAAGGAATGGAACTCCTCTCCACTCTGCCCCGCGGAACCGGCGCGCTCGGCTTCTACGAGAAACCCGAACAGCGTGTTGCGATCAAGTCCATCCGCGTTGCTGCGGACGTGCCGGCCGCCGAGCGAACCGCGCTTCAGATCATGCGGACGGACACCCCGACCTTCACGTCCTACGTTGAGTCGCGTCGCACCCGCACTGAAGACTGGTTCAAGTTCCCGGTCGGCCGCATCGAGGTCTGTAACGTCTCGATCCCCACGCGCTAATCCCGAGGGAAGTCGTCTCAGTCCTTCTTGGGTGGCAGGGGGAAGAACCCGCTGGTGCGGCGCACGTAGGACTCAAAGTCCGGTCGGCTCTTGCTCATGCGCCGTTCCGTGAGCGCCTTGCCCGTCGGCCCCATCAAGGCGTAGAGCATGATGGCTGGACTCACGATGGTGACGAGTCCGGCGGGATTCTCAGCGGCGATCAGGAGAAATCCGAACCAGACGCACGCCTCGCCGAAGTAGTTCGGATGACGCGTCCAGCTCCATAGCCCTTTGTCCATGATCTTGCCTTTGTTGTTCGCATCGGCGCGGAATCGGGCGAGCTGGGCGTCGCCCACCACCTCGAAGAACATCCCAAGCAACCACAACGCCACCCCGGAATAAGCAACCCATCCGAGTGACGCAGGAGCGTCCACCGAGAGCCCGAAGATCAGCACCAGCGCCGTCACCCACATGAAGAATCCCTGGATCAGGTACACCCACTTCAGCGTGTGGATGGCGTAGTTCCCGCCCTTCGACTCGACATCCTCTCGCATATTCGCGTAGCGCGGGTCTTCCTTGCCCCAATTGCGCCACAGCAGATAGCCCGAGAGGCGCAGGCCCCAGATCGTCACCAGGGCCAGCAGCAACTGGCGGCGCGGCTCGAACCCTTCAGAGTTGAAGTAGGTGAACCAGGCCGCAATGATGAAGCCGAGGCCCCAGTAGATGTCGGCGATGCTGGAATCCTTCATCGCGAGCGAAACCGCCCAGAGCACGACCATCAGGCCGACGATCAACCCAAAGTTGATCGCGGCCAGATGCAGGAACTCATTCCAGTTCACGTGGTCTCGGGAGGCAAAAGCAGGGCGGTGAAAAAGGGGAGAGATCTGCGCATGAGAATCGATCCTAAAACCCGACGGGGATACACCGTCGGCGGCTGGAATTCAGAATACAGCGGACGTCCGGCCGAACTTGCGGTCCGAGCCTGACGGCCTGTGACGCCGGGCGAACCGTCACAGCGACCGCCGGACCGAAGCCGCCCGCCCGACGACCATCCGGCACATGGCGTTCCACCCACAACCGCTGTTCTTCCTGGTTCTCGGCTTGATCGCCGGAACGCTGGTCCCCCTGGACGGGACCCTCGGAGCGCTGCGTTTGGCTCTCGGCATGGCAGGTCTTCTTGCGGGACTCGCAATCGTGGTGCCCCGGCGCGTGCCGCTGGTCGCTTTGATCGTCTCGTGCGCGGCCGTCGGCGCGGCGCTTTCAACCAGCGATCGCGTGAGCTTTCAGGCGCACGCCCTGCCCGACACGGTCGCGCGGGTGCAAGGCGCGGTGATGGTGGAAGGCGTCGTGGCTTCCGACCCGCGGATCGCCGACGAGGAGATGAGGGTCGATATCGACGCCACCGCACTGATCGCCGAGGGAGTGAGGCACGCGTATCGCGGACACATCCGATTGTTCGTGCGCAGCCTGACGTCCCCCACCGACGCTCCGGCGCGTCGCGCGGTCAAGGGGGACGGCGTGAAGTTCTGGGCGGAACTCCGCGCGGCGGAGGCGGTGCGATCGCCCGGAGGATTCGACCAGCTCGAATGGGCAACGCGGGAAGGCATTCACGGCTTCGCCACGTGCAAGACCGAACGCCTTCTTCAAATCGTCAGCGAGACAGACGCGCGCATCCAGCGGGATTGGCTCGACCAGGTGCGCGACCGGCTGAAGCTCGCCTGGCGTCACGTCCCGGGAGACCTGGACCGAGCCGTAACCGCGTCCATGGTTCTGGGCGACGAGGGCTCGCTGGACGCGACCACGCGTGATGAGTTCCGCGCTGCCGGCTTGTTGCACTTGCTCGTTGTATCGGGATCGCAGGTCGCGGCATTGATCCTGGGCCTGCGCCGATTAATGCCGCGGAAGCTCCGACTCAATGCCCTCGGCGGATTCATCGAAGCTATGGCTCTAGCGAGCTACTGCGCTCTGGCGGGTGCCGACAGCTCCGTGGTGCGGGCCACGCTCATGGCCATGGCGTTTGCTCTGGCGGTGCGCGTGGACCTTCATCGGGGCGGGGCAAACTTCCTGGCCGCGTCCGCACTTCTTCTCCTGAGCGCCCGTCCGCTGGATGCTCTCGACCCTGGCGCGCAAATGTCTTTCGCCGCCACACTCGCGCTCGTACTCTTTGCCACCCCGGTCTCTCGACGGCTTGAGGGATGGCGGGTGCCGGGTTTCCTCGCCGACGTGTTCTCCGCCACCATGGTTGCGACGATCGCAGTGGCTCCTATCGCGATGTTTCACTTTCACCGCTTCAGCATCGTGTCCTTGCCGGCAAACCTGCTGGCCGCACCCCTTGCCGTCATCCTCTTGTACGGATCGCTGACCACGGCGCTGCTGGACCTGATCTTCATCCCCGGCGCCTCGATGGCGGGCTGGATCTGCGGACTGGCCGCCGAAGCGTTGCGCGGGATCGCGCATCACGCAGCGGCGATGGATCCGGACTGGCGCGGCCCCTCGCCTCCGCTGGTCCTGATTCTCGGGTTCGTCTGTTTGATCCTCCTCTCCGAATGGAGACGCACCGCCGTCCCCGCGGCGTTTGTCCTTGCCGCGCTGACGATGAGCGGCCTGCCTCTGGGTGACGGCCGTCTGCATTTTTGGTTCCTCGATGTGGGACAAGGCGACGCACTTGTCATTGAGACTCCCACAGGGCGCGCCGTGGCGGTCGACGCGGGACCGGCGTTCGAGAAATTCGACGCGGGCGAGAGGATCGTGGGCGAGGCGCTTTGGACGCTCGGATACCAGCGGCTGGACTTCCTCGCGGTGACCCATCGTCATGCCGATCACGAGGGCGGAGCCCCGTTCATCGCGCGCCATTTCAAGCCGGCCCGCATCTACGTCACGGGGCCGTCGTCTTCCATGAAGGACTTCGCGCCAAGCGCCGTGCGGCGCGGCGCTTCGTGGACAGTGGACGGTGTCTCGTTCCGGGTGCTGAGTCCAGACGACGCCTGGCCCATTCCCAGCCGGGATGAAAACGCGCGGTCTTTGGTAATCGAGGTCCAATACGGACGCACGAAGTTTCTGCTCACGGGCGACGCCTCGGCGCTTACGGAACGGTTTCTTTCCGGCCTTGACGAACGCTATGAGGTGGTCAAGGTCGGCCACCACGGAGCGGCCACTTCAAGCTCCGCTCCTTTTGTCCAGGCGACGCGGCCTCGGCTGGCGCTGATCTCGGTTGGCGCACGCAATCGCTTCTCGCATCCGAATCCCGGTGTGGTGGAACGCTGGAGTCGGGCCGGCGCGCTGGTTTGGAGAACGGATCTCCGTAAGACCCTGCACCTGGTCAGTGACGGTTCGGATATCACCTGGCAATAAAAAGGGCAGCCCCTCGGGCCGCCCTTGTCACGAACGTATTGCCGTCTAGAACGTCAGTCGGAATCCCAGCGTGAAAGCGTCGCCTGAGACGTCGATCTCATTCGGAGCAAAGTCACCGCTGGCACGGCGCTTCTTCGCCGAGAAGCTCCGATAGTCAGCGGTGATCTGGAAGTCCTCGTTGAAGCGATACCGAAGTCCGGCATTCAACACCAAAGCAGGCGCCACTCCGGTCGACTTAAAGGAATCCGACACGACGGGAAAATCGGAGGCATCGAAATCGATGAAGTCCCCGAACTCTTCGTACTGCCAGAACATCGCGGCCGCGCCCACGCCGACGTAGGGTGTCCAGGTGCGATAACGCCCGCTGGGGACCAAACGCACCACCGCCGAAGTCGGCACCACAACGAAGCGAAGGGTTTGCTCGATTTCTCGCCCGGACGGGCGCGTGAAGTCACGGTAGACCGTCGGAACTTCGCGGCCGTAGCCATCAATGGACAAGCCAAGCTCGATGTTCGGAGAGAGATTCTTGGTGAACTCCACCCCGCCGAACACGCCTTCGAAGTCTTTCTTCTCCGCGGTGTAAAGAGTGAAACTGTCCTGAAACAGCACCGACTTGGCGCGAGGGGCCATGCCGCCGATTCTCACCTCGAGTCCAGAAGCCCTGGCCTCTTCAGGCAACACTGTCGTCAAGCCCACCGCCAGAAGCGCGCCCAGAACCATCTGATTCTTCTTCATTTCCATCCTCCTTGACCTTGGACAATCCTAAAGGCCGAAGCAGAGTAGAGCAGGAAGGATGCCAGAGCTCTTCAAGGCTTTTAGCCGGCGGGTGTCCTCATGACGGGACGCCCGATGTTCACTTTGTCTCTCGCGAGCCGGAAGCCATGTCGGCTATAGTCCGTCTTCGTCTCGCCGAGCCTCAGAGCGTTCGAAACAGAGGCGGCGTAGCCAAGTGGTTAAGGCGAAGGTCTGCAAAACCTTTACTCACCGGTTCGACTCCGGTCGCCGCCTCCAGCGAGACTCTCAGGCCCTCCAACCGCGAGGTGGACTCGCACCATGCGGGATGCCCCATCCAAAGGCGCGCAACTCCGGCGTCTCTCGGCTTGCGGCCCCGATCGCGCGGGCCGATGAGAAATAAATTCCACAGACTTATCCACATGGTATGTGCTTTTTATATAGATATTTAGGTTTATATTGACGTGGCAAGACCCGGCCTTGGGGCCGTTGACTGAGAGACGCCGAGAGGCTAAATTACAGGTCGCTTCGTGCCGCAAAGCGCGGGAGTAGCTCAGCGGTAGAGTGCCACCTTGCCAAGGTGGATGTCGCGGGTTCGATCCCCGTCTCCCGCTCCAGCGGCCACAGCCCCCTCCTATCGGCCTTCAGGGCCCCTTCTTCTTCTACAACCCGCGATCGTCTCGATGCGAGGACTAGCTCGCGTCGAATGCGCCCTTGTGGTGCCGGAGTTGTTCGTGCCCATCGATGACGTCAATGGCCACGACGTCGAAGCGAATGAGATTGTCACTGAGGCCGTGCTGCGCCGCGTAAATGCGCGCGGCGCCCACCACTTTCCTCATCTTTGAACGGGTGACGAACTCGGCGGCGGTCCCGTGATCGGTGTTTTCCCGGCGCTTGACCTCAATGAAGACCAGAGTGTGCTGGTCGCGGGCGATGAGGTCGATCTCGCCGAAGCGCGTCTTGAAGTTCCGTTCGAGGATCAGGTAGCCCAGGCCGGTCAGGTATGCATAGGCCGCGTCCTCGCCGGCGCTCCCGCGCTTGTGTGCAAGGACCCCAGGCCCGCGGCTCAAGCGCGGACCCGTTTCCACCTCGTGCCCTTGGCGGTGTCCTCAAGGACCACACCCTTGGCCACGAGGGCCTGACGAGCGGTATCAGCCGCGGCGAAATCACGACGCTTGCGCGCGTCCTGACGGGCGTCAAACAGGACCTGCTCTTCCTCGGACAGGCTGTCATCGTTCGGCGGTTCAAAGCAGGCGAAGACGCGGTCCATCTGCTTCAACGCTTCAAGCAAGACCTGGGCGCCCGCCGATCCCAGAATGCCGCGATCAGCCAGGGTATTGCCTTCGCTGACCAGGCCGTGAACCGCAGCCAGAGCCTCGGGCGCATTGAGGTCGTTGGCGAGGGCCCCTTCAAACGTCGCAAGCGCCGACTCGGCCGCCTTGGTGACCTCGTCACGCACCGCGGAACCTTCCCCGCCCGTCTCGTCGGCCATGCGCTTCCAGAAGGTGTGGACCCGCGCCAGCGCCGTTTCGACCTGCGCCAGGCCCTCCCAGGTGAAGTTGAAGGCCTTGCGGTAGTGCGACTGGGTGAGCATGTAGCGGATCTGACCGGACTTGAATCCCTTGGCCAGCAAATCGGCGATGTTGTAGACGTTTCCTTTGCTCTTCGACATCGTCTCGTTCTCGACGAGCAGATGGTCGACATGCATCCAATGCTTCGCGAAGGTCTTGCCGGTGGCCGCTTCACTCTGCGCAATCTCGTTCTCATGATGCGGAAAGATGAGGTCGATGCCGCCGCAGTGAATGTCGAAGGTCTCGCCGAGGTACTTCATGCTCATGGCCGAGCACTCGATATGCCAGCCGGGCCGGCCGCGGCCGAATGAAGCGTCCCACTGCGCCCACGAAGGCTCATCGCCCTTGAGTTTCCACAGGACGAAGTCGCGAGCGTCTTCCTTCTCGTACTTGTCGGTGTCGACTCGGACGCCGGTCTTGATGCCGGAGACGTCCAGGCGCGACAAGCCGCCGTAGGCCGGGAACGACGCGATGCGGAAATAGACACTGCCGTCGACCGTGTAGGTATGGCCATTCGCCATCAGACGTTCGATGAGCGACACCATCTCAGGGACGTGCTCGGTGGCCTTGGGCAGAACCTCGGGAATCTCCATGCGGAGCGTGGCCAGATCTTCGAGGTAGGCCTTGGTCGGCCCTTCGGTGAAAGCTTCGATGTTGGTGTTCTGGGCCGACGCGAGCTGGATGATGCGATCGTCCACGTCGGTGATGTTCATGACCTCGAACACGGGCACACCGAGGAACTTCAGCGTCCGCCGCAGCATGTCGGTCGCCACGAAAGTGCGGAAGTTGCCGATGTGGGCGCGGCTGTAGACCGTGGGTCCGCAGACGTACATCCGGATGGGCTGGCCTTCGGGAGGAATGATCTCTTCGAGCTGGCCGCTCAGTGTGTTGTAAAGCTTGAGTCGAGTCATAGGGCTTTGAGGATTACCACGGTTCGATCGTCGCTGAACGGCACCCCGAACGCGAACTCGGAAAGGGAGGCCTCGAGGCACCGCAGGATCTGAGCCGCGGTCTCTCCGCGGTTCACACGCATGCAGGACATCACGCCCTCGGGCCCATACTCGGCCTCCGAGTTCGACTGCGCTTCGCTGACGCCGTCGGAGTAGATAGCCAGTACATCTCCGGATTGCAGCGTGATCTCTCCCTGATCGAAGGTCGTCCCGGGAAGCAGACCCAGCACGGAGCCGCCGACACTGAGATCGATCGCTTCATCGCCGCGCACGATCGCGGGAGGCAGATGGCCCGCGTTGACGTAAATCATGCGCTTCGTCGCCGGATCGAGCTCCGCGTAAAAGCACGTTGCGTAGCGATGCATCTTGTTGGCGTTGCGGATCAACTCGGAGATGCGCGCGAGGAGCGCCACTGGAGAGAGTCCGCCCGCGAGTGAACGGAAAGCAGCATGCGCGAAAGCCATGATCAGACTGGCGGGCGTGCCTTTGCCGGAAACGTCGGCCAGGATGATGGCGAAGCG
>JBDTQB010000097.1:0-14333 GCA_039932395.1 Vicinamibacteria bacterium | reverse complement strand
CGCTGCGCAAGGCCAGGTCGATCGCGTCGCGACGATCGGCAATGAGCTTGAACGGCGTGGTGTGATTCTTGAAGCCTTGCGCGATCTCTTCCAGGATGCCGAGAGGCGATTCACTGCGGGGATTGTCGGAGGTCGCGATGACGAGATCGGAGCGCTGCGCCGCGACTGATCCCATCAGCGGCCGCTTGGAGCGATCGCGATCCCCGCCGCAACCGAAGACCGTGATCATGCGTTTGGGACGAAGGGAGCGCACGGTGTCGAGCAGATTGCGGAGCGCGTCATCTGTGTGCGCGTAGTCGACAATGACGGAGAAGGACTGACCGAGATCGACGCGCTCCATACGCCCCGGGACACCTTCCAGGCTGGAGACGCCGCTCGCCGCTTCCGCGGGCGTGAGACCCAGAGCCATGAGGGCGCCCATCGCGCCAAGCAGATTGCTAACGTTGAAGAGACCGACCAAGGGCGAATCGACTTGAACGGGACCTGCGGGCGTCACGCAGGTGAAGCGCACACCGCGCATCGACACTTCCAAACCCTCGGCGCGATAGTCCGCAGGACCGGCGAGGCTGAAGGTTCGGGCGCGCGGCCCGCGGAAAGCCTCGGCGAGACGTCGTCCGTGGTCATCGTCGATGTTGAAAACACCGACGCCTTCGGGGTGAAGGTGCTCGGTGAAGAGACGCTTCTTGGCTTCGAAATAGCCATTGAAGTCGCCATGGAAATCCAGGTGATCTCGGGTCAGGTTCGTGAACACGGCGGTGTGGAAGAGGATGCCGCGGACCCGCTCCTGAACGAGCGCGTGAGACGAAACTTCCATCACGGCGTGCGTCACCCTCTCGTCCACCATCTCGCGCAGAAGCCGCTGTAAGTCCAGCGCTTGCGGTGTGGTCAAGGCTGAGTCTTTCGGGCGGCCCGCGATCCGCGTTTCGATGGTGCCGAGAAGGCCGGTCGTTTTTGATGCCTTTCGCAGCGCGGCGTCGATCAAAAATGCCGTCGTCGTCTTGCCGTTGGTGCCGGTGACACCGGCAAGTTTCAGATGCTCGGCAGGGTGTCCGAAGTGAGCGGTGGCAAGATCGGCAAGGGCCGCTCGTGGATCACCCGCCTCAATCCACGGCATCTCCGGTGAAGGCGCTCGATCGGAGAGCACGGCCACCGCCCCCTTGCGCTTAGCACCTTTGATGAACTCCATTCCGTCTTGCTTGGCGCCATGAAGGGCGGCGAACAGATCGCCTCGCTGGACGGCGCGCGAATCGTAGGAAAGGCCCGAGACTTCGAGATTTGCAGCGCCGTGGAGCACCGCACCTCGATGTGCTTTGGTGAGCGCGCCCAGGTTCATGGATTCGGCCTGGCCGTGACCGGAGAGGCGGACGACGGGGGAGGTGCCGAGGGCGTCTGAGCTTGCCAGGGGCGGGAGGCGGATGACAGTTCCAGCGCGCAACTCATACCGCGCTCGATCGGAGTTCCCGGAAGAGGCGTGTGCGAAGAAACGACACCGCGTCCATGAATTTCCACCGTGAGTCCGTGGCTCGCGGCAAGCAGCGCCGCCTCACGCAGCGAGAGCCCACGCAGGTCGGGCATGATGCGCGGATCCCCGCCCGCCGCCGCGGCGATGTTCGATTCGCGGGCGCGGTCGGAGGCGAGCGTGACCTTCGAAACCGTCTCCGGGGTATAGGTGACGAGACGGATGTTGCGCGTCGGATCGTCGGGCGGGATCGCCATCAGGCGAACCGCTTCGGTCGCGATGCGCGAGAACAGAGGTGCAGCGACGTCGCCGCCTTCGTTGTGATCGCCTTTTGGAGTGTCGAGTGAAACCAGAACCACCAGCGAAGGCCGGGACGCGGGAACAAAGCCGACGAAGGAAGCCACGTGATCGATCATTGAATAGCGACCCGAGGCATCGATCTTCTGCGCCGTGCCGGTCTTGCCCGCGATGTCGAAGCCTTCCACTTTGGCCTTGCGTCCCGTGCCGGAGATCACGACCGCGCGCAGGAGATTCATCACCCGGTCCGCGGTCTCGGGTTCGATGACCTTCCGTTCGGCAACCGGCGAGAACTCTTTGACCAGTTCGCCGGACGGTTCATTGATGCGCTTGACGATGTAGGGCTTCATCCAATAACCGCCATTCGCGATGACCGCCGCCGCACTCACCATCTGGATGGCGGTGACGCCCACTTCCTGGCCGAAGGACATCGACGCGAGCGACAGCGCGCTCCACGATTTCGTGCTCTTGAGGAGGCCGGCGGTTTCACCGGGAAGACCCAGCCCCGTGCGGGACCCGAAACCGAAGGCGCGAACCGCCGAATAAAATTTCTCGTTGCCGAGGCGCTGCGCCACGCGGACCACGCCGATGTCGCTCGATTTCGCCATGACATCCTGGAACGTCATCGTGGTGAAGACGTGATGGTCGTTAATTCGCACGCCGCCGATTTCGATGAAGCCGTTTCCGCAGTCGATCATCTCCAGGGGCGACACGACCCCTTCCTGAAGCGCCGCCGCGGCGGTGATGATCTTGAAGATGCTGCCCGGCTCGTAGGTGTCCGCCACGGCGCGGTTCATCCGATCACGTTCCGAGAAGGCGGAGAAGCGATTCGGATTGAAGGAAGGCAGGCTTGACATCGCCAGGACTTCGCCCGTGCGCGGATCGAGCACCACCGCGACGCCGGAGACGGAGGATGTATCGCGGATGGCGTCGCTCAAGGCGGTTTCCACCACGTGCTGAATCCGTTCGTCAATGGTCAGGGTGACGCGACGGCCTTCGGTCGGCGGCTTTTCCACCTCGCCCATCGGACGGCGTCTCGCGTCGTAGCGAACGCTGACGCGCGCGGCGCGCCCACGGAGGTCTTCGTCGAGCGAATACTCGAGGCCGGCCATGCCTTGCGAATCGAGGCCCACGTAACCGAGCACGGGAGAGAGAAGGTTTCGTTTCGGATAGTAACGACGGCTCTCCGTTTCAAAGCCCACACCTTCGAGGCGAAGTTCGCGCACGGCCTGCGCGACCGCGGGATCGACCTGACGCTTGATCCAGACGAACGAACGATCGGGCTTGAGGAGCCCGAGCAATTCCTTCTGTTCGGCAGGCGTGTAGCCGAGAGCGCGTCCGATCACGCGCGCCGTCTCACGGGGATCGCGAATCACGGAAGGATCGGCATAGATGCTTGGCGCATCAACCGAGATCGCAAACGGGCGATCGTTGCGATCCACGATGGTGCCGCGACGTGCCTTGACCGTGATGGTTCGATCGGACTGACGCTTCGCTTCCGTCAGCATCCGGTCGTGGCTGAGCACCTGCAGATGAAAGAGCTGACCCACGATGGCAAGAGCCCAGACACTTGCGAGCACCGCCACGAAGTAGAGGCGGAGGTCGTGAGTGTGCGGACGCGCAGCCGAGCCGAGCGCGGGGGTCACGGGTGGCGGGCTGAACTCCTCCAACCGGAAATCATCCTGCCTGAAATCATCCAGCCTCATGGGCGCGCCCCCTGAGCCACGGCTTTGGCGGCCATGCGTCCGTCCTTCGGCAGATTCTGGGGGCGCTCCACCACGACGACGTCGGCGGAAGGCGGGGAGTGCAGGCCCAGCGACTCCGTGGCGATGAGCTGAACCCGCTTCAGATCCTGGAGAGCCGCGCGCTCCAGGCGAAGCTCACGATTCTCTTCGAGGAGCTTCTCCTGCTCGCGCTGGAGTTTTCCGGCCGTGGACCCGGTGTCGCGCAACGCCGCGCGCGGCCAGCCGTACGCGACGAACAATCCCACCAGGACAAGGACGATGCCGCCGATCCAGAGAAGGTCCTTCGACATCCGATCGTCCCGCGAACGGACGACCCGCCGGTTGTCGATCGAATCCTCGACGTGGATGGCGTGAATGCGATCGACCTTCACAAAGACACCTCCATCGATACAGCCTTGACCCGCGCCAGCACACGCAACTTGGCGCTGCGCGAACGAGGATTGGATCGCATCTCATCGTCTTGAGGCACGAGGGGCTTGGGAGTCAGCACTTCGAAGTCTCCCGACTTGCCGAGCGGGCGAAACACGTTCTTCACGATGCGGTCTTCCAGGCTGTGGAAAGCGATGACGGCGAGGCGCCCGCCGGGCCGGAGCAGACGCGCCAGATGTTCGAGCGAAGCGTCGAGGCCTTGAAGTTCGGCGTTGGTGGCGATGCGAAGGGCCTGGAAAGCGCGGGTCGCCGGATCAAGCCCTGGTCGACCACGCGCGTCGCGTCGCACGAGGCTCGCGAAAGAACTCGTGGTCCACTGCCTTCGTGAACGCCGCTCCATGACGATCGACCGGGCGATGGCGCGAGCCTTTGGTTCTTCGCCGAACTCCGCGAGGATCCGTTCGAGTTCCTTCTCGGAAGAGGTGTTGAGAATGTCAGAGGCGCTCCGCCCGCCGCTCTGGTCCATCCGCATGTCGAGGGGCGCATCGAAGCGGAAGCTGAAACCGCGATCGACATCATCGAGCTGAAGAGAGCTGACGCCGAGATCTGCGATGGCGTAGTCGAGGCTCTCAGGGACGAGGCTTGCCAAGCCATCCCGAAAATCTGAGTGGCGGAGGTCGACCCGTCCCGCGAATGGTTGCAGGCGCTCTTGAGCGAGTGCGAGTGCCGTCTCGTCACGATCGAAGGCGATGAGCGTCGCGGACGGATGTGCTTCCAGGAGGGCCTTGGAGTGTCCGCCGAGCCCGAGGGTCGCGTCGAGCAGATGCTGCGTGCGTGGAGGCGCGTACTCGAGGATTTCACGCAGGAGAACGGAGACGTGTTCACTCCGATCAGAAACGCGCGGCTGCACATCAGATCCCAAACTCCGCGAGCTGCTTCGCGTCCAGTTCGGTGAATGGATCTTTCTCGAAGAGTCTTTCTTCGAGCCGCTTCGAGTTCCACACCGCCACATGATTCTGTTGGCCGAGGACACCCACATCGCCCTCCATTGACGCCATTTTTCGCAGAATCTGAGGAATGAGAATGCGCCCCTGCGCGTCCACCTGAGCGACCTGACCGAAGAAGTTCACGCGCTCAAGAAAACGCTGGCGCGCTGGATGAGACTGCGGCATCGCGGCGAGGCGCTTTTCAATCTCGGTCCACGCATGAAGCGGATAGATGCGCACGAACTCGCCGGAGATGGACGTCACGAAAAAATCACGAGAGGACTCCGTCAACGCGCCAAGAAACGCGGAAGGGATTTTTAGACGTCCCTTGTCGTCGATTCGTGCAGGATGATGTCCGCGCAGCATGTCGTCGCCCATACCGACCACTTTTGGCCAATATTTTCCACAGCGACTCTAGGCGAGGCCTACGAATGTGTCAACAGAAGACTCGCGAAAGCGAGCGGGAACCTAGGCTTGGCTTGTGGAAGGGCCGGAAGGCCCGAAGCTCAGCTCTGTGGAAGCCGCGTCCAGAAGGGCTTCGGCTTCGTTCGCAAACGAGCCCCACTTGTCGCGCGGCCAGATCTCAAAGCGGTCCATCGCCCCGATGACCACCACATCACGATCCAGATTGGCGAGGCGCCGCAAGGCGGGCGGGACCAGGATGCGACCCTGGGTGTCCAGCTTGGACTCGTGGGCGCGTGAGGCCAGAACACGCGACAGGGCCCGCGCCTTCTTGGAAAAAGCAGGGAGAGAGAGGACTTGTTTTTCGAGCGAAAGCCAAGTTCCGCGGGGATATCCGGCGATTGCGTCATCAAAGAAGGTGAGCACAAACGACTCGCCCGTTTCTTCGATCTTCCGACGGAAAGACGGAGGGATGGCCACCCGTCCTTGACGGTCCATCCGGCAGTCGAAGCTTCCTGCGAACACGGCCGCCAGTTTTCCACAAATTCATCCACTTTTCCACATTTACCTGCAATGTGCCCGTTCCGAGCCTCTTTGGAATCTCTGGCTGGTCAGCCGACTCCTAAGGAGTCTGGGCGGCAGAAGGGTCAGAGCGCGGAGCCTGCCTCGGGGCATTCCTGTCCGCAGAGCGGAACTCCGTATGAAAGGCGTGAAGGGGCTAGCATCCGCGCCCCGTGACCGCGCGCGCCTACCTCCGATCGAGATCCTGGCTGGGGACGAAGTTCGGTCTCCAGACCATGAAGGGTCTGGTTCGTGAACTTGGCCACCCTGAGAAGGCGTTCAGGAGCGTTCTGATCGCCGGGACCAACGGAAAGGGCTCGGTCAGCGCCTATCTGGATACAGCGCTCCGCGCCGCCGGTCTGAAGGTGGGGCGCTACACCTCGCCGCACCTGATCGACATCCGCGAACGCATCACCGTCTCCGGCCAGAACATCGGCAACGCGGAGTTCGAGCGACTCGTCCTTGAAGTTCGGGATGCCGCGGAGGCGCTGAAGCGACGCGGGGTCATCAAGAACCATCCGAATCACTTCGAGATCCTGACCGCGGTCGCCTTCCTCCATTTCCGGAAACAGAAGGTCGATGTTGCGGTGTTGGAGGTGGGCCTGGGCGGCAGGCTCGATGCGACCAACGTCGCGGATCCTCTGGTCTCCGCCATTGTGAGCATCGATTTCGACCACGAAGAATTCCTCGGTCACACGCTTCCGGCGATCGCGGCGGAGAAGGCGGGCGTGATTCGGAAGAAGCGCACTGTCGTACTGGGTCCGATGGACGCTGGAGCGCAAGTCGCCATCTTGAAAAGGGCCAAGACCCTCTCCGCTCCGGTCGTCCGTGCCTTCGGCGGTGTGACCGTGCGCTCCACGCCTACTGGCTTCACGGTTCGGACGCCTTCTCATCTCTTCAAGAGCGTGAAGCCCCTGCCCGGCGCCCACCAACGGGCCAATGTGCTGGTGGCGATCCGAACTTTGGAAGCGCTCGCCGAGGCGGGCGTCGCGTTCGATCTCACAAACGCCGTTGCTGCGATCAACGACGCGGTCTGGCCCGGAAGGCTCGAGTCCTTCGTCGGCCGCCCCAAGCTCCTTCTCGACGGCGCGCACAACCCGGCGGGTGCCAAAGCGCTTGCGGCATATCTGAAGGAGACGAAGGCGAAATACATCCTTGTCTTTGGAGCGATGCGCGACAAACACGTTCGCGAGATGGCGGCGGAGATCTTTCCCGCCGCACGCCTCGTGATCGCCACGCGCGTTCGGATGACCCGGGCCGCGACGACGTTCTTTCTTGCGGACATCGCGAAACATCTCGGCAAAACGGTGGTTGAAGAACCGTCCATCACGCGGGCGCTGAGTAAGGCGAAGCGGCTGGCGCGGCCGGGGGAGACCGTCGTGGTGGCGGGAAGTCTGTACCTGGTGGGCGCGGTGCGGAAGCGATTGGTTGACACGAACGGGTAAGCCCTGAGGCAGGTCGTATCATCGACCCTCCAACCGGCATGCCGCTTACCCCCACTTTGCTTGTCGTGCCCTCGGTGTCGGCGGGTCAGATCCTTCTCCGTCGCCTGGCGCGCGAGAAGCGGGCGATGGCCGCCATTTCTGCGGTCCGACCGCGCGATCTCGCCGCGAAGATGGCGGAGTCCGTGTGTCACGCCAAAGGTTTGATGGCCTGGGGAACGGGACACGGCGCCATGCTCTCCGCCAAGCTCCTGGCGTCGCATCCGGAGCTTCTCAAGCCTGGCCTGCCCGAGGCTCCGGTCGCGCGTGTTCTGGCTCGGACTCTTGAAGACCTGCGCGCCGCCTCCATCCGGCCCACTGCGGTGCGTCGTCTGGGTGAGCGCAGCAAGAGCCTTGAAGACAGGTCACGCCTGCTCGCCATCGCATCCATCTACGAGCGCTATCACAACGACATCGAAACGAAGTTCTTTGATGAGACGCGCCTGTATTCCGAGGCGGAAGTTGTGGATGCGCCGTTTCTCGAGGGGACCACGATTCTTTTTTCGCCTGATCTCGAACCGCGCGCCGACGAATTCCGCTTTCTGAGCACGCTCGCGATGCGCTTCGGGGCGCGACGTATTTCAGACGGAGACGCGAATACGCCCGGCTCGTTCGCCGAACAGGCAGACGAAGGTGGCATTCCCACCGTGACATGGGCCGAAACCATGTTCGCTCCCGTCGCCCGCCGCGCGAGCGACGAAATTCTTCGTCTCACCGACGCCCTCTTTCACGCACCGAGCCCTCGACCCGCAACGGTCGAGTCGTCGATCGAGCCGCCCACCTCCGTCGTCTCCTGGATCACCGCGCCGGGTGAAGCGAGCGAAGTGCGCTCCATCGCCCGTCTCATCTTAAAAGCGGCGCAGAAGGGCACTGCGTTCGACGAGATGGCGGTGGTGATTCCGCAGGCCGATGTTTACGCGCCGATCGTGGTGGACTTGTTCAGCCGCGCGCGTATTCCCTTCAAGCTGCATCCTTCCTTGCCGCTCGCCACAGGTCGCATGGCCCGATCGTTCCTGCTGTTGCTTGCTTCCAGAGACTTTGACCGCGGGGCACTCCTCGAATTTCTGACCTTCGCTCCTGTTCCCCTGGCGGAGAAAACCGGTGTCGACGAGCCGCCTCACCCCTCCGCCTTTGACCAGATCACCCGAGAACTCAAGGTCGTCTCGGGCATCGATCGTTTTCGCAAGGCGCTGGATCACTTCATTAAGGAAGAACAGAAGCCGGGCAAGAGCGCTTCCCCAAGCGTCACCCATATCTCGTCGCGCGGCCGACGTGTCGCAGCCGCAAAGGCTCTTCGCGTGTTGATCGAGAAGCTCAACGACAGCCTGGCCTTCACCAGCCAGAAGTTGACCCTTGATCAGTGGTCGACGCATCTGCTGGCGCTTTGCCTCGACTGGATCCGTCCAACCAACGAGATGGAGCGGACGGAGCTTCAGCTCGTCTACGAAACCCTCGAAGAGATCTCCGCCCTCTCCGCGGTTTCGCAGGCGGTGGGCTTCGACCGCGTCCTGTCCGTGATCGAGGCTCAGTTCGACCGCAAAAGACGGCCTCTCGAAGAACGCTCTCGCATCGGTGTCCACGTCGGCTCACCCGAAGCCCTCTCTGGGAGCCGCTTCCAGTTCGTGGCCTTTCTCGGACTTGTTGAAGGACGTTTTCCCGGAGTCTTCCGGCCGGATCCGTTCCTTCTCGATCATGAGCGCAAGCTGCTCACAGATGAAGCGATCGCCGCCGCACCCAAGCCGAAGCCGGTCGCGCAGCTCAGCCTTTTTGATGAGGCCCCCGCGCCGACGGTGATCGCGGGTGGACTGTCTCTCCCGACCACGGAGACACGCGTGGCGCAGACGCGCCGCATGTTCACGCGCACCCTTCGGCAGGCCGAGGAGTCGCTGGTCCTTTCCTATCCGCGCGCCGATGAACAGACCGGACGCGAGCGCCTTCCGTCACTCTTTCTGATGGCAGCGTTGCAGGCATCGAAGGGCATCGCGGTGACCGCGGACGATCTTCACAAGATCGTCCAGGAAGACGAAGACGGCCGCACCGACATGGAGCTGAGCATCGACCTGGGCGAGCGCGATACCGAAGTCGTGTCGCGCTATGGTCTTCAGGCGGTTGGCTGGCTCGCGGCAGATCGTCCCTTTCTTCAAGCAGCACACGACCTCTCTCGCGGCCGCGGCGCGAGACGCTTGTCGCCTTTCGATGGTCTGGTTGGACGCGAAGGGGAGGACACACATCCCAAACTGGATCCCATCAAGAGCGGCCAGGCTATTTCCGCCAGTCGTATTGCGGCCTTCGGCGAGTGCGGCTTCCGCTACTTCCTTCGCTATGTGCTGAGGCTCGAACCCGCGATCGAACCCGAAGAGCGCCGCAAGCTCGATCCGCTGGAAAAAGGAACCCTCTTCCACGAAGTGGCCGAGCTGTTCCTGCGTGAGTGTCGCGACGCGGGCACGTTGCCGATCCGCAATACAGATGAAGAACGCGCCCGTTTGCTTCAGTTGGGCGACGAACGTCTCGAAGCCTGGGTCGAGGGTTCCCCTCCGCGTCTGATCCTGCTCTGGCGAGCCGAAAAGAAAGTCTTCCTGAACATGCTGACGGATTGGCTGACGCGCGAAGCCGAGAACTACCGCAGCCGCAAGACGACGCCAGCCCATTTCGAAGTCTCGTTCGGGATGCCGTATCGCACATCGAATACAAACGAGCCGCATCGCGCCCTGCCCGTCGAGATCGGACTCGACGACGGCACCTCGTTGAAGATTTCCGGCCAGATCGATCGTATTGATCGGATCGATGCCGCCGAAGGCGGCGGCCTGGTGCTGCGCGACTACAAGACCGGCAAAGCCCCCCCCGATGCGGATGGCTCGCTCTTCAAGGGCGGCCGACAACTTCAGATCCCTTTCTACATTCTGGCCGCGCAGGAGATCTTCCCTGGCGAGAAGGTGGTCGAAGCGTTCCTCGACTACGTCAACGCCGGACGGCAGGTGGCCTTCAAGCCAGCGAATGCGACTTCAGCCACGTTCCGTGCGCTTTTGCTGCGTATCGCCGATCTGATGGGTCACGGCGTCTTCATGCAGGAGCCGTCGGCCTGCACGTTCTGCGACTTTGCATCGGTCTGCGGTCCTACCGCCGTTCTCGAAGGACGCAAGCGCCGCCGCCGCATTCACGACCCGCTCGCACGCAAGGTGGCGGAGTTGAAACAGTTCGCATGAGCGAGTTGATCCCTCAAGACGAAGCGGTTCGCGAGCGCGTCCGCTCGGAACTCCGTACCAGCTTCGTCATCTCGGCGGGTGCTGGGACGGGCAAGACCACGCTGCTGGTCGATCGCATGGTCAACATCGTCCTGACTGGCTTTCTCAAACTTGAGCAGATCGCGGCCGTGACTTTCACCGAGAACGCTGCGACCACATTGAAGCTTCGTCTGCGGGATGCGCTGGAACGCGCCCGCGCCGAAGCCAAAGACGCGGCGGTGATTGCACGCGCAAGCGACGGTCTCGCCACCATCGAACGCGCGCAGGTCTCCACCATCCACGCGCTCTGCACGGCGATGCTTCAAGAACGCCCCCTCGAAGCGGGCGTCACGCCCGGCTTCCGAGTGGCCGACGAAGCGCTGTCCGACTTCATCTTTGAAGAAGCCTGGGAAGAGTGGCTCCAGGACCGCCTCACCGGCTACGACGATCTGCTTGAAGCGGTGATCCTCTCTCGCATTCCGCTGGAGAAGACGTCGCCCATCGGCGATCCGATGACACTGCGGAAACTCGCTCGTCGCCTGGTGTGGCAGCGCGATCTGCAGCCGCACATCGGCCATGTCGGTGTGGATCCGCGCCCGGTGCGAGATTGGTTCGCCGCGAAGATCGCACGCGGGAAGGAGCTGGTTGAGGGCAAGCCCGAAGCCGACACCATGGTCGTCGCGGTGAAGTTGCTGGCCGAGGACATCGAAAAGACAGCCGGTCTCGCTGATCCCGATCTGATCGTGGCGCTCAAGGCGTTGCGCGTCCGCAAGGGACTGGGCAACAAGCGTCTGTGGAAGGCCGATGAAGCCTTCGACGAATGTCGCGCACTGACTCAGGAGATCGCCGATCGCGCCGCCACCTGGGAGAAGGAAAAGAACGCTTCCTTCTACAGCGGCCTCGTGACGGCGCTTCAGGGCGTTCTGGTCATCTATGAGCGGCGCAAGAGCGAAGCCGGCGTGCTCGACTACGTGGACCTCCTGGTGAAAGCGGCTGAGGCGCTGCGTAAGAACGCTTCGCTGCGTTCGTACTTCCGTCGCAAGTATCGCGCGATCATCGTCGATGAATATCAGGACACCGATCCGCTCCAGGTGGAGATCATCGAAATACTGGCCGGCGTTTCTTCCACGTCGGCCGAAGATGACTCGATCGGGCCCGCGTCTTATGTCGTGGTGGGCGATCCGAAGCAATCGATCTACCGCTTCCGTCGCGCTGATGCGTCGATCTTCGCGGCTGCCTGCGAGGCAGCGAAAACGCGCCCCGGTGTCGAACTGGTTTCACTGACCCAGAACTTCCGCTCGACACCCGCCATCCTTCGCTTCGTCAACCGCTTCTTCAGCAACACCATCAAGAAGAGTGCCTACGGTCAGCCTGACTACGAGCCGCTCGCCGCGAGTCCCCACATTCCCGATGAGCCGAGCCTGCTCGCCCTCAAGTTCACGGTTCCGCAAGAAGCCGATTCCTCTGTCCTTGAAGCGGAGGCGAGCGCCATTGCCGCGTTTGTAGCGGCCGCGCAGAACGGAACGTTGCAGGTGCGCGACGGCGGATCCACCCGCAAGAGCCGCGCCGGCGACGTGCTGATCCTGGCTCGTCGGCTGACTCAGATCCGCCCGCTTGAGCAGGCGCTGGAGCGGGCGTCCGTTCCGTTCGTGGTGGACGGCGGTCGATCCTTCTTCCTGCGTTCTGAAGTTGTGGAAACCCACGCGGTTCTCCGCGCGGTCGATGATCCATCCGACACCACAAGCCTTGTGGCTGCGCTGCGTTCGTCCTTCTTCGGTGTGTCTGATCGTGCGATCGCCGAGTGGCGTTTTGAAGGCCGCGAGTTGTCGATCCTTCAAGCCGAGCCCGCGACCGACGAAGTGGGCCGCGCGCTGTATCTCTTACGCAGACTCTATGAAGATCGAACGAAGCTGCCGCCGGCCGCGCTGATCGAACGCCTCTTCGATGAGACATCGATCTTCGCCGCCCTGCACGCGACCGAACGCGGATCCACCGCGCGCGCCCAGCCTCGCATCTCCAATCTGCGCAAGGTGGTTCATCTCGCGCGTCAGGCCGAGTCGCTTGGCCTGCTGACCCTGCGCGGCTTCAATCTTCTTCTCGCGAATCGTCTCGATGGAGCGGGCGAAGAGCCGGACCTTCCGTCGTCACGTCCTGGCGATCCGCACACCGTGCGCATCATGACCATCCACAAAGCCAAAGGTCTCGAAGCGCCGATCGTGGTTCTCTACGACTCGATGGACAAGATCATCCCGCGAGTCGACAGCGTTCCGCTTCGTGAGGAAGGCAAGATCGCGCTAGGTTTCGTGAAGGACTGTCAGGCGCCCGATTGGGACGTGCTGGCCCTGAAGGAAGAAGCGCGATTGCGTGAAGAAACGCATCGCCTTCGCTACGTGGCGGCCACGCGCGCCCGCGACTGGCTGGTGGTTCCTATTCCACCGGCGACCGAGCGGGTCGGCGATTTCTGGCACGACATCGCCAAAGAGATTTCGATTCCCAGCCCGGATCTGGTGAATCTTGATGCGGGTGCCGTGAAGCTTCCGGATGAGCCGCCCGAAAACTACGTCGAAGGTCCAGGCGAAGAGATGCCGAGCGATCTCAGCGGATTCCGAGCGCGACGCGCGGCACTCATCGCCGCCGCGTCCGAGATCACCTTGTCCCCCGTTCCGGTGCGCGAGGATGCCGCCCGTGAGTCGCCCGCGGCGGTTGAACCGCCGGAGTTCGTGGGACGCGTCTTCGGTTCCTTCGTGCATCGCCTGCTCGAACTCGCCGACTTCTCCAAGCCCGAATCCGTGCGCAAGATCGCGCCTGCGCTGGCTCCTGCTTTCCCTCTTACCAAGGAAGCGGTCGCCCGCGCCGAAGCTCAGGCGGAAGCCGCGTTGTCTCTGCCCATCATGCGCGAGGCGGCGAGGGCGGCCCGGGTCTTTCGTGAAGTGCCGATCAGCTACGTGGAGGAAGATCGCCTTCTCGAAGGTGTCTGCGATCTGGCGTTTGAAGATGAGAAGGGTTGGGTGGTGGTCGACTACAAAACCGAAGCAATCAGTGAGGATCAGGTGCTCGCTCAAGCCTCCCATCATGCGGCGCAACTGCGGCGCTACGCGCGCGGTCTCGCTCTCGCCTCCGATTCGCATCAATCGCGTCGCTTCGTCTTGTTCACATCGCTTGGACGGCAGGTGGCGGTTTGAGTTCGACGACGCCTCTCGTTCCCGCCCCTTCGACAGTGGCCGAGGCGCCTGCCTTCTCCGAGAAAGCCGAAGAGACACGGCGTGACGTGCGCGCGTTTGCGTGGTCGTCCTCCCGCCACGACACGTTTGCGACGTGCCCGCGCAAGTATTACTACTCGTACTACGGAATCATCGACGACCCTGAAGTTCAGCGGCTGAAGCAGCTCTCCGCCCTCGCGTTGTGGGCCGGATCGGTGGTTCACGAAACGATCGAGGACTTTCTGCGCGTCAACGATTCCATTCCAGAACCAGCGGTTCAGGAAGCGCTGATCCGGGCGGTGGTTCACGAACGCATGCTCAAGGAATGGAAGGAAAGCGAAGGCGGCACCAACGGCTTCCGCCTCTTCGAGCACGAGTACCTCCAACCCATCGAGCAGGAAGATAAGAAGATCCTGGTCGGCATCGTCATGCGCTCGATGCGGAACTTCTTCAAGTCGCCCACGCTGCGCGAAGCCTTCAAGGTGAAGCGGACGGCGTGGCTGTCGATGGAAGAACTCGTGTCGTTCCACGTGGGCGATGTTCCCGTCTTCCTACGCATGGACCTCGCCTTCCGTGACGAGCGTGGCCGCGTGCGCATCGTCGACTGGAAAA
>JBDTQB010000096.1:0-14395 GCA_039932395.1 Vicinamibacteria bacterium | reverse complement strand
CCGGAGAGGCCGTGCGTCTCGTGCTCAAGGACACGTACTCCGCCATCGAAGAAGCCAAGGCGGATATCTCCGGCTTGTGGGCGCTGCAGCAGCTCGCCGACAAGGGTGTGATCTCGAAGGCGGTGGCAGACTCGATGTACACGACTTTCCTCGCCTCGGGGTTCCGATCGATCCGTTTCGGCGTGACTGAAGCCCACGGCAAGGGCGTGGCCTTGCAAGTCAATGACCTTCTGGATCGAGGCGCTTTTGTGGTGAACGCGGACGGTACCTTCGCAGTGGTCGACGCCAAGATTCGAGACGCGGTTGCGGGCCTCACACACGACCTGATGACGATCGAGGCCGAAGGCCAGTACGATGCCGCCCAGGCCCTGTTGGCCAAGGCCGTCACGATCCGCCCCGAGGTTCAGCGCGTGCTGGACAAGCTGAAAGGCGTTCCCGTGGACATCGAGCCCGCCTTCGCGCCGATCAAGTAGCGTTTCGGGCAGGCGCGGCGCCCGCAGGGTCGGCGCCCCTCACACACCATCAGCACTGGTGATCGCGGCCGCGCCCGCACGTCGCCTGCCCCGGGTGTGATCGAGCGGGCCCGCGTGACGTCCTTGCATATGATCGACGGATGCGGGCGCTGATCGTCGAAGACGACAACACCATCGCGGATTTCGTGGCGCGCGGGCTGCGTGAGGCGGGGTTCGCAGTCGACCGCGAGTCGGATGGCGACGCGGGCCTGGCGGCCGCGTCCATCCTGACTTACGACGTCGCCATTGTCGACGTGATGCTGCCCAAGCGCGACGGCCTTTCACTCATCGAGGAACTCCGGCGCAAGAAGGTCGCGACGCCGGTCCTCATTTTGAGTGCTCGGCGGTCGGTGGACGACCGGGTGCGTGGCCTGCAGAGCGGCGGCGACGACTACCTCACGAAGCCGTTCGCCTTCGCCGAGCTGCTGGCGCGGGTGCAGGCCCTTCTGCGCCGCTCGACCCGCACGTCCGAGCCGACCACACTCACCGTCGCGGATCTCGAGCTGGATCTCCTGACCCGTCGCGTCACGCGGGGCGGGACGTCCATCGATCTGCGCCCACGCGAGTTCGCCCTCCTCGAGTATCTGATGCGCAACCCGGGCATTGTCGTCTCCAAGACGATGATTCTGTCGCGGGTGTGGGAATACAACTTCGATCCGCAGACCAACATCGTGGACGTGCTGGTGAGCCGGCTGCGAGAGAAGATCGACCGACCCTTCGAGTCGAAGATGCTGCAGACGGTACGCGGCGTGGGCTACCGGCTCGGAGGCGGAGGCGGCGCGTGAGTGCTTTCGACCCCCGGCCGCGTCCGGCGTTCGGGCTCCGCATCGCGGCGTGGTACGCGGGTCTGTTCGTGCTCGGTGCCTTCGCGATTGTGCTCCTGACCTATTACCTGCTGTCGGCGTCGCTGGTCCAACGCGACGACCAGGTAATCCGCGCGAAGCTCGGGGAATACGCGACCGTTTACACACGCGCAGGTGCTCGCGGCTTGGCCGCCACTGTGCGGGCCGAGCAGTCCGTGGCGCCCGAACGTCTCTTTGTCCGCGTGGTGGACCGCGGCGTCGAGTCGATCGTGCTCAGCAATCCCGAAGGTTGGGACCCCTCGAAACTCGAGATGGTCTCGGCGCAGCTCGAAGACGGCACCCTCGTGCAGGTGGGAAAGAGTACCGAGGCGCGTCAGGATCTTCTCGCGCGCTTCCGCGCGACGCTCGGACTGATCACACTGCTTGTCGTTGGGGTGGCACTCACCGGTGGCTTTTTGGCCACGCAGTCGGCGGTGTGGCCCATTCGCCGGCTCACCCAGACCGTTCGCGACATCATCCGTACCGGGCGCACCGATGCGCGCGTGCCGGTCGGTGGCGCCTCGGGCGATGCAATCGACGAGCTCACCGTGCTGTTCAACGCCATGCTCGACAAGATCGAAACGCTGGTCGGCGTCATGCGCGGGGCGCTGGACAATGTCTCGCACGACCTGCGGACGCCTCTCGCTCGATTGCGCGGAACCGCCGAACTGGCGCTCGCGGGCCCAGCCGACGCCGACCGTTACCGCGAGGCCCTGGCCGATTGCGTGGAGGAGAGTGACCGTGTCCTCGTGATGCTTAACACCCTGATGGATATCTCAGAAGCCGAGAGCGGCGCCATGCCGCTGCGGCGGGAGACGGTCCGCCTTGCTGAGATCGTTGCGCGCGCGGTGGATCTCTACCAGGAGGTGGCGGATACCAAGGGGGTGGCGCTTGCGGTGATCGCCCCGGCGGGAGATGCCGTGGTCTTCGCGGATCGGACGCGCATGGAACAAGTCGCCGCCAACCTGATCGACAACGCGCTGAAGTACACCCCCGCCGGCGGACGCGTCACCATTGAATACGGCAAGGACGAAGGCGGCGCAGTCCTGCGCGTTGCCGACACGGGGCCGGGCATTTCGCCGGACGAGCTGCCCCGGATCTGGGATCGGCTCTTCCGTGGCGACGTCAGCCGGACCGAGCGGGGTCTCGGCCTCGGTCTCAGCCTCGTAAAGGCGATCGTCGAAGCGCACGGTGGAAGCGCCAGCGCCACGAGCGAGCCCGGTCGCGGCGCGGTCTTCACGGTCACGCTGCCGCTTGCCTAGGGACACTCGGCGTGACGCGTTTGTCCGGGATCAGGAAATTACATCGATGTAATGTGCGTGATACGGCGTCGAGAGCACCCGGATCGTCTTAGGGGTATGACTACAAATCTTCGACCCACTCAGCGAGCGACGCGCGCGGTGCTCGGCGTCCTTGCGGCCCTTCTCCTGGTTTCCGGTGCGGCCTGGCACGGCTTCGCCGCTGAAACGCATTCCTCGGTTGCCCTCGCGGCGACTGTGACCACGCCCATCGCCCACGCGGTGGCCGGCGGCCGCGATTCTTACGCGGACGTCGTTGACGTCGTTGCTCCGGCGGTCGTGACCGTTCGCGTCCAGGGACGCGCTCAGGTCTCGCCGACCCAGTTCCAGGTTCCCGACGACGATTTCTTCGGCCAGTTCTTTGGCTCGCCCGGCCAGAACGGCCGGCGCGGCGCAACGCCGCGCATCCCGCGCCAGCGGCAGAACGCGCTGGGCTCCGGGGTCGTGGTGACCACCGAGGGCTACGTGTTGACTAACAACCACGTCGTGGACGGTGCTGAAACGGTCACCGTCGACTTCACCGACGGCCGCTCGCTGCCTGCGAAGATCATCGGCACCGACAAGGCGAGCGATCTCGCGCTGCTTAAGGTGGCCGGCACCGACTTCAAGGCCGTGTCTCTCGGCGACTCGGACAGCGTGAAGGTGGGCGACGTCGTGCTGGCGGTCGGTAATCCTCTCAACGTCGGGGAGACGGTGACGATGGGGATCATCAGCGCGAAGGGACGGTCCACCGGCGTCGGGGACGGCAGCTACGAGGACTTCCTCCAGACCGACGCCCCGATCAACCACGGCAACTCCGGCGGCGCGCTCGTCAATATGAAGGGCGAGCTTGTCGGGATCAACTCGCAGATCCTGTCGGAGTCGGGCGGCAACATCGGCATCGGCTTCTCGATTCCGGTGAACATGGCGAAGCACGTGATGGACGACCTCCGCACCAAGGGCAAGGTGACGCGCGCGCAGCTCGGCGTGAGCGTGCAGACCGTGACCCCCGACATCGCGGCGAGCCTGGGCCTCAAGCAAAACGGCGGCGCGATCATCGGGTCGGTCGGCGAGGGCAGCGCGGCCGAGCGCGCGGGCCTGCGCCGGGGCGACGTCATCATGTCGTTCAACGGACAGGCGGTGCAGGACATCAACTCCCTGCGTAACCGTGTCGCCGACGCGGGTCCCGGCACCACCGCTGACGTTGTCATCGTCCGCGACGGCGCCGAGAAGAAGATCGCGGTGAAACTGGACGAGGCCAAAGGCGATCGCACGACCGGTCGCGGCGAGAACGGCGAGGAGCAAGGCGGCGCCGATTCGTCCGCCCTCGGCATCACGGTTGCGCCTAACGCCAAGGGGACGGGGCTGGTCATCCAGGACGTCGATCCCGACGGTCGCGCCGCCGACGCCGGACTGCGCCAGGGCGACGTGATTCAGGAGGTCAACCGGCAGGCGGTGACGTCGATCGACGGGCTGCGCGCGGCCGTGCGTAAGACGACCGACAAGCCAACGCTCCTCCTGATCGACCGCAACGGCGCGACCGTGTTCGTCACGGTGAAGCAGGCCAACGGCTAACGCGATCGGCGCCTTCGACTCCGCCGCGCAAAGACTTCCTTGGCTACCGACGCGGCGGAGAAGGCATTGGGCCGGCCTGCGTAGAAGGCGCGGTACCGCAAGTCGATGACGTTTTGGATCTGGGCGCTTTCGTCGCGCCTTGGCGCTCCGGGTGCCTCGGCTCCGACTCATGCACTGTATTTCTGCTCGGGACCTAGATCACGTCGCCAAGCGCTTGAAACAGGTAGTCCACATCCTCGGAGGTCATGGTCGGATAAAAAGGCAGGGCCAGGGTGAGACGGTCCGCGGCATACGCGGCCGGATAATCCATCGGCTTGAGCGCCATGGTTTCCCGGTAGTAGCGCTGGATGTGGACGGCGTGCGTGCCCTGCCGCGTCGAAATGCCGCGCGACTCCAAGGCAGTCATCACGTTGTTTCGTTCGGCACTGAGCCGGTCGATCGCGCTCAAATCCCGGGCCGCGAGGGCGCGGAGAGCTTCTTCGGGGTTGAACAGCGTGCAATAGGCCTGATACCCATGGGTGTAGCCGGGTGGGGTCGTGGGCGCGCGCAGCCAGGGGACCGAGGCCAGCCGCTCGGTAAATTCCCGAGCCAGAGCGAGCTTCCGTTTGAGGATGGCGTCAACACGGCCCATCTGAACGACGCCGAGGGCGCCCTGGATATCGGTGAGGCGCATGTTGTATCCCAGGAGCGCGTATTCGGTCAGGAGGAAACTGCCGGGATTGTTGTGTCTCTCGAAATCGGTTTTCGCGGCACCGTGGTCGCGGAGGCTGCGGGCGAGGTCAGCGACCCGGTCGTCGTTGGTCGTGATCATGCCTCCCTCACCGGTGGTGATCGACTTGCGCGGGTGGAAGGAGAAGCAGCCTCCCAGACCGTCGCCGCCCGTGTGTTTGCCTTCGATGGAAGCGCCGAGCGAACAGGCACAGTCTTCGACCACCGCCAGGTCATTCGCCCGGGCGAGCTCCATCACTTGCGGCATCGGTGCCGCAAGGCCAAAGAGATGGACCGGGTAGAGCGCTCGAGTCCGGGGGGTGATTCGTCGGGCCGCGTCTTCCAGGTCTAGATTGAAAGTCGCCAGATCGATGTCGCAGAAGACGGGACGGGCTCCCACAAAGCCAACGGAATTCGCGGTGGAGATCCAGGTGAAGGCCGGCACAACGACTTCATCCCCTGGCCCGATGCCGGCGATGCGCGACATGATGAACTGAGCCGACGTGCAGGAGTTCACCGCGATGGCGTGGCGCACGCCTACAAAACTCGCGACCGCCTGCTCGAAGTCCTGAACCCGCGGGCCCTGCACCAGCCAGCCCGATTCTAAAACCTGCCGAACGGCATCGACCTCGGTCTCATCGACCCACACTTTGGTGATCGGTAGTCGGCGCATGGGGATCATTACAGACTGGCGTCCGCGCTGCACATGGATAGCGTCATGAGGGGCACGAACTTACCATCTGGCACGCATCAAGGATGTGTTGCCCGGGCCTCCGTGACCAGCCGCTCATAGATCTCCCCCATTCGAATCGCGATGCGGGGCCAGGAGAAGTTCTCTCTCGCAAGCTCACGCCCCTGCCGGCCAATTCGCTCTCGCAGGCCGGTGTCCCGGGCTAGACAGCGCAAGGCCTCCGCGACGGTTTCCGGATCGGAAGGGTCGATCAAGACAGTATTCTCCATGTGCTGCAGGTCGACGAACCCCAATTGATCGGGAGCCGCCCACATCATGGTTGGAACGCCGACGCTCATGGCCTCCATACCCGCAGACCCGACACCGGGATTGCTGATCCACATTGCGTGAACGTCGCACGCGACAAGCTCCTTGAGCACTTGTTCGCGGGGTTGTTCTCCGATGAAAAGAACGCGATCTGCCAGACCGCGCGCCTCGACCTGCTTGAGGGGATCGTCGGTGCAGATCTTCCCCACGATCCTCAAGGCGCACGGAATCCCTTCATCCCTCAGCCGACCGACGGCCTCGATGAGGGCGGCCCGGGATCGCATATGGGTCAGGTGACCGACCGAAAGGACCTTGAGGGTTCCATCCGTAGTCGCGGTGTGGTGATAGCGATCGAAATCAAAGCTGACACCCCACGGCACGGGAACCGTCCGCATCCCTGGATAGGTCCGCCGCGCGTAGGCCGAGGTGTCTTTGTCGAGGGTCAGAATCCAGTCGAACCACTTCATGGCCAGACGGGCGTGAACGCTTTGATCCACCGTCCGAAGCAACCAGTCGGAGAGCTTGTTTTCTGGATGATGGATGACGGTATGGATCGAACAAGCGGAGACCACCCCCAGGTCTCGGGCCAGCCGTCCCGCGAGGTGGGCGAGGTCGAGCAGATGACCGCAGGCGTGGATAAGGTCGGGGCGGAACGCGCGCGCCGCCTTCTCCACCTGCCGATAGTTTCTTGGCGTCCAGGCGAGTCGAAACCGATCGAAGCCCTGAAAGAGGGCGAGTCGCGGAACTCCTCGCGAGGGCAGACGGATGACTCTGACTCCTTGCTCCACGCTGTCCGAGCCGATGCGGCCTTCGGCGCAGGTGATCACCAGCACCTCGTGACCCGCCGCGACCATTGCATCGGTGAGTTGGCGCGTGTAGTAGCTGGTGCCGGTTTGGACGGGCGGGAAGAGATTCGCGAGGTAGCAGATTCTCATGAGCCTAGGACTGAAATTTCCGGAGCCACCACTCGAAACTCAGTAAGGACCAGATAAGGAGCCGCCGGTTTTCGATGCCCTCGGCGTGTTCGCGCCACAGACGCCGGACTTCCGCCGGATCGAGGAAGTCGTAGATCCGACTCTTGCGATCGCTCAGTATTCCGCCAACGTAGTCGATGCTCTCGCCTCGAAACCATGCAGCGTCCGGCGCGGAGAATCCCTGTTTGGGCCGATCAAGCAGACCCGCAGGAACGACACCACGCATCGCCTGGCGGAGCGCGAGCTTTCCTTCACTGCTCCGGACTTCTCTTCGCTCCCTCGTGATTCGGTCTTCCCTGGCGTACTCGATGGGTTTCGCAAGGCTGCCCACTTTCAACCTGGCGGGAAGGGTGAGGCCAAATTGAGCGAGGTCGTTGTCGAGGAAGGGAACCCGGGCCTCTAGGCCATGCGCCATGCTGAGCTTGTCCTCGACGACGAGTAGACCGTGCAGAAAGGTCTTCGCGTCGAAGTAGAGACAAGCCTCCACCCGATCCTCCACGGTCTCGGACTGGTGAGGGGCTTGATTCAGGATTCCATCAAAGATCTCCCGTGTCGGGTGCCCCTTGATCTCTCTGGCGACATCGGGGCTGAAGAAACGGGACTTGTCCTGGTCCTTGACCAAGCGCTGCCAGAAGCCGTAGTAGTCGTCCTGAAATCCTGCTCGGCTGGTGGAGGCGAGCGCGTACTGGTAGCGCCACGGGTACCCGCCGAAGATCTCGTCGCCACCGGCCCCGGAAAGCACGACGCGGACGAACTTGCTCGCCAGCCGCGAGACGTAGTAGTTCGGATAGCACTGGCCGACCCGCAGATCTTCGAGATGCCAGATCAGGTCGGGCATGACGTGTTCCATGTCGCCGGCATGAAGCACGGTCTCGTAGTGCTCGGTCTTGAGGAGATTGGCAAGGGCCTCGGAGGCCTCGCGCTCGTCGAAGGCGAGTTCCAGCCCAGTGGCGGAGGAGAGGTCGAAGCCGGCCGTGAAGGTGCAGATGCGGCCCATCTTTTGCCGGGCGATGGTAGTGATCGAGCCCGAATCCATGCCCCCGCTCAGATAGACGCCCAGGGGAACATCGGTCATGAGCTGACGCGTGACCGCTTGCTCAAAGAGCCGGGTGATCTCCTCGGTGGCCTCCTCCATGGTGATGCGATTGTCGCGACTCGGCGACGGAATCTCCCAGTACCGCCTCTCCCTCAAGAGCGCGTCTCCTCTCGCGGTTTCCACGGTCAGGCATGAGCCCGCCGGCAGCAGCTTGATCCCCTCGAAGAGGGTCCGGTCGGTGAGGATGTTCTGAAAGGTGAAGTATTCGTTGAGGGCCGGGATGGAAACGCCCCGGCGAACTCCCGGGTGTTTCAGAATGGCCTTGATTTCCGAAGCAAAGACGAGGACGTCGGCGTCCTGGTAGTAGTAGAGCGGTTTGACCCCGAAACGATCCCGGGCCAGGAACAGAGTCTTTGAAGCCTTGTTCCAGATCGCAAACGCAAAGATTCCGTTGAAACGATCGAGGCACTGTTCACCCCACGCCTGATAGGCGTGAAGAATCGTCTCGGCGTCCCCTTGCGAACGGAATCGATAGCCAAGGGCTTCGAGCTCCAGGCGCAACTCCAAATAGTTGTAAATCTCTCCGTTGTAGATGAGGACGACTTCGGCGTCCTCCGAGCTCATCGGCTGATGGCTCGCGGCGGTGAGGTCGATGATCATCAGGCGCCGATGAGAAAATCCGACCGGTCCATCGGCCCAAAGTCCCTCATCATCCGGTCCGCGATGGCGCAACTGATCCGCCATTTGGCGGAGAAGACCCGAGTGCGCAGTTGCTCCGTCGAGGTTCAGGACTCCCGCGATGCCGCACATTTGCTAAAAGAACCTCATTCCGCCGTGATCAGCGTCGCAATACAAAAAGCGCGACATGACCCATGCCTTCGAAATCGGGAAACTCATCGCAGATCCGTCGGGCGATGGCGTTAATCGGAGCATCATACTTGGGGGTGTCCGGAGCGACCAGCAAGGGATGGAGGACCCTCGAGATCAGGTAGTACATGCCGAACCGCTCCACCCGCTCGATGGTTCGAAAGCGCTTGAGCGCCTCCGCTCTCATTTCATCTTCATCAAACTTGTTGCTGAACCAGTTCGACTTTGGATCGGCTTCCGGTATCGGTTCGAGGCCAAATCGACCTCTCACCGAGTTGAGCGCCCGGAGGCCTTGCAGGGTTCCCTCGAGCATCAGATACCGACCGTTGGGTTTTAAGACCCTCGCGACCTCGTCAAGAGCGGTCCACTGGTCGGCACGGGTGGGCAGGTTGAGAAGGCAGCGCTGCGAACAAACCACGTCGAACGACTCGGCAGCGAAGCCCAGACGGGTGACATCGCCAAGATCGAACTCCACCGTGCCCTTGAGGGCGAAGGTGTTCGCCAGTCCCTTCGCCGCGGTCACCATTTCAGGTACGAAGTCCACGCCGGTGAAGGACGAGCGGAACTCCGCCGCGTAGCTCAGAGTGGAGTAGCCGTTGCCGCAGCCGACATCTAGAACCGACAAATCGTCATCCAGATGACGGCTCAGGGCCCGGTTCTCAACTTCCCTCAGATTGAAGTCGGGCGAGGTGGCGTAGCGATCCAGCGTGGCGCGCTTCCGATAGAACTCCCGGATCTCCTGAGCTGCCGAATCGACCTGATCTGTCACGATGTTTCTCCTGTTCGGTTCATTTTTCAAAAAAGGGAGCCGCTGCTGAGGCTGCCGAGAGCGGTTGGGCCAAACCTTCGAAGTCACCCGGCGCGTTCGTCGCTCCTTGCAGGGCCATGGCTCCCACCTTCAGGCCCGCAGCATGCAATTCGATCACTGGTCTTGGGCCTAGAGCTGCGAGCGTCCTGACCATGCGATGACTCCCCGGGTTCTCCGCGGGAAAAACGCGGACGCCCAGCGCTGCCAGACCGAGGACATCGACCTGACCGACGAACGGAATGACGGTCGCCGAACCATAGCGCGCCGCGAACTCCGCCGATTCGATCTCTCCGGAGGGACCGATGACAAAACCCGGCTCGTGGTAGTCGGCGATGATCACGGCGTCGGCCGGCCTTTGGGACGCTTCTCCGAAGGTGAGAGCGTGCTCGACCTGCGCGCCGGCCGCGCCAAGACGGGCTGCGATGACTTTCGCAAATTTGTCCCGGCCAATGATCAGGGCTCTTGTCTGGTGGCCCTCCAAACCGGCCTCCTGGACCAGCTTGAGGGCAAGCCATCCGCAATACTCGAACACTGGCGCTTTCGGATGGTGTTCGTTGGTGCCGAAGGTTTGGATCCCGAACTCGTCGCAAGCAACGACGTCTAGATCCTGGGGACGCCACTCCCAGGCTTCACACATCAGTGGAACGACTCGGCCCGGGCGAATCGCGCGGCAGGTCGCCCGATCCAGAGGCCTCACAAAACCGAGGTTTGTGACGATGTCGGCGGCTTGAAACCATGCGGGGTCGCGCTCTACCCGCACTTCAATTCTGTGACTCACACCGCAGTATTCAGCCAGCTGCTTCGTCTGTCGAGTCACCTCTTCGACTGAGCCGTACGAGGAGTCGCGGGTGAGCGCGATCACCCGCGGGCTTCCGGCCATGGCCGCGATGACCGGCGTGACCACGTAGGGTCCGGTTGCCGCCTCGGTCAGAACCACGAACTCCGACAGATCCAGTTTCAGAGACTGGATGGTCGTCTCCATCAAGGTCGCCATGCGTCTCGTCAGGTGGTCCGATCGGCCGACGGAATGACCGCTCGTCCGTCCGGCCTCGATCATGAGGGGGTTTGGTCGCTCTTCATCTGAGATCGACGCCAGGCAAGAACCGATGCGAGACCGGGGCGAAGATCGATCGAGGCCTTGAAGCCAAGAAGAGATTCGGCCTTTTCGGTGCTGCCGATGCGATGCGTCACAAAACTCTGCGCTTCGGGTCGAAACTCGGGTTTCAGATCTGACTCTGTCAGTTCGAGAAGGATCTGGACCAGTTCATTGATGCTTGTCCCGATCCCCATCCCGATGTTGAAGTTCTCATCGGCGCACTCGGCCTTCATTCCCAGCAGGTTCGCCCGGGCCACATCCTCGACGTGAATGAAGTCGTAGACCTGCGAGCCATCTCCGAACACAATCGGCGGTTGACCGGAGAAGATGCGATCCAGGACTTTCATGATCACGCTCACGTAGGCGCCCCGGTAGTCCATGCGCGGGCCATAGATGTTCATGTATCGCATCCCGATGTAGGGAAGTTTGTGCTGGTCATAGATCGCACGGAACATCTGTTCGTTGGCGATTTTGGTGGCGCCGTACGTCGTGCGGTTGTTGAAGGGATGCTCTTCCGTCATGGGAATGGCAAGCGCGTTGCCATAGACCGACGCCGAAGAGGAATAGACGATGCGCGATACGCCGAGATCCCGACAGGCCTCCACCACATTCCACGTCCCGAGCGTGTTCACCTCCCACGCGGAACGCGGGTCGTTGACGCACTCTCCGAGCCACAAAGAGGCGAGCATAAAAACACCATCCGCGCCTTCGAGAGTGCGGCGGACCAGATCGCGATCGGTCATCGATCCTTCGACAATGCGCGTTCTTGGGCTCTCGAGTGCCTTCGAAAGATTTGTCCGGAGGCCTCGTAGGAAGTTGTCGAGAATCACGATCTCAGCCGGCTCTTCCGCAACCAGCTGCTCGGCGATGTGCGAGCCGACAAGTCCAGCACCTCCGACGAGCACAATGCGCTTTCCCTTCAGATTCATGCGTGGACTTTCTACCTATTTCAAGAGAGATTCGTTCCGCCAATCTTCAGCCCGGCGGGACGCGGAAAGCAGGGGAGGGGTCGGTGTTCAGATCCATCCGCCCCCACAGCGCGGAGACCAAGCGACGATACACGAGAGAGCATTCGGGGAGGGAGCAGGGGACGGCCGGACAGAGCTCTCCATCCAACGACGAAACAACGGCGTCTGCGCCATCGCGAAACTGGGTCTGTTACAGACCCCGCTGTCACTTCTTCGCTGACGCACGCTCCTTCTCTTGCTTTTCGACCATTGCCGCCACGTCCGCCAGCAGCTTCTTCGCGTCGTAGACGATGCCGTCCTTGATCGTGTACTTCACTCCGCCCTTCCAGTCTTCCTTGTCGGTTTTCGGATTGAGGTACATCGTCCCGTTGCCGTAGAGCGTCTTGAAGTTCTGCAACGGATTCTCCGGTGCGATCACGAGGTCGGCCAGCATGCCCGCGCGCACCACGCCGAAGTCGATCGCCTTCTTCTTCGGTTCAGACAACGTCAGAGCACCGTTCATGGTCGCCGACTGAATGACTTCGAGCGGATGGAAGCCCGCTTCCTGCAACATCTCGAATTCGTTGATGTAGCCGAAGCCGTAGGTCTGATAGATGAAGCCGGAGTCGGAACCGGTGGTCACGCGACCGCCCATCTTCTTGTAGTCGTTGATGAGCTTGAACCACACCTGATAGAAGTTGCGCCACGCGACTTCGTCCTCAGTCGTCCAGTCGTACCAGAAAGCGCCATGGTTTGAACGTGAAGGCGCGTAGAAGTCCATCAGCGAAGGCAGTGTGTACTTTTCATGCCACGGCGCCTGACGAAACTTGAGGTAGTCGCGACCGGCCGAATAAATCGTGAACGTCGGATCAAAGGTCGTGCCGAGTTTCAGATGTTCTTCGAGATATGCCTTCCACTCGGGGCTGCCGGGCGGATAGATCTTGTCCCACAGCCGCGCCACCTGGCCGAAGCGCTGATACTCGTCGCTGCTGTTCTGATCGACCGGATACGGCTGAACGACGTAGTCCTTGAGCAGAGACTCGAAATGTCCGTAGAAATGCGTGACCGTTCCGAGCCCAAGACGCGCCGCCTTGATCGCATTCATTTGACCCACGCCCGCCTGGTCGAGATGGGCCACCGAACCGAGTCCGAGTTTCTTCGCTTCATCGAGCAGGGCCGCCATGATCTCTGGACGGTGCGAGCCGAGCTTGAGGCCGTCGATGCCGTTGGCCGCGCCCCAGCGGACCCACTCGCGCGCCGCTTCCGGCGTGTCAGGCGCAGGCTTGCCCCAGCCCTGTCCGATGCGCTGGTAGTTCCAGATGCGCGGCGCCACGATCTCGTTGCGCTCGCTGCGCGCCTTCTCCTTCACGGTGAAGTCGTGGTCGGTGAGCGGAACACCTCGCACCGTCGTCACGCCGTGGGCGAGCCACAGCTTGTACGCGTACTCGATCTCCTGGTTCTTCGGATTGGACCCACCGTGAACGTGCAGGTCCACGAAGCCCGGCATGATGTACATGCTCGTCGCGTCCACTTCAAACTCCGCGCCCTTGGGATTACGGTTCGGGGCCAGCGGAAGTCCCGGCGTGCCCGCGGGTCGCACCGACGAGATGTGATTCCCCTCAATCACGATGTCGACGGGACCGCGTGGTGGGCCGCCCGTGCCGTCGATCAGCATGCCGCCGCGAATCACCAGAGTCTTAAACGGCCCCTTGCCTTCGTCGGGCCGGCGGTTCGGCGCCGGAATCATGTTGTCTCCGCGCGGTTGGGCGTTCACGCCGCCTGGAAGAGAGAAGGCCAAAGCGACGAGGCCCAGGCTGAAGACACTGCGGAATCCGCGCATGTTGTGGCTGCTCCGAACAGAGAAGGGCCTTGCGGCCGACGTGGGTATTGAAGTGAACCCGCCCGAGTTGCCGCGAGTAGAGCCGAAACGACGGCACCGGTCAAATCAGACGCTTCCGCCTGTAACCTTCGACGTCCCCTCAACGCCCATGCAGTCAACTCGCCCTTCCCTCGCTTCACGCCTGCGTGGCGTGGCGGTTCTTCTGCTCGTGAACTTCGTCGGCTTGCTGCTGGTTCTGCTCGTGGCGGAAGGCGTGAGCCGTCTCGCGGGGTTGCTGCCACGCGGCGGAAACCGGGGGGATCGTTTGCTCTGGCGATACGAGGCGTTGCGCGGGTGGGGGCTGATTCCCGGTGCTCGGGGCGAGGACAATCGCGGCGGCCCGGATCGCGGAACCGTGCGGATCAATGCGCAAGGATTTCGCGGCGCCGACTTCGCGCGCACCAAGGGGCGGGATACGCGCCGCATCCTCATCCTCGGCGACTCGTTTGGTTTCGGCGTCGGCGTCAACGAAGAACACACGATGGCGGTGCGCCTGGCGGACCTGATCAACCACGATCCTGAACTCACAGGCGGCACGCATGTCGATGTCCTGAACCTTTCCGTGAGCGGCTATTCCACCGACCAGGAGATTCTCACTTTTGAGGCGGAGGGTGCGCCGCTTGATCCGAGTGTTGTCATCCTCCTGATTTGTGACAACGACTTCGAAGGAAACCTTGAAGGCTTCCCCTACGGTCGCTACTACAAGCCGCGCTTTGTCCTCGATGGCGAGGCGGTGCGCCTGGTGGACACGCCCGCTCCTCGCGGAGAGCGTCGTCGCCCGATTCGAACCTGGCTTTTCGACCACTCTGTGATTCAGGGGGCTCTGCTCAAAGCCTCCAGCCGTCCTCGCCTGCGCGCGCTCGAACGATTCCTCTCG
>JBDTQB010000095.1:0-14429 GCA_039932395.1 Vicinamibacteria bacterium | reverse complement strand
TGGTGCGCTGAGAGACCGAGTAAGCGATCACGCTGTAGAGACCGATCGCGGTGAGAACCAGGGCCACCGACGCGAAGATCGCCACGAGTTCCGCGAGCAATTTCTGAAATCCGCTTGCCTGTTGAACGATCTGATCCATGGTCTGAAAAAATGAGATCGGCTGGTTGCCGTCGATCTGCGCCACCGCGGTTCGCAGCAGCGGCTGAATCGTATTGGGATCTCCTTCCACGCGCGCAACGATATTCGCGGCGGGCTTGCCCATTTGCGAGAAGGAATAGTAGATCGCGTCAGGCGGAGGTGCTGCGAGACCGTTCGACTTCACGTCGCCCACGATGCCGATGATCTGGACATGAACCTCCGCGTCACGGCCGCGCAACAGAATCTGCCGGATCGCGGACTTCCCGGGGAAGATCCTTCGCGCGAACGATTCATTGATCAAGCACACGAACGGCGTACCGTCCCGATCCCCGGAGTTCATCACACGACCTTCGCGCACGGGAATCTGGAGAGTGTTGAAGAACTCGCCGCTCACGATGTGGAGATTGGCGAGCGGACGTTCGGCCAAGGGAAGAACCTGATTACCGAACACGGTGTAGGGCGCTATCGGCGATCCATTGAGAGGAAGACCGAACGCAATCGCCGCGTCCTTCACCTGCGGCACGCTCTTCAGCCGTTCGATCACCTGACGATAGAACTCGGACTGCTCCGCCGGAGTTTTGTAGCGCTCGATGGGTGCGCTCAGGAACGCGGTAGCAGCACCCTCTGACTTCATTCCCGCGGGAGTGCTCTGAAGCCTATAGAAGCTGACGAGCAGAAGAGCCGAGCCGATGAGAAGAACCACCGACATCGCGACCTGAACCACCACGAGCCCCGAACGGAACCTGGTTCCGCGAGTTCCACCCGGCGCGCCGCGCGATGCGTCCTTGAGGACATCAGCGATCGCGACCTTTGAGGCCTGAAGCGCAGGCACCAGGCCAACCATGATCGCGCTGAGTGCGCAGATGCCCCCCATGAAAACGAAGGTCAGACCGCTGAAAGTGAACACGGTGTTGGGCGGCAGTTGATTCGCGGCGGCCTGGGTGATGCCGATCAACGCTAATCGACCGAGCATGGAACCGATGAGTGTCGCGATGACCGAGAAGACTAGGCTTTCAAGTAAGAACTGGCGCAGCAAATGCCGGCGTTCGGCGCCCATGGACAGGCGAATCGCGACTTCTTTATGCCGTGACGACAGACTCGCGAGGAAGAGGTTGGAGACGTTCGCGCACGCGATCAGCAACACCGCCGCGACCGCCCCAAACAGGAGTCGCATCGTGGGGCGAAGGTTCCCCGCCAGTTCTTCCGTCAACGTGCGAAGTTCGGTGGGGGCCTGGGCGTCCATCCGGCTCGCGAACGTGCTGCCGTAGCGCGTGCCCATCATCGCGACTTCCTTGTTGGCGTCCTCGAACGACACTCCCGGCTTGAGGCGCGCCGTCACCTGGATGTAGCTCGCGCCGGCCTGAATCTGTGATTCGAGCAGCGACGGAGGCGCCCAGGTGTAGGTGACGAAAACCTGAGCGTTGGCGAATGGGTTGCTGAGGTGGGGAGGCAGCACCCCGATGACGGTGTTATCGACGCCATTCAGGCGGATCGGCGATCCAAGCGCCGAGTCGAGGCCGCCAAGACGCGTCTGCCAGAACTCGTAGCTGACCACCGCGACGGGAGGTGCTCCAGGTTTGTCCTCGTCGAGACTAAAGCTGCGGCCACGGAACGGCTCAACGCCAAGCACTCTGAAGAACGGCTCGGTGACACGCTGACCGACGAGCTGCTCGGGGTCCGCGTTTTGTTTCGCGTACGAGAAACTCGCGAACGTTGAGGCCGCGATCTGGGAGAACGACGTCTGTTGATCGCGCAGAAGCTCGTACTTCATCAAGGAAATCTGGGGCGCGACGAAGCCGGTCTTCGGACTGTTGACCCAGACCCGCACGAGGGTGTCCGGATCGCGAAACGAATGCGGCCGAAGGATGAGCTGATGGAAGATGCTGAAGAGTGCGGTGTTGGCGCCGATGGCAAGTGCCAGGGATAGGACGGCCGCGCTGGTCAGAAGCGGCGCCTTGGTGAGTTGGCGAAGAGCGTAGATGAAAGAGTTCATGGCATCCGTGAATCCGGGAAGACGAGGCGTTAGTCGCCGCGGAGGGCGAGAAGAGGATCAATGCGGGCGGCGCGCATCGCGGGCGTCAGGCAGGCGAGGGCCGCGACCATGGCGAACAGCAAGGCGACCACGAAATACAGGGGACCGTTCACCGCGGAGACGGAAAACAGCAGGGAGGACATCGTGCGACCGGCCATCGCTGCGAGACCGAGGCCGACGATGAGTCCGACGGAAACCAGCTTCATGCCATCGGAAAGGACGTGAAGGATGATCTGCTTCGGGCGCGCGCCGATTGCTATACGGACCCCGATCTCGCTCGTCCGCTGCGCAACCGAATACGCGATGACGCCGTAGAGACCGACCGACGTAAGGAAGAGGGCCACCGTCGCGAAAAGTGCCACGACCGAGGCGAGCAGGCGCTGCAAGCCGACCGTCTGCTGAAGGACCGCGTCCATGGTCTGGAACGATGCGACGGGCTGAGCCGCGTCGACCTGTGAGACCGCGTCGTGCATCACCTTTTCGAGAAGATGAGGATCGCCATCGACGCGAGCAAGCAGGTTGGCGGTCGGTTTCGGCACTTGCGCGAAGGCGTAGTAGATCGCGTCCGGCGCAGGCAACGTGAGGCCGTTGGCCCTCACATTTCCGACCACACCGATGATCTCCACCGGAATGTCTGCGCCGATTCCGCGGAGAAGGCGTTTACCGACGGCGGACTCGGAAGGGAAGAGTCGCCTCGCGAACGATTCGTTGATCAGGCACACGCCGGGCGCGTTGAAGTCGTCCCGCTCGCTCATGAGCCGCCCCTCCATCAGCGGAATCCCCAGGACGTTGAAGAAGTCAGGTCCCACGATGTGCAGATTGGCGAGCGCGCGTTCCGGGGCCGGGCGCACCGGTTGTCCAAAGATCGTGTAGGGGGAAACCGGCGGTCCAGCGAACGGAAGGCCAAAGGCCACCGACGCGTCCTTGATCTGAGGATTGGATTTCAGTCGTTCCACGACACGTCGGTAGAAGTCCGCCCGTTCGGGCGGTGTCTTGTAGCGATCGACGGGCACGTTGAGAAGCGCGGTGGCCACGCCATCGGTCTTCAAACCGGCGGGCGTGTGTTGCAGACGGTAGAAGCTCAGCATCAGAAGTGCCGAACCGACGAGAAGGACCGCGGAGACCGCGACCTGCGCCACGATCAAGCCGGACCGAAAGCGAGTTCCGCGCGCGCCACCCGGCACCCCACGTGAGGCGTCGCGTAAGACCGTTGCGATGCCGAATGAGGGCGACTGCATCGCGGGAAAGAGACCCACCGCGATTGTGCAGATCATGCACACCGAGGCCATGAAGATGTACGTCAGCGGACTGAAGTTCAGCGTGGTGTCTGGCGGAAGCTGGTTGATCGCGGCGCGCTGGATGAGAAAGAGTGCGGCTCGTCCGCCCGCCGCTCCAACCCCGGTTGCAAGGGCCGAGAAGATCAGGCTCTCGACCATGAACTGTTGCGTGATGTGGCGTCGCTCGGCTCCCATCGACAGGCGAATCGTCACCTCCTTGCTGCGCGCGGACAGGCTGGCAAGAAACAGGTTCGACACATTCGCGCACGCGATCAAGAGCACGGCGCCGACCGCGCCGAGCAGAAACCCAAGGGTCGTTCCGAGGGCGCCCGCCAACTCTTCGCTCAGCGTTTTCAGGATCATCGGCGTCTTGGCGTCGAGCCGTCCGACGAAGGCGGACTCGTAGCGGCTATCGAGAATCGCGAGTTCCTGATTCGCTTCTTTGAGCGTCACCCCCGGCCGGAGACGCGCGGTCACCTGCAGGTACCGGGCGCCCGCCTGAACCTGTGCCGCGTTCAGGGTGGCGGGGTCCCAGGTGTGGGTGATGAAGGCCTGCGTGCCGCTGTAAGGCGCGCTCGGGTGCGGGGGCATGACGCCAATGACCCTGTGGTCGATCCCATTCAGTGTCACCATCTGGCCGAGCGCCGCGCTCGCGGTGCCGAAGTGTGCGCGCGCGAACTCATGACTCAAGACGGTTACGTCTGAACCACCCGCCTTGTCTTCGGAGGGGTCGAAGTTCCGACCGATCGCGGGGCTGATCGCGAGGGTGGGAAAGAAGGACGCAGTGACGCGCTGGACGTCCAGTTGTTCCGGCTCCGCGTTGACCCTCGTGTACACAAGGCTCGTCTGTGCGGACGCCGCGACACTCGTGAAAACCGTCTGATTGTCGCGGGCAAACTCGTACTTCGTGAGACTTAATGCCGGCCCGGGAACCTGCGTGCTCGAACTCTGCACCCACACCCGGACCAGGCTTTTGGGGTCCGAAAAGGAATGAGGGCGAAGGACGAGCTGGTCAAAGATGCTGAAGAGCGCCGTGTTCGCGCCAATCGCGAGCGCCAGCGACAGCACGGCGGCACTCGTGAGCAGGGGAGACTTCGCAAGCTGGCGCAGCGCGTAGGTCAGTTGATTCATAGAACCTCCGCTATTCAGATCTGAGGGCCGTCAGCGGGGAAACGCGTGCGGCGCGACGGGCGGGAAGCCACGCGATCAAGGCTCCCGCCACCAGCAGCGTGATCGTCACGCTGCCGAGAGCGACCGGGTCGGTCACGCTGGTCTCGTACAGGCGCGACTGGATCAGTCGGCCGAAGACCACGACCATCGCAAGCCCGACGCTGAGTCCGATCGCGACCAGGCGCAGGCCCTGAGCTGCGACGAGTCGGGCGACGTGGCCTGCCGTGGATCCAAGCGCCATGCGGATGCCGATCTCGCGACTCCGGCTCACGACGCTGTGGGTCAGAATGCCGTAGAGCCCAAGGACGGCCAGTAGAAACGCGGTTGCGGCGTACGCTGCGGCCAGAAACGTCCAGAAGCGTTCGCCGACGGTCTGGAAGTCGAGAGCTTCGTCCATGGTGTCGATCCAGTGCAGCGCGGCGGTGGAGTCACGCGCGACGACGACGCGCCGCACGGGATCGATCAGTGACCTCGGATCGATGGACGTGTCGAACAGGACTCCGAGGGAGGTTTGGGGAAACTGGTCAAGCGAGAGGAAGAGGTTGAGGCCGGTTGGATGGTGATCACGCTGTCCGTTCCAACGCGCATCCGCGACGACGCCGACGATCGTCGCCTCGTTGTTGGTTCCGAAGAGAAGCGAGCGTCCGACCGCGGAGCCCTTGTGGGCGATGCGACGCGCGAGTGTCTCGCTCACCAGCGCGACCGCGGGACCGCCGCGCCGATCTTCCGGACCAAACAAGCGCCCCTCCTTCAACGGAACTTCGAGGATGGAGAACGCGTCGTTCGTCGCGAAGTGTTGATTGATGTGCAGCCGGCCGTCGGGGGTGTTGAACTCCCCGCCTTTGAGCAAGACGTCGAGTTCGCTCGCGTCGTACGGGGGGAGCGTGGGTCCGAGATACGCCGTGTTCCGCACTCCAGGAATCGACCGCAGGTCGAGCGCGAGCTGGCGGTAGAACATGTCGGCGGCTTGGGGTGACGCGTAGGTTTCCCGCTGGAGCGAGACTTGGTACCGCAGCAGGTGTTCGGTCCGGTAGCCCAGGTCGAGGAAGCGCAGCTTGTCGTAGCTGCGGATGAACAGCATGGCGCCCGAAAGGAGCGCCACTGCCAGCGCGGTTTGTCCGATGACGAGGAGCCTGCCGCCGCGTCCCTGCAGCGCGCCTGACGCGACGCCGCGACTGCCTGCCCGAAGAGCTGTCGATGACTCAATCCGGGTCGCGAGCATCGCGGGAAGAACGCTGAACGCCATGCCTGTCATCACGACAACGACCGCGCAGAAGGCGAGCGGGGTCGTGCCAAACACGACAGGCAGATGGGTCGGCAAGGCGATTCCCGCGACACGCTGGAAGACCGAGGTGAGCCAGAAGGACAGCAGAAGTCCCATGCCTCCACCGAAGGCCGCAAGCGCCGCTCCCTCTGTCACCATGAGTTTGAGGAGGTCAGCCTTGCCGGCGCCGATGGACAGGCGAAGAGCCAGCTCACGCTCACGTCCGACCAGACGCGCGAGGAGCAGGATCGCGACGTTTGTGCATCCAATGGCCAGGAGAAACAGGGACGCGACGAGCATCGTCACCAGGCCGGGCCGCAGGTCGGCGCGCCACTTCTCGGCTAAGGGCTGAAGGCGGCCATCGACGTTGCCACGAATCTCCGGGTGCGCAGCCTGAAGCTGGGCGAGCAAGCCCGTGACTTCGGCGTTTGCAGCGTCGATGGTGACGCCCGGTTTCAGCCGACCGAAAACCAGGGTGTTTGGGTCTGTGCGATCGCTCAAGGCCGCGGGGACCGTGTGCTGTCCCTCGGCGATCCAGTAGTCGGTGCCTTCGTCTTCGGCGATGCCGAGAAAGCCTTCCGGCATGATGCCCACGACGATCGCCGGACCGCTGCGGGTGGCGACGGCTTCGCCGACCAGGTTGTCACGGGCTGCGAAGTGAGCCCGCCAGAGGCGGCTGGAAATGAGGACGGCCCGCTCGCCCCGTCCGTCATATTCATCCTTCGTGAACTCACGTCCCAGTTGGGGCGCCTGTCCGAACAGCTTGAAGTAGCCAGGGGTCACGACCTCTCCACGCAGGCGTTCGGCGCCGTTGCTGGTCACCATCACCAGGCGCGACACCACCGCGCCGTCCAGGGTTTCGAAGGAACGCGAGGCGTTTCTCAGATCGGCGAAGGTCGGGTAAGGCAGATACGGGCGGCTGCCATTATTGACGCGAACCGTATCGGGCTGGAACATCACCAAGCGCGATGCTTCCGGAAAAGGAAGTGGTCGCAAAAGCAGGCTGTAGACGAACGTCAGGACGGTAGAGACGCCCCCGATGGAAATGGCAATGCACGCGACGACGGCAAAGGTCAGGCGCGGGGTGCGCGCCCAGCTACGAAAAGCCTTGCCGAAGTCGGACAGCATCTACTCCGCCCGCAAAGCGACCATGGGATCGACACGCGAGGCGCGCCAGGCCGGCAAGCCGCACGCAAGTGCTGCCGCGAGGCTCAGCACTCCCGCCGCGGAAGCGTAGGCGACAGGATCGATCGCGCTCACGTCATGAAGCTGGCTCTGCAGCACGCGAGACAGCACACTGGCGACGACGAAGCCGGCGGTGAGTCCGGCGGCGACCAGAGTGCCCCCGCGCCGGAACACGAGCACGACGGTATTGCGCGCAGATGCGCCCAACGCGGTGCGAACGCCAAACTCCCGCCTCCGATGCGCCACCTGAAACGCGAGGAGGCCGTAGAGTCCGATCGCCGAGAGGAGGAGACCCAGCAGCCCGAACAGACTGATCAGCAGCAGGCCAAAGCGATCCTCTACGCGAGTGTCTTCCACCAGCCGGTCCACCGTATTGAAGTCGTAAGGAGCAATCGCGGGGTCGATCCGACCAAGCTCCGCGCGCGCCTGCGGTTGCAGCAACTCAAGGGGCTGCCGCGAGTGAACCACGAACGTGACGTCATTTGCCTGATAGTTGGGATTCTGTGAGTAGGGCAGGTACCACATGCCCGGCATGTCGCCATCCGTGGGATCGGAGGTGCCATGAATGTTGGCGGCCACACCGACCACGACATAGGGCGGCCGCGGATCGTCGGCGCGTCCACGACGCACCGTCTTGCCGAGCGGATCCTGACCGGGCCAGAAGAAGTTGGCGAACTTCTCGCTGATGACCGCGACCTTCTGCCCGTCCGGCCGATCGCTCTCGTCAATGGCACGTCCCTTCACGATGCGGATTCCGGAGTCTTTGAAGTATCCGGGCACCACCATCCGATGTGTGACGAGGAAGTAGCCGCGGCCCTCCGGCGGCGTGCTTCCTTGCGGCGTGATGGCGGCGAGGTTCCGGCCCAGATCGATGATATCCAGCGTGGTTGCGGTGGCGCTCAACACGCCGGGAAGAGCGCGCAATCGTTCCAAGGACTGATCGATGTAGGCGGTGCGGTCGACGTGCTCGGGACGCAGCTGGTTCGAGAACGTCACGGTGAAGGCAACGCGGTCCTGGGTCTCGAAGCCCCAATCGAGCGCGCTCAGGTTGGAGAAGCTCTTGATCATCAGACCTGTGCCGACGAGGAGGACGGCCGCGACGGCGATTTCCGTGGCCACGAGCGCGCTTAGGGTGCGACTGGTTCGACGATCGAGAGTCGATCCGCGACTCGCTCCTTTGATGGCGAGCTGGAGATTGCCGCGGCTTCCTCGCAGCGCCGGCACGAGTCCGAAACCGACGCCGATGAGAAGGGTGAGCGCGGTCGTGACCGCGAGGACCTGGCTATCCAGGCGGACCGTGGTATCGAACTCGCGCATCGCGTTGCCCGTGGTGTCGCTGGCCATGGGACTGAGCGCGTAGAGCGGCCCGGTCAGGGTGGCGGCGAGGGCGACTCCAAGGACGCTGCCGAGGAAGGCGAGCAGCAGACACTGAGTGAGCGACTCCCAGAGGAGCGCTTTGCGGGATGCGCCGAGGGCCGCGCGAACACTGACCTCGGTGGCACGTCCGATCTGCTTTGCCAGAAGCAGGCTGGCGATGTTGGCGCCGGCAATGAGGAGAACGAAAGCCGCTGCCGCCATGATGGCGAACATTCTGGGTTGTGAGTCACGGACGAAGCTGTCCTGCAGCGGAACGATCTGAGCCTGACGCGGGTTGCCGGGATCAGGCGCTTCCTGGTTGACACGTGCGCACAGTTCTCGCATCGCGTCGTTCGCCTGGGCGAGCGTCACGCCGGGCTTGAGGCGAGCGGCGCCATAGAGGTAGTGACCGGGCGGACGCGTCGGATCGATCTGAATCGCGATGGGCACCCAGATCTGCGCGCGATAGGGGTGACGGAAGTGCTCTGGCATCACACCGACGACCGTCCGTTTCTCGCCGTCCAGGGTGAGGGTCTGACCGATGACATCGGGCGCGCCTCCGAGCACGCGCTGCCAGAAGCCGTAGCTCACCAGAACCACGCGTGGCGCTCCTGGCTTGTCTTCCTCAGGAAGAAAGTTGCGACCAAGAACCGGGGTCACGCCGAGAACGGTGAGGAAGTTGGCGGACACGACGGCGGCCGGAACGTACTCCGCATCGCCTCGACCGGTCAGGGTGTAACTCGCGCCGGTGGCGACTCCGATATCCGTGAACACGGAGTTGGTTTCGCGCCAGCGTTTCCAGGTGACGGGGGAAAGATTGAGCTGAGTTTCGTCGGAGCCGTTCGCGAAGTTCTCTCGCAGGCGGACCAGACGATCCGGTTCCGTCATCGGAAGCGGCCGCAGCATGACCGCCTGCACGACCGAATAGATCGCCGTGTTCGCGCCGATCCCGAGCGCGATGATCACGACGATCAGCGAATTGAATGCGGGCGCTCGCAGGATCTGCCGAAACCCGAGTTTCATGGCATGAACCATCGTTGAGGCACTCGGCATAGATCTCATGCCTACCAAGTCCTGTGCCAGCCTCAACTGGCTGATTCACGGAAGTTTGGCGTTCTGACCGTTCGTGTTTGGGAACGTCTGTCCCGCAATCGAACGCGAACGCTACGGGCTCGCCCTCGCCAGACGGTCTTGCTAAGAGTCGGCGAGGGCTTTGGTGGGTTCAATCCTCGACGCGCGGAAGGCGGGAAGCGCGCTCGCGCAAAGCGCGAAGAGAAGCAGCACGCCGGCCACCGTGGCGAAGGTCATGGGATCACGGCCTGAGATCCCAAAGAGCAGCGCTTCAATGGCACGCCCCTGAGCGATGACTCCCAATCCGCCCAACACAACGCCGAGGCCGACCGCCCTTACCCCCTGGCCGACCACGAGCCGGACCACGTCGGAAGGAAGGGCGCCGAGGGCCATGCGCACACTGATCTCACGCGTCCGCTGGCTCACGAGATACGCGATGACTCCATAGATCCCGATGGCGGCGAGCGCCAATCCCACGCCACCCAGACAGAGCAGGAGCAAGCGGTTGAACCGAGTGACCGCGGTCGATTCGGCCACTCTCGAACTCATGGTCGCGATGTCGAACAGTGGAACGGACGCGTCCTCCGTGCGCACGGCCTGGCGAATCGCCGAGGTCAGCGACTCGGGCCGGCCATTCACGGCGCGCGCGACGAGAGTGACCGAACGATCGTTCGCATCGAACGAGCGGGAAGGCGCCTGATCGATCGGAAGATAGAACTCGTTCAGGCTTCCTGAGGACATGCCACGAGCGCGGGTATCGGCGACGACTCCGACGATTTCTTTCCAGACAGGCTGATCGGGGCCGCCCTCACAGCACGCCATCCGCTTCCCGATCGGGCTCTCGCCAGGCCAGGCGGTCTGGGCCAGCGTCTCGCTGACGATCATCACGCGTGTGCCTCCGCGTCGATCGTCAAGAGTGAAGGTCCGGCCAAGTTTCAATGGAATTCGCATGGTCTCGATATAGCCAGGTGTCACCATCTGCATACGACTGTTGATGCGATTCTGCGGGGTCACCTCGCGGCCTTCCACCCGTAGTCCGTAGTCCACGTCGCCGATGAGCGGCGGACGCGTTGATGCGGCGGCGTCAGCGACGCCTGCGCTCGACTTGAGGTTCGCGACCATACGGGCAATGGCGACCGCGGGCCGTTCCTCTCCCGGATACGCGCCGCCTGGAAGTGCGAAGCGCGCGGACAGAAGATTGCCTGGATCAAAGCCAGGGGAGACGCGGTCGAGGTTCTGTCCGCTTCGGACCAGGAGGCCTGCGCTCATGAGCAGCATCAAGGCGAGTGCTACTTCCACCGCCACGAACGTCTGACGCACGCGATCCCGAACCGCGCCGACCGAGCCCCGCGACGCCTGAGCGACGCCCGTGGTCAGGCCCGCGCGGGATTCACGCAGGGCGGGAACAAGTCCGGCAATCAACGTGGCGAGAAAGGCGACGCTCGTGGCCGTTATCAAGGCGACTCCGTTGATCCGCGCGTCGGCGAGCCTGGGAACATCGGCAGGCGCTTGCGAGATCAAGACGGGAAGCGCCACCGCGGCCAATGCGAGACCGGCGAGAGCGCCTGCGGAGCAGAGGACAAACGCCTCGGTCAAGAGTTGACGAGCAATGCGAAGACGGCTGGCACCAAGCGCTGCGCGGACGGAAATCTCTCGCGTTCGTGAAGCGCCTCGTGCCATCAGCAGGCTCGCCACATTCACGCACGCGATCAGGAAGACGAGCGACACCGCGCCAAGAAGAAGGAAGAGACGCTGTCGGTAGTCGCCTACGATCTCATCGATCAGGAACGCCGCGCTCAGCCTGCGTCCTTCGTTGTCGCGCGGAGCTTCCTCCACCATGGCCCTGCTGATCGCGCGCGCATCGTCCTCGATCTGCGCCTGCGAGACGCCTTCCTTGAGACGAGCCGTCACGGAGAGAAAGCTCGCGTCGAAAGAGTCCGGTCCTTTGGTGAGCGCGAGCGGCGTCCACACCTCGGTCTTGTCCTCCGGAATCTGGAACGAGCGAGGCATGACGCCGATGACGGTATGCGGCCGGCCGCTGAGCTGGATCGTCTGGCCGATCACCGCCGCATTCGCCCCGAACCTCCGCGTAAAGAGGCGGTGACTAAGCACCGCCAGCTGGCTGCCCGGAACATCCTCATCTGAAGTGAACGTGCGACCCAGTTCGGCGTTCGCGCCGAAGAGAGCGAAGTACCCTGCGGTCACGCGCGCTCCGCTGATCCGCTCGGGATCGCCGCCCTCCGTGAGGTTGAAGGTGGCGCGACTGCGCGCGGCGATCGCCTCGATGGTGCGCGATCGTTCCTTCGCGAGGAAGAAGTTGCCCACGGAAACGGCGCCGGGGTCGCCGCGCCACGTGGTCGCGATGCTCAGCAGACGGTCCGAGTGAGGAAAGGGCAGGGGCGTGAGCACGACCGCATTAAGCACAGTGAACAATGTGGTCGTGGCGCCGATGCCGAGCGCCAGGGTGAGAACGGCGATCGTAGTGAACGAACGATCCTTTCTCAATTGCCGAGCGGCATAACGGATGTCCTGTGCGATGTCGGCGAAAGGGCTCGCGCTCATGATGAGGTCCTCGTTCGAGATGAAGGGGGGATCGAAGATCTTGCGCAGACCTGAAGCGCGTAGAGAGATCACTCAGGGGGTGAGACGCGCCGCGAGCGTCGGCGGTTAGCTCGAAAAAACCGAATGACGAAGGTCACAGGTGTGAAGCAAAACCGAAGCAAGAACGAGGGAACCCTTTCGCCACCGTCCTCGTCTCACTAGCTGTGAGGAAAGAAGCCGCTCCGCTGACGAAAAGCACCCAAATGGTTGAACAAATCGCTGATTTCGACAACGCGTCGTCCACCTTTGGGACGCCATCGTCCGCCTTCGGTCGCTCGTACACCGCGATTCAATTGAACGCCTTTCTTTCTCGATTCCTCGCCAACCAACCCGTGGCCCAGGCCGTCTCATCGGCCCCAGCCGTCTCATCGGCGATGACCCAACCAAGGAGAACCGTGATGCTCAAGCCCATTGTGAAGACACTGTCTTTTTCTGCTTTCGCCCTGTTGGTCGCAACGTCTGCTTCCGCGCTCGATCAGAGCGCGGCTCCCCGATTTGCGTCGATGGCGATCGAAGCGTCCATGGCCACCTGCTCCAGCCAGGCCGATATCGAACGTGGCTGGGAGTATCAACAGGAACTTCTCGAAGCGCGTCTGGCCGCGAAGGGGCAGCCTGAGGTCACCGTTCCCGGCACCATCATCACCTCGCCCTTCGAGACCTTCGTGCCCTATCGCGCGGAAGCATCCTCGAACTCCGCGTCGAAGACCCAGGTCATCGAGCGGTCCGCGAACCTGTTTTAGTCGCCCCGATTGAGGCCTGCGTCGGTGACGGGAACGGGGTGTCCGTTATTGGGACGGCTTTGCGGGGTCCTCCGGCGGCATTCCTGCGCTAAGTCGTTATTAAAATTGGAGATCTAAGTGACTGGACGCAGTGGCACAGGCATTGATATATCAGGCTCTATGGACATCGCCCGACCCGACCTTGCAGTTAAGCGCAAGAAGCGAAACCTTCAGATTGGAGTCGGCGCCGCCGTGTTGCTGCTCAGCGCGACGTGGGGCCTCTCCCAGCTCAAGCCCGCGGCTCCGACCGTGGATCGCGGCACGCTCTTCCTCGACAAAGTGAAGAAGGGCGAGATGCTTCTGCAGGTGCGCGGCCTCGGCACTCTGGTGCCCGAGCAGGTCCGCTGGATTCCCGCCCAGACCCAGGCCCGTGTGGAACGCATTGTCGCGCTGCCCGGTACCATCGTGAAGCCCGACACCATCATTCTCGAAATGTCGAACACGGATCTCGAGTCTCAGGTGCTGGATGCCGAGTCGCAGCTTCGTGAAGCCGAAGCGCGATTGATCGAAGCGCGATCCAACATCGAGCGGGGCCGTCTGGATCAACAGTCCGCCACCGCCCGGGTTGAGTCTGAAGCTCGGCAGGCGCGCTTGCAGGCTGACGCCGATGCTGAACTGTCCAGGCAGGGACTGGTGGCGAGTCTCAACGCAGCCCGGTCCAAAGCTCAGGCCGAAGAACTCGAAAGCCGCGCGAAGGTAGAACAGCAGCGGCTGAAGCTTGCGAACGATTCGCTGGAAGCGCAGATCGCCGTGCCGAAGGCGCTCGTCGAGCAGCGTCTGGGCTCCGCTCGGATGCGTCGCGCCCAACTCGACGCGTTGAAGGTCCGTGCGGGCATCAATGGAGTCCTCCAGTCGGTTCCGGTGGAAGTGGGCCAGCAGGTCAGCCCCGGAACAAACCTCGCGCGCGTGGTGGAGCCGACGAAGCTGAAAGCGGTCATTCGCGTGGCCGAGACCCAGGCGAAGGACCTCGCCATCGGGCTGCCGTGCGACATCGATACCCGGAACGGCATCGTCAAAGGCAAGGTCACGCGTATCGATCCGGCCGCGCAGAACGGCACCGTCGCGGTTGACGTAGCTCTCGAAGGAGAACTGCCCAAAGGGGCGCGTCCCGACCTCACGGTCGATGGAACCATCGAGCTGGCTCGTCTGACGGACACCCTCTATGTGGGGCGGCCCGCTCAGGGCGCGGGGGAGAGCACCATCAGCCTCTTCCGTGTCGATCCGGTCACCGGCGAAGCGCACCGTGTCCGCGTCCAGTTGGGTCGCGCCTCCGTCAACAGCGTTCAGATCCTCGATGGTCTGAGCCTGGGCGATGAGGTCATCCTGTCCGATGCGTCGGCCTGGGATGCGTTCGACCGCATCCGCCTGAAATAGAAAGCCTGAAATAGAAAGATTGTTGCGCACCTCGCACCCTCGACGAACGTCAAATACGAAAGCGTTGGAACATAAGCCGCACGCGCGACGTTGAGCTAGAAAAGACCTCCTGAGGAGCTTGAGAGAACCATGACCGAAACCCCTGCCTTGATCGACCTGTCCGGCGTCACCAAAGTCTTCCT
>JBDTQB010000094.1:0-14493 GCA_039932395.1 Vicinamibacteria bacterium | reverse complement strand
CCCTTCATGCCCCGCCCTTTTGGACAGCATTTCCTTCGTCCCGAGCCTGCCCACGATCTCGTCGACCTGATCGATCCTCGCCCCGATCAGACGTTTCTGGAGATCGGGCCGGGCGCGCTCGCCATCACGTTGCTGTTGGCGCGGCGCTGCAAGTCGGTCGTGGCGGTGGAGATCGATCGCCAGCTGGTCGCGAAACTCAAGGGACAGATCCCCTCGAACGTCACCGTGATCGAAGGCGACGCCCTGGACGTCGACTACCGTGCGCTGGTTCCTTTGGGATCTCGCCTGGCCGGCAACCTCCCGTACGCCATCTCCAGCCCGTTGCTGCGCCGGTTTCTGGAACATCGCGACCACTTCAAGGACGCTCACCTCATGCTGCAGAAGGAAGTCGCGGAACGCATCTCATCGCCTCCCGGATCCAAGGATTATGGGGCGATGTCGGTCTTCTACGCCCTGTGGGCAGACGTGTCGATCGTCCAGGAACTTAAACCGTTCGACTTCAGCCCCCCTCCCCGGGTGGATTCAGCGGTCATCCGCTGCCGTTTCCGGACCGAGCCGCGGCACGCGATCGCGAACCCCGCCGCCTTCGAGTCGATCGTTCGCCTCTCTTTCACCCAGAGACGCCGAACGATTGAAAATAATCTTCGGGTTAGGTATCCTGACCTCAAGCATTACTTTAAGTCTGCTGGAATCTCGGAAGTCCGTCGTGCTGAAACACTTACGGTCGCCGAGTTTGCCAGGCTGGCCGAAGTTTTGCCCACGCCCGTAGCCCTCACCTAAGGACCCTTGAATACCGATCTCCGAATCACTCCGATCGGGGGGCTAGGCGAGTTCGGCATGAACTCGCTCCTCCTGCAGACGGGCGAGGATCGCCTGCTGATCGACGCCGGCCAGATGTTCCCCGAATGGGAAAACGGCGTCGAGCGGATGGTGCCCGACTACAAGCTGCTTGGTCCGGGTCGGATGCACGCGATTCTGCTGACCCACGGACACGAAGATCACATCGGTTCGCTGCCGCAGGCACTGGAATGGGCGAACGCTCCGGTCTACGGAACGCCTTTCACGCTGGGTCTTGCCCAGCGCGGATTGACGGAAGCCGGAGTCGAAGCAGATCTGCGAACCATCGATCTGAATAACCCAATCGAAGCGGGGCCGTTCCGCATTCATTCTCTTCATGTCGCGCACAGCACGCCGGGCGCGGTCGCGTTCGTCATCGAATGCAACGGTCTCGTGATCATGCACACGGGCGACTTCAAACTCGCGAAGACCGCTCCAGAAGCGGAGCGCACGCACATCGAAGTCTTCGCGGACTGGGGACGTCGCGGCGTTGATGTCCTGCTTTCCGATTCCACCGGCGCCGAAACTCGCGGCACGACGGCCGATGAAGACGCGGTGATTCCGGGCATCGAGCAGGCCTTTGATGAAGCGGAAGGCCGCGTGATCGCGACCTGCTTCTCCTCGTCGATTCCCCGCATTGAACGGATCGCGCGCATTGGCGGCAGACAGGGACGCCGCGTTGCGTTCGCTGGCCGCCGCATCAACGAGAACGTAGCCCTCGCCCGCGACCTCGGTCATCTGACTCTGGAAGCAGAAACAATCTTCCTCGACGACCAGGGCATGTCCAAGCTCGCCTCCCGGCAGGTCCTCATCTTCGCGGCAGGATCCCAGGCTGAGCCGCGTTCTGCCCTCGCTCGCATGGCCAAGGGCAATCACCCGCTGGTCAAGATTCAACGCGGCGACATGGTTCTCTTCTCTTCGCGCGTCATTCCTGGCCGCGATCGCATCGTGTCGCGGTTGATGGGTGGTCTGATCCGCGCCGGCGCTCGCGTGATCCATGGAGGCTGCGCGCATGTCCATGTCTCAGGACACGCGGCACAGGACGAGCTGACCGAGCTGGCGAAGCTGGTGCGTCCCTCGGTCTTCATTCCCATCCATGGCGAGACGCGGATGCTTGCGGCCCACGCCCGCCTGGTCGATTCGGCTCTTGAAGGCAAGGTGCGCGTTCATCACATCGAAAATGGCGATGTGCTGCGAGTGACCGAGAGCGGCGCTCGCATTGAAGATCACATCGCTCTTCGCAAGCGCTGTATCGGCACAGGGCTTGCTGGCGATTTGTCCGATGACATCCTCATCGAACGGCATCGCCTGGGAACCGCCGGCATCGTGACTCCGATCGTCTACGTGTCGGCGACCAATGGCCGCTGGGCGCGTCCCAGCGATCTGGTCACACGCGGCTTCCTGGATGGACGCCTCGCCGATCCCATCGTGTCCGAGATTCGCGACACGGTGAACGCGACGGTGCGTGAGTTCGCGTTCGGCAATTCCAGCGAAGGACTCCGCGCCGCCGTCGAGACCGATGTGACGCGGCTCCTCCGACGTCGATTCCAACTGCGTCCGGTCGTGGCGCCGGTCCTTGTCGAGGTTTGACCGCGGTGGCTGCCCCGTCTCGAACTCTGTGGCCTGAACTGAAGGGCGTCTGCCTTCTGGGCTTCGCCCTCATGCTTCTGCTGGCCTTCGCCACCTACGATCCCCATGATCCGACTCCCTGGTTCAGCACAGGGGCGATGGGCGAACCGCGCAACTGGATCGGGCGCTACGGTGCCTTCATCTCCGAACTTTTCGTCGGACAGGCCCTCGGAATCGCCGCGTTCGTTCTGCCCCTTGGTTTGCTGATCGCCGGGTGGCGGCTGCTCTGGCGTGAGGACCTGGAGGCCGCGATCACCAAGAGCGTGGGCCTCGTAGCACTTCAACTCTCGCTCGCGGCGTTTGCCTTCGTCGTGCTGAAGGAAGTGCCCTTCTCGGGCGTTCCTGTCCGAGCGGGAGGTGCGGTGGGCGAAAGCCTGGCGCTCTTCCTTTCGCTCAGAGTGGGGCGATTTGGCGCGGTGGTGGTTCTGGGACTGTCGCTCTTTGCCGGCCTGATTCTTACCACTCAGTTCTCTTTCTCCGCGTTCCTCAACGCGATCACCGACTGGATGCGGGGGCGCGCCACCGGCGTTCATGTCACGTTTGAACACTGGCGCGAGACGCGACGCAAAGATCAGCAGCGGATGCAGGTCATCAAAAAGCACGCCGCCCGGAGCCAGGAAGGCGACGCGACCGACGACGCCGAGGTTCCCGTGATCGATCCTGCGACCGCGCGCTTCATCGACCTCCCGCTCCACGAGTCTGACGCGCCGTCCGTCGTTCCGCCGCCACCGCCCATCCCGCCGTTCCCGAGCCTGATGTTCGACCCGATTCCGGAAGAGACAGCGCTGCCGCTGCGGCCCAACAAGGGACCGAGCCCCTTCCCCGTCACCCCGTTCCAGCGTCCGTTTGAAGATCTCGATCTGAATCCGCACGCCGTTCAGGAAGACTCGCGCTATGACGCAGTGGAAGCCGCCGATCGCTTCAACCTTCCGCCCGTGGCACCCGCACATCCGATCGTTCCCGCAATTCCCATCGCCGTCACACCGTCGTTCTTCGACGCCGTGCCCCTGGCCGCCTCCTCCGCTCCGTTCTCCGTTGTTCCGCTTCAGTCCACGATGATCTCGGAGATGCCGGTGGAAGCGACGCCACCGTCCCAACCGGCGGTGGTCGAAGCTCCCTCGCGCGCGGTGTTGCGCCGGAAGCGTGAGCCCCTGACCCTCGACGCTCAGGCGGCGGCTCAGGCGGTCAAGCGCGGGCGATTCGCCATTCCGCCCTTGTCCCTTCTCGATATCCCGGCCGCGTCGTCCGCCTTCGATCAGGCCAAGCTGTCGGATCGCGCTCGTCTCGTCGAGGCGAAGTGCAAGGAGTTCGGCGTCGCCGGATCCATCGTCGAGATCCATCCAGGCCCCGTCGTCACCACCTACGAGTTCAAGCCGGACGCGGGCGTGAAATACGCGAAGGTCGTCTCGCTCGCCGATGACCTGGCGCTCGCCCTGGAGGCAGAGTCGGTCCGCATCGATCGCATGGGTGGGCGCGGCACCGTCGGCATCGAGATCCCGAACGAAGAACGCGAAATGATCGGCCTGCGCGATGTCCTCGACTCCGATCTCGCGCGCCGCTCGTCCGCGAAGCTTCTGATCGGCCTGGGCAAGAACGTCGCGGGCGACACCTACATCGCCGACCTCGCGACCATGCCTCACCTTCTCATCGCGGGCGCCACCGGCACGGGCAAGAGCGTCGGCCTCAACTGCATCATCGCGAGCCTGCTCTTCAACACCACTCCCGATGAGTGCCGCCTGATCATGATTGATCCGAAGCGTCTCGAACTGGGCGTCTACGAAGGCATCCCGCATCTGCTCGCGCCGGTGGTGACCGAGCCGAAGCTCGCGGCCAACGTCCTGAAGTGGGCGGTCGGCGAGATGGACAAGCGCACCCGCATCCTGGCCGGCGAGGGCGTGCGTAACATCGAGCAGTTCAACAACATCATCAAGACCGAGGGGGAATCCGCCTCCGGCCTCGCCCCGCTGCACTACATCGTGATCGTGATCGACGAACTCGCCGACCTCATGATGACCGCGTCGAAGGACGTCGAAGAGTCGATCACCCGGCTCGCGCAGATGGCGCGCGCGGTCGGCATCCACCTGATCCTCGCCACCCAGCGCCCATCTGTCGACGTCATCACGGGTTTGATCAAGGCGAACTTCCCCGCGCGCATCTCCTTCCGCGTTTCGGCGCGCGTCGACTCCCGAACGATTCTTGACGCGAGCGGCGCCGAGCAGTTGCTCGGTCGAGGCGACATGCTCTTCCTTCCGCCGCAGAGTTCGCGTCTCGTGCGCGTCCACGGCGCCTACGTGTCCGAGAAGGAAGTGGGACGCCTGACCGAGTTCCTGCGGACCACCGGCGAGCCCACCTACGACACGACCGTCGGCAAGATCGAAACGTCCGCGGCCGAGAAGGCGCGTTCAGAAGATCGTGACGATCTCTTCGATGAATGCGCGCGTCTCGTCGTCGAACAAGGCCAGGCTTCCACGAGCATGCTGCAGCGCCGATTCCGCATCGGCTTCTCGCGCGCGGGTCGCCTGATCGACTTGATGGAGCAGGACGGCATCATCGGTCCCGCGGACGGCGCGCGTCCTCGTGAGATTCTGGTCCCCAAGACCTACTTCTCCGATGTCGATGCGAGGCCGTCGTGAAGCGCACCACCTTCATCACCGGCTTCGTCATCGGCGGCCTCCTGTGTTCCTGGAGCAGTCTCGATGCATCGGCCGCCCAGGCGAAGCGCTCGACTCAGCGCACACCCACCGCGCGGGCCAAGGCAACTCCTACGCCCAAGCCAACACCCAAGGGCAAGGCAAAGGTGGCGGCCCGCCCTGCAAAGGCGCAGCCCACCGCCACTCCACCATCGTCTCGGCCCGATCGCTCGCTCTATCAGGCGGCACTCCGTTCCGAACAGACGCTGCGCCGCTCGACGCGCCTGCGTGCGAATCGGGTGGAGTGGGAAAAGGCAGCGTCGGCCTATCGCACCGTGGTGGATCGCTTCCCACGGAGCCCGTATTGTGATGATGCGCTTCTCAAGGCCGGCGATCTCCAGCGAGAGATGTCCCAGACGTTCAAGAACCGCAAGTATGCAGACCAGGCGCTGACGTCATACGCGCTCATCGTCGATGAGTATCCCGGCAGCCGCCTGGGCGAGAACGCGCTCTATGCGACGTATCAGATCCTGACCGAGCGCGGAGAGAAGAACGGCGCGCGAGACGCGGCGGCCAAATACATCGAAGCGTATCCCGATGGTCGGCAGGCGAAGGCACTCTCCGCGTCGATGGCCCGTACCAAGATCAGCGGCACAACCAAGACCGTCGGCAAGAAGGTTCCCATGGACGAGATGCCGACCGGCGGGGCGCAGTTCGAGCGCAGCGAGACGCCTTCGCGAGGCCAGGTCCAGGTCTACGGCGTCCGTTTCTGGAGCGGCGACGCGTCAACCCGCATCGTCATCGATCTCGACCGCAAGGTGGAGATCAAACAGGATCGTCTGCAGAGCCCGCCTCGTCTCTTCATCGATCTCCTCGGAACCCGCCTGCATCCGAATCTCGTGGGCAAGACCTTTCCGGTGGGCAATGCCTTTCTAAAGCAGATCCGCGTGGGCGTGAATCGCGAGAACGTCGTGCGCATCGTGATTGACTTCGGCGAGGCGAAGGGTCACAACGTCTTCTTCCTCGATAACCCGGAACGCCTGGTGATCGACGTTCAAGGTGAAGCGCCCAAGGGCGTGCGCACCGCCAGCACGTCTCCGGTCGTCACGTCGGTGCGCCCCCAGGAAACCATGGAGAGCGTGGAAGTCACGCAGCGCACTCCCTTGCTGCCGAGCTCAACACCTGAGGAAGACGGCGGGACGGGTGCTCAGGCTCCGGTCTTTGCGTCGACTCCCGAGCCGCTGGAAACCGCCACGCCCGCGCCTGTCATTCATCCCACGCCGCGCCTCGAAGCGACGCCGCTTTCAACCCCTCGCGCGACTCCTCAACCGCAAATCCAACCAACGCCCATTCCTTCGCCGCGTCCCGTGCCCACGCCAGAAGCCACGGCTACGGCGAGCCCGGCACGCAATCACGACGGCAACTATTCACTCGCTCGACAACTCGGTCTTGGCGCGCGTCGCATCTGTCTCGACGCCGGCCACGGCGGGCATGATCCGGGCGCCATCGGTCGCGGCGGCACCCAGGAAAAAGACATCACCCTCGCGGTGGTCCTGCGTCTCGAGAAGCTCATCCGCAAAGAGCTGGGCGCGGACGTCGTGATGACACGCGACAAGGACATCTTCATTCCACTCGAAGAACGAACCGCGATCGCCAACTCATCGGGCGCGGACCTGTTTCTCTCCGTCCACATCAACAGCGCGCGGAATAGCACCGGCCGCGGGCTCGAGACCTACTACTTGAGCTTCGCGAAGAACGCAGCCGCCGAAGAGCTGGCCGCGCGCGAAAACGCGATCTCCCAGGCCACGATGAAGGACCTCAACAATCTGGTCAAAGCGATCGCGAACAACAGCAAGATCGATGAGAGCCGCGACTTCGCGGGCATCATCCAAAAGAACAACGTCGGCGGCCTCTCGCCGGACTTCAGCGGCGTCCTGGATCGCGGTGTGCACACGGCGCCGTTCTACGTTCTCATCGGCGCGAACATGCCGAGCATCCTGACCGAGGTCGGCTTCATCTCCAATCCGGCGGAAGAGAAGTGGCTGAAGTCTGATGCCTATCAGGAAAAGCTCGCGGAGTCCTTGCTGGAAGGCGTGCGCGACTACCTCGGGCAGCTGAACCGAACACAGACGTCGAAGCTGGGCGGCCGCACCGGAGTACGCGTGCCCGCCAAGAGCCGTCGCTGAGCCGCACGCATTGCCTGGGTTTTGAACATTGGGCACTGCTCTAAGCTAAGGCGGTCTTGACCCTCCAAACCGCCCCCGCTCAAGGACCCGTGCAGGCATCTATCACGCCTTCCACGAGCTCGTCGGTCGCGCCATCAGCCACGCCGATCTTCAGCGCGACGCCGGTGCCGACTCCGATTCCCACCCCATCGCTGAGGCCCGGCGAGACCATCACCTGGGTCAGGCTGGAACGACCGAAGCTCGCGCTCGGCAGCATCCTCGCATCCTCGTTCGCCATCGTCGGGCTGGTCATCGCCCTGGCCCTCGGCCTCGGCACCCTGATCGGATATGTCCGCTCGAAGGGCAAGCGCGCAACCACCCACGGCGCCGGCGGTCTCGGCCTGCGCTAGACGCTCCAGACCTTTCGCGGTCGCAGTCGCAACGCCGCGGCAGGAGCACAAAACGCACCGCGTTATTTTGTCTTGACATTTTATAACGCATCGCGTTATAGTGCGTCTCGACTCATGCAGCGCATCATCACCCGCCACTCCAACCGGAAGCTCTACGACGCGGCCGACAAGCGTTACGTGTCTCTGTCCGACATCGTGGCACTGGTGGTGGCGGGCGACTCCGTGAAGGTGGTCGAGCATCCAAGCGGCGCCGATGCCACTCCGCGGATCATGGCCCAGGCTCTGGTCGATCTGGTGAGGCGGCGCGAGCAGTCTCTTCCGCAGGGCTTGATGGAGACGCTTGTCCGGCTGGCAGGCAGCGCCCGTCCTTTGCCCTCGATGGAAGTGAAGGCGCCCATCCTCATCAAGGACCTGGCCGATCGCGCGCGCAAGGAAGCGGAGACCATCGCGACCCGCCTCGTGGCGCGCGGACGGCTCGGCATCGAGGAAGCGCTCCACCTTCGCAAGGAAGTGGAAGCCGCCATCCATGACGGCATTCAGGCGGCCGGGGCCGCCACCCGCGCGCCGCTCGACGCGCTGCAACCCGGCCGTTCCGTGCGCACCATCGCCGGTCTCGCCCGCGAACTGAAGGCGCTCGAAACGATCGTCGCGCAGCCGGCTCAGCGGCGTTCAACACCTCTCACGACGAAGAAGAGGCACCCGCGTCGCTCGCCCGACAAAACAATCTCATCCCCCAAACCAAGGAGCTAAACCATGTCCCGCAAGACTGCCGCACCCACCGCCGCCAAGGCCCGCAAGGCCGTCAAGAAGGCCACCCGCACCGTCACCAAGGAGACCGCATCCGCGGTCGAGATGATCAAGGACGCTCCGAAGATGGCGCAGGAACGCGTCAACGCCTTCATCGAGAGCGGCAAACCAGCTCTCGCCCGGGCGCAGGCCGCGATGAACGAGACCGGCCGTACCCTCTCCAAGAAGACCATGGCGATCCGTAAGGACCTCGCTCATCGCATGTCAGATGTCGGGACGCGCGTGGGCAAGGAGCGCAAAGCCCTGGGCAAGAAGGTCGAGAGCGCCGTGAAGACGACACTCGCATCGCTGAATATTCCCACCCGCTCCGAGATCAACCTCCTCGCCAAGCGTGTCGAAGAGCTTTCCCTGAAGATCGACCGCCTCAAGCGCCGCTAAGCGCCCGCCCCCTCGGCCTTCGAAGCGTTGCGGGGACCGGACGTCCTCGCTCCCTCGCAGCGCGCTCTCATTCCTACTAGGCTTGCCTCTCATGTCTACGCCCACTCGAAAGCGAAAGCGACGCGCCTCGAAAATCGCGCTCGTCTGCGCGGGCGGCGGCGTGACCGGCGCGCTCTATGAAATCGGCTGCCTCAAGGCACTGGAGGAATCGCTCGACCTGGATCTCACGCGTCTTGACTGCTACGTCGGCGTCAGTGGCGGCGCCTTCGTCGCTTCCCTCCTCGCTTCAGGCTTTGGCCCGACCGAGATCTATCGAGAAATCACGACCGGGGGCGCTGCTCCCTTTGGCGTTCCGGCGGCCGCGCTCTTCCGCCTGGGCGTCGCCGAATACGCTCGTCGCGCCCTGCGTCTTCCGGGCGCGGTCCTGACCGCTGCGAAAGCTCTCTTCACTGGCGATACGGCATCGCCGCGCGACGTGCTGCTCCCCTTCCTTGAAGCGATTCCGCCGGGACTCCTCGACAACTCCGGCGTGGAAGAGTTCCTGAGCGGCCTTTTCGCGCGCTTCTCGCGACCGAATGACTTCGACTCACTGACGGTACCGCTGCGCATCGTGGCGGTCGAGCTGGATCGCGCCGAAACCGTCGCCTTCGGAGATCGCAAGCATCGTGATGTGTCGATTTCTCAGGCCGTGCAAGCCTCAACTGCGCTTCCCGGTCTCTATCGCCCGGTTCGTCTGAAGGGGCATGACTACGTGGACGGCGGAGTGACGAAGACCGCGCACATCAATCTGGCGATCCGCGCAGGCGCCGACCTCGTCATCTGCATCAACCCGCTGGTGCCGATCCTCAACCGGAAAAACGGCGGTTCGCTCGGCCCCCTCTCAAGCCACGGCGTCGATACAGTGCTCGGCCAGGTTCTCCGCATCCTTCTTCATGGGCGCTTCAACTACGGAATGGACCGGTACCGGACAGAGCATCCCGAGGTCGACATTCTTCTGATCCAACCGACGCGCGACGACCTCACGATGTTCCGCTACGACATCATGCGCTACAGCGCGCGCAAGGCCCTGGCCCGGCACGGCCGCGCCACGACCCTTGCCACCCTCGACAGCCGGCAACACAAGATCGAGCCGACCCTTGCGCGTCACGGCGTTCGCTTCAAGAAGCGCGTTGACGAAGACGACCGTGAAGCGACCCGCCCCGAGGAGCACAAGGCCCGCAGCGCGCAAACGCTGGCAGCCTCCCTGGACGCGCTTGAACGATCGCTGACGACGGCCCGCTAGGGCTACGCGCGATCTCTCGTCATCGAGGCGCAGAGTTCGAACAGCTTGTCCTCTTCCGCGACATTGCTGAAGCGGCAGGTCCGTTCCTTCCGATCGACGTAGAAGCCACCGGTTCTGCCGTCGAGCTCAGGTGCGGTCGCCAGCCACACCGCGGTATCGGCGCCATCAGCCGGCGTTCGCCCGACCATCGAGGCCACCGCACCTGCCGCCTTGGCGAGCAGGCCGCCGCCTTTTCCAAACAATCCGGTGGCCACGCCACCCGGATGCATGGAGTTCGCGGTGACACGCGTGCGATTGAGGCGGCGCGCCAGGGCGCGTGTCCACATGCGGTTCGCCTGCTTGCTCTGCGCGTAGGCCGAGAGGCCGCTGTAGTTCCGTCGCTTGAACTCGACGTCCGTGAGATCGAGATCACGGGCCATATCGGACGCGACGTTCACGATGCGGCCGCGCGACGCCGAGCGGAGAACGGGACGAAGCAGCTCCGTCGTGAGGAAGTATCCGAGCTGGTTCGTCGCCCACACCAGCTCGATCTTGTCCGCCGATTCGCGACGTGTGGATGACCACGTGCCCGCGTTGTTGACCAGGACATCCAGCTTGTCGAATCGCCCCTGAAAATCCGCGGCGAACATGCGGATGCTGAGCATCGAGGCGAAGTCCACGAACATCACGCGCGGTTTTGGGGCCCCGGTGCTCGACGCGATGTCGAGGGCCGCGGCTTCACCCCGGTCGGCGCTGCGGACCGCGAGAATCGTCTCGAAGCCCTGAGTGACCAGTCCGCGTGCGATCTCCACACCGATCCCCGCGGACGCTCCGGTGACCAGAGCGATCTTTCCGTTGCTCTCAGGAGCTCTTCTTTGCGGCAATCCGGTCTACCCGAACCAGATCGAACGGCGGCGCGCCAGACGGCCATCGATAATGGTCTGAATCTGGTGTCGCACCTGCTCAGACAAACGATTCACCAGAATGGGATCGTCGGCGGCTTCCTTCGGATAGCGCGAGAGGTCAAGCGGCTCCCCAAAATCGATCGACCACTTCGTCGGCAAAGGAATCACGCCGAGGAGACCGAGCCATGGGAAGGTCGGGGTCAGGGGAAAGTACGGAAGACCGAAGGGCCGGCCGATGAAGTTCGCCTGCGCGAGGTTCGGATGGATCTCCTCGGAGCCCACCACCGCGGTTGGAATGATCGTGGCGCCGGTCTTCAACGCGATCCGAACAAAGCCGCCGCGACCGAATCGAGCCAGCTTGTAACGATTCTTGAAAGGCTTGCCCACACCCTTCACGCCCTCCGGAAAGACACCGACAAGCTCGCCGCGATCGAGCAAACGAATCGCGTTCTCAGGATTCGCACGGATAGCGCCGGTCCGCGCCAACAGGGGTGCCATGAACGGAAGGAGCGCGAACATGTCGAGGGCGAGCATGCGACAGTTCCGGCGGGCCGGATGCTCATGACGCAGCGCCACGTTGATCATCGGACCGTCCCAGGGCAAGACGCCGGAATGATTCGCAACCACCAGGGTCGGACCGGACCCCGGCACGCGCTCGATGCCGGTGGTCTCCACCCGCCACCACACCGAGTACATGAACTCGAGCAGCGGGCGGATGGCCTCGGTGAACTTCGGGTCGTAGCCGAACTCGTCCGTCTCTTCGGAGTGCCATGAGAAGTGCGCCGCCGCCATCAGTCGCGCGACGCGGTCCCACGAAATTCCGCCCAGGCCCGCCGCGAACAGGCGCGTGATCTCGATCGCCAAGCCTTCCGGCACTCTCGTGGACGACTGAGCGCTGCGAAGTTTGGCTTCAAGCTCCTCGACCTTGCGCTTCAGTTCCTCGGTCTCACGAGCCGCCTGAGTCCTCGCGCGACGCGAGCCAGCGGCAGCGCGTGAGGCCTTGGTCGCAAACGGCAGAACCTTCGCACGAGGCAACGCAGTCATCTCATGATCTCCGCGGCTTCCGCGACGTCTTCGGCCGAAGGCGTCATGCCGGCTTCATCCTCATCGGTATCAATCGCCACGGGATGGCGATAGGCGATATAGCTGTCGAGTGACTCGCGGCTGGTGAACCTCGCCTCGAAGTCGAGAATTTTCTTTGACTTCGCCCCATCCGCCACGCACGGATAGCGCACGTAGTCGATAAAGCCTGACGGCGCTTCCACCAGACCGGCGGCATAAAGCGCATCCACGGCCCAGTACGCCGGGATATGCGGAAAGGGTGCCGGAACTTTTCCCGAGAGAAGAATCGCCGAGGACAACGCCATGACGCCCCGAGGCGTCACGTTGAAGGCGCCGCGCGCATCGGAGAAGGTCGCCTTCACGAGCGCTTCTTCGGCGTCATCCGGATGAAGGAGCTGCAGAAGCGGGTCGAACCCGAGCAACGTCGGCATCAGACGCCGATCGAAGATGCGCGTGTAGAACGTCCGCACGTTGGGACCGAGGAGCGGCGCGAAGCGGAGGACCCGGACCGCCATATCGGGATAGCGACGTGCAAAGTGCGCGGCGTGCTCTTCCGCCTCGACCTTGTCGCGCAGCCAGCCAAGCGGCGAGCGTGAAGGCAACGATGCGTCTTCGCGAATGAGAGCCGGATTCTGGCCTCGCGCGCCGTAGACCCAGGTAAACGAGCGCAGCACCACATTCCTGACGTTCGCCGCCGCCGCCGCGGCGAGCACGGCGAGCGTCCCAATCGACTCGAGTTCGTGAGCGTTGGTGGTGTCGCGGCGGGGGTTCGTGAAGAACGCGAGATGAACCAGCGTCTCGATCTGATCGGCCTTCAGCTGGTCCAACATGGCCTGATCGGCCGCCGGTTCGGTGAGGTCGATCTTGCGGAAGTGAACGACGCCCTCGGAGATCGACGGCTCGGCGAGATCGATGACCACGATGTCGTCGCCATGACCGTCTCGGATCAGGCGTCGAAGGAATCGCTCGCCCAGAAAGGACGACGCGCCGGTGATCGCAATGCGGCCCATGGGGTTCTGATCGCGTGCGGCTCAGGCCTTCTTCGCAGGTGGCTTCGATGCCGCCTTGCGCGCCTTGGGCTTCGCGACTGGAGTCGGCCGAGCAGGCGTCTTCATCGCGTCAACCGCTTCGCGTAGTTCAGCAAGCTGCATTTCCAGAGCGTCGACGCGCGCCCTAAGCCCGCGGAATTCGCTGCGCGACTGAACGTTCATCTTCTTGAAAGCGGTCGCGACGCCCTGATCGACCTTGCTCTTCCCCACCATGGCCGCCTCCAGGGCCTTCGCCACCGCGGGTTTCTCTAGCAGTTTTCCGGACACGCTCTGGAAGAGCTCTTCGCCCTTCTTAAGGGCGTCGCCAAACATCTTCTGGGCCATGGACATCTCTCCTAACTGACTTTTCGAGCGACGGTCTTGCGACGTGGAGCGGCCTTCTTCACGGGGACGGGATCCTGCCGCAGCACAAACGTTTCGAGGTCGAGCTCGAGGGCGAGACGCTCCCGGAACTCACGCGGACGCAGCGCTCCAACCTGATGGCCCGACCCAACCTCGATGCGCTGCAAGGCGATCTCCCACGCATGCTCACGGCGCGCGATCTCATCGGCATCACGCACGCGGCCATAGGCCTGGACGAAACGATTGTGACGGCACAGCATCCGGAAAGCGTTCTCCGTATCGGGCCGACGGATCGACAGGCCAAGCAAGCGGACGTCGTTGCCGACGGAATGCACGGGCTGTCCCCATTCCGCATAGCCACCGAAGATGGCGCCCAGCTTCTCAAGCGCGTTCGCCAGCTTGTCTTCCCCCAGACGCGTCAACACGCCTTTGACGATGGGCAGAGTGACGTTGCGGTAGATGGTCGGATCGGATAGGCGAACATTCACGCCCAGTTCTTCGCGGACGGTCCGAACGACATCGTCTGATCGGATGCGATTGTCGGTGGCGAGGTGGATGCGAGTGCCAATGGCTTCGGGCACGGTCAGGCTCGCGATGATGCCCTGCACCACGCGGTCCACCGGTACAAAGTTCAACTCGGCGGTGGGGTCGCCTGGGAACTGCCCACCCGCCCACTGCAGCAGCATCTGGCGCGGCTTTCCCGCGAGATCGGAATTCAGCTTGTCGGCGATTTCCTTGGCGCGACCAAAGGCATTCACCGGAGCGTTGACGACCTTGGTGTCACCGCGATTGTTGCCCGTTTCGGAGTGACCGATGACGATCGACGGAAGGAGCTGGACGACGCGCAGGCCCTTTTCGATGAGGTGGCGGTCGGTTTCCATCGACGCCATGGCCTTCGTCAACTCGTAGAAGTTGTTGTAGAAGTGGCGCGGGAACACCAACGCCTCTTCCTGAGCCATTGCATTGCGCTTGCGGCCGTGGATGTACGACGTCTCGATGGCAACGTGTTCGACGAACG
>JBDTQB010000093.1:0-14517 GCA_039932395.1 Vicinamibacteria bacterium | reverse complement strand
GTGGACTAACGAGCATGGGGCGTGCCAGGTTTCATGCGCTTGTGACGGCCATCATGTTTCGTTCTTCCCACATCCCTGTGGCCCGCCAATCATCGGCTGTGGAGACCGCGCCACTTCGACGCCTCGAAGACCATCGTGTGACGATACTCACGACTTCGATTCAGCGCGTCGGAGTTTCGATTCAGCGCGTTGAAGCGCCTGCTCTCGCGCAACGTGGAAGAGACGCGGGATTCGTTGCAGATGCCTGTTCGCCCTTCGGCGATAAGATCCCGCGCATGGCTCAAGAATCTGGCCGAACGCTGATTGATCCGGATACGTCCGTCGATGGAAAGATCCAAGGCAAGGACGCGACGATCTCGGGCAAGTTCAAAGGAGAGATCCACCTTTCCGGCTCGCTCGTGCTGACGCCGTCGGCCAGCGTCGACGCCACCGTCCTCGCCGATGTTGTGGAGGTGGGGGGGGCTTTTTCGGGCAAGATCACTTCAAAGAAGCTCGTCGTCCTTGAGACCGGCAAGGTCTCTGGCACCATCGACGCGGGTCAGCTCGTGGTTCGTGAGGGTGCGGTCCTGAACGGCCCGGTGGCCGCGGGCAAGTCGGCCTCCGGCGGTTCCGCCACGATGGCGGCTGCGACCCTGCCCGCGGGCGCCCCTCCCAAGTCTTGAAGCTCGCCCAACTCGCCTTACGCCTGGGCGGTGAGATTCGAGGCGATGCCGAGGTCGAAGTCGTTCGGGTTGCTCCGCTCGAAACAGGAGCCGAGGGCTCGATCTGCTTCCTTTCGCACGCGAAGTTCAAGACGCAGCTTCAGTCGTGCCGCGCTTCGGCCCTGATCGTCAACGATCCTTCTTTGGTGGCCGAGGGCATAGGCACGCCCTCCTTTCCGGCGATTCTTGTGGTGAAGAATGCCTACGTCGCCTATGCGACCGCAGCTTCGATTCTTCATCCCCTGACCATTGAGCCCGCAGGCATCCATCCCACCGCGGCCGTCGACCCTGGGGCCAAGGTCGATGCGTCGGCCCACGTCGGCGCGCATGTGTCCATCGCTGAAGGGGCGGTGATCGGCGCCGGCGTCACACTGCACCCAAACGTCGTCATCTATAGAGACGTGGTGATCGGTGAAGGCTCAACCCTCCACGGAGGAGTTTCGATCCGCGAAGGCTGTCGCGTCGGCAGACGGGTTCTCATTCACAACAATGCGGTGATCGGCGCGGACGGCTTCGGCTTCGCCAAAGACGCCTCCGGCCGATACGTCAAGATTCCGCAGATCGGTATCGTCGAAATCGAGGACGATGTAGAGATCGGCGCGCTCACCGCCATCGACCGTGCGTCCATGGGCGTGACCCTCATCAAGCGCGGCACCAAGATCGACAACCTCGTTCAGATCGGCCACAGCGTGACCATCGGCGAAGACGGGGTGATTTGCTCTCAGGTCGGCGTCGCCGGAAGCACGAAGATCGGTGACCGCGTGACCCTCGCGGGCCAGGTGGGTGTTGCGGATCACGTCACCATCGGCCATGACGTGGTCGCAGCGGGTCAGTCGGGTTTGCACGGCGAAATCCCCGACAAAGCGCGTCTCGCGGGGAGTCCCGCGTTTCCGGCGCGGGACTGGCTTCGGGTGAGTGCTGCGATCAAGGATCTGCCCGAACTGGTCAAGCGCGTGCGTGAGCTGGAAATGCTGGTCGAGATGGGCGCGAAAGAGGCCGGCGGGACCGAATGAGCTCTCGAACGATGCCCCCTGCGGCCGATCGCGTCTGCCGGATGGTGAAGCGTGAGTCGCTCGGCGGCTCCTACAGCCTCCTGACCTTCGAGAGCCCAGAGGTGTCGAAGGCTCAGGCGGGTCAGTTCGCCATGATCCAGCCTGCGGTTCATGCCGACCTCACCCTCCGCCGTCCTTTTTCCATCATGGACACCGACCCCGCGGCGGGCCGGTTCAGCATCTTCCTCAAGGCCATCGGTCCGGGATCGCGCGCCGTGGCCGACTTGCGCGAGGGCGAAAGTGCTCGCGTTCTCGGGCCGCTGGGTCACGGATTCACGCCGCCCGCCGCGGATGAGCGGGCCTTTCTCGTGGGCGGCGGCTACGGTGTCGCTCCTTTCGCCCTGTTCTCTCGCAGCCTGAATCGCGATCGAGTCAACTCTCGCCTCTTCTACGGCGGCCGAAGTGCTGCGGAACTTCCTTTGGTGGAAGAACTGGAGAAGCGCGGCATGGCGGTCACTTTGTCGACTGATGACGGAACGAGAGGGGAGAAGGGCCGGGTCACCGCGCCCCTCACCGCCGCCCTTGACGCGGAGCAGGGCAAAGCCCGTCTCTACGCGTGCGGACCCGAGCCCATGATGCACGCCGTCGCGCGCATCGCCCTTGAGCGGAAGATTCCGTGCGAGGTGAGCCTTGACCCTTGGATGGGATGCGGACTGGGCACCTGCCTCGGCTGCGTGGTCAAGATTCAAGAACCGGGTGAATCCAAACCGAAGAACCGGCCGGCGTGCACCGAAGGCCCTGTTTTCGATTCAACCCGCGTGATCTGGGGACGTCACTAGGCTGATGCCCGCTCTCAAAGTTCAGATCGGCTCGCTCGAACTCCGCAATCCGCTGATGGCTGCGTCAGGCACGTGCGGCTACGGCGTCGAGATCGCGAACGTCGTCGACCTGTCGACGATCGGCGCCATCGTCACGAAGGGCCTCTACATGTCGGCGCGCGATGGGGCCGAGGTTCCGCGCATCGTGGAGACGCCGGCGGGCTTGCTGAACGCCATCGGCCTGCAGGGTGTCGGGATTCGCGCGTTCGTGGACAAGGTTCTGCCGCAGCTCCGCGCTCACGACACCAAGGTCATCGTGAATGTCTGCGGCGAAACCGTCGATGAGTACGCGGAAGTGTCGCGTATCGCGAGCGAGGCCGACGGTGTGCATGGGCTCGAGGTCAACATCTCCTGCCCCAACGTCAAGACCGGCGGCATCGCTTTCGGCACGGATCCGGTGATGACCCACGACGTCGTCTCGGCGGTGCGGCGCGCCACTCGCCTTCCCGTGATTCCAAAGCTGTCTCCCAACGTCACGGACATCACGGTTTTCGCCCGCGCTTGTGAGGATGCCGGCGCCGATGCGATCTCCTGCGTGAACACCTTCCTCGGTCTTGCGATTGACGTCGAGTCGCGCAAGCCGCGACTGGCCTTTGGAACGGGCGGACTCTCCGGTCCCGCGATCCGTCCTCTGGCCGTGCGCATGACCTGGCAAGCGGCGCGCGCGGTCAAGATCCCCATCATCGGGATCGGCGGGATCGCCTCGGCAAGCGACGCTCTGGAGTTTTTCATCGCAGGGGCTCGCGCGGTTCAGGTCGGCACACTCAACTTCTCGAGACCGAACATTTACTCCGACATCGAAGCCGGCCTCATCGAGTACCTGACGCGCCACAAGCTCGCCGACATCAACGACCTCGTCGGGACAATTCAGTACCCTCGGTAGTGCCCCGTAACACTAGGAGACTAGATGGGTGGCGATTCAGGGTTCGACATTCTCCGGATCACCGGTGTGTCGAAATCGTACGGACTGAGGCCGGCGCTTGAGGATGTCGAGTTCAGCGTCCGCGCGGGGGAAATTCTCGGGCTCATCGGCCCGAATGGCGCGGGAAAGACCACTCTGTTTGAGTGTCTGGCCGGGATTCTTCCGGCGCGCTCGGGCGCGGTGACGGATGGGGGGCGCACCCTCGATCCTCGTGAGCGTCGCCGACTCCTCTTCTATCTCCCCGACGCGATGACGCCCTGGCCCGACCAGCCCGTTGGATGGGCGCTTGATTTTGCGATTGGATTTTTCCGTGGCCGCGCCTCGACCCGGGAAGACATCGTGAGAGACCTCGGCCTTGCCACCCTTTTGTCCGTTCGGCTCGGCGCCTTATCCAAAGGCCAGAGAAAGCGAGTCCATCTCGCCCTGGCCCTCCTGATGCCGCAGCCTGTTCTCCTGGTGGACGAGCCCTTCGATGGTCTTGATCTCCGGCAGTCGCGCGAGGTAGCCGCGACTCTGACCGCGCACGCGCGCGCCGGGCGGACCCTCGTCCTTTCCATTCACCAGATCGGCGATGCCGCCCGTTTGTGCGACCGTTTCGTCCTCCTGAGCGAAGGCCGGGTGCGGGGCGAAGGGACGTTGGATGAGCTCACAGCTCTGGCGAGCAAGCGCGGGTCCTCGCCGATGTCCGGGCTTGAAGAGGTTTTCCTTGCGCTCACCTAGAACCCGCTCACCCTGGATCTGGCTCCTCGACAAGGAGTGGCGCGAACTGATGGCCTCGCGCGCCTTCTGGGTGATGCTCCTTCTGACCGGTCCGCTGGTGGGGGTCTCGTTCATCGGCGCGGTCAACACGTACGCCGACCTGAGCGGACAGAACGGCGCGTCGGCGGGGGTCGGAGAAGCGTTCTCGCCGCTCATCGGAATCTGGGCTCCGACGTTCAGCGCATTCGAGATCGTGGCCGCGTTTCTTCTGCCGTTCGTGGCGATCCGTCTGGTCGCGGCCGATGGACAAACCGGAGCCTTGAAACTGGAGATGCAGCAGCCGATGTCTTCGCGCGTGCGGCTGGCCGCCAAGGCCGCAGTTCTGTTCGGGGGGTGGCTGCTCGCGTCCTCCGCGGCGCTCGCCGCAGTTGGCTTGTGGATGAGCTACGGCGGTCATGTTCACGGGCCGGAACTTGCAGCAGTCGCGCTTGGGCATTTTCTGAATGCGGGCCTGACCATCGCGCTCGCGGCGGCCGCTGCTTCCATAGCGGAACATCCCGCGACCGCGGCCATTCTGACCCTTGCGTTCACGGTGGGCACTTGGGTGGTGAGCTTCGTGGCCGCGATTCACGGGGGAGTGTGGGAGCGACTCGCGGGCTACACGCCCCCGGTGATGGTCGCGGCCTTCCAGCACGGCCTGGTGCGAGGAGACGTGGTCATCATCTCCGCGTGCTTCGTCGGCGCGGGATTTGGTTGGGCATCGGTCTGGATGGAGATTGGCCGGTCGGTTGGGCAACGAGTGGCCCGGTCCGTGGGAGTCAGCTGCGTGACCGCAGCGATCGTGTGCGCCGCAGTGTTCGTTCGATCGAACTGGGACCTGTCCGAGAATCGATACAACTCCTTCTCGGAGGCTGAAGAACAGGCGTTGCGTCGCATCGACACGCCTTTGAGGATCCAGATTCACCTGGCGCCGGAGGATCCGCGACGATCCGACCTGGAACGAAACAGCCTTTCCAAACTCCGCCGAATTCTGCCGAATCTGCGCACCGAATACGTGTCCACCACGTCCACCGGTCTGTTCGAGCAGACCACGGATCACTACGGGGAGCTCTGGTACGATCTAGGCGGGGCGGAGGTCAAAAACCGGGAAACCACGGCCGAAGGTGTTCTAGAGACAATCTTCGGCCTTGCGGGAGTGACGCCAGAGGGAGAGACGGGGCCGGTGTTCAGAGGCCATCCTCTTGTGTCATCACCAAACGGTGCTGCGGCTTTTTTCTATATCGGCTGGCCCGCGCTCGTCGCCTGCGCGGCCTTCCTTGTGTTCAGGAGACCATCATGAAACTTCGCCTCCCATTTCTCGTTCTGACCCTCGCGGGCGCCTTGGTGGCTCAGGCCGCCGACGTCAAGGTCGATCTCAAGAAGGAGAAGGTCGGCCAGCCGCCCGTCATCTTTGAACCGATGGTCGGAACCTGGGTGATCGCGCAGGACGGCCAGGACAAGGTGGTTCGCGTTGATGGCTCGCCTTGGAAAGCAAGCCAGGACGCGCCGACGAAACTGCTCGCTTCGACCGCCCGGAGGCTTTATGGGACGTCGAATGAGGAGCTCATGGACAACGCCAAGCAGTTCGCGTATTTCCCGGTTGCGGTGCTGAAGAGCGTCGACAATTTCACGGATGGAACCATCAGCGTGAAGTTCAAAACGATCGGGGGCGAGCTGGACCGCTGCTCCGGCATCCTCTTCAACGTCAAGGAAAACGGCGACTGGCTCTCGGTCCGCTACAACGATACGGAGAACAACGTGGCGTTGTGGGAATTTCACAACGGACTGCGTCGGCCGGTGAGGTTCTCGGATCGAACCAAGAAGTTCATGCTCGATCGCGCGGCGTGGCACGAACTGAAGATGACGGTGGCCGGGTCCGATTTCAAGGCCTATCTCGACGGTGAACTGGCGCTTGAGTACACCCTTGGCTCGGAGCCCAGCCCGGGTCGCAATGGCGCGGCTCCTCATCCAGACCTCTTTCCCGCGAGCAATCCGGTCCTCCGTCCTCCCGTGAAGGGACGCGTCGGTCTGTGGACCAAGACGGACAGCACCAGCCATTTCAAGGATTACGTCGTCTCCTCCAAGTAGCGCACATCCCAGGAATCTCATGAACCTCCGAACTCTGATCTTTCGTCCGCTCTTCGCCCTGACGCTTCTTGCCCTGCCTGTCGGAGAAGCCTCCGCTCAGTCGCCAAATACATCAAGCCTGGTCGTGACCGTCATCGATCAAAGCGGCGCCGCTGCTCCGGGGGCCACCGTTATCGTCATGAACACCGCGACGGGTGCGAGCCGCGAGGTTGTCTCCGACGGATCGGGCGATGCGGCCTTGCCCGGCCTATCGCTCAACGGCGTCTATGCCGTGACGGTCAGGAAGCAGGGATTCTCCGACGGCGTGGCCACGGGCGTGTCTCTGCGGTCGGGTGAGACCGCGACGGTCAAGGTCAAGCTCCTCGCGACCGGCGGCAAAAGCGAGGTGACGGTTTACGGAACCACGGACGGCGTGCGCGCCGACGCTCAGATCGGGCGCTCATTCGACAGCCAGCGCATCGACGAAACACCGATTCTGGGCCGCAAAGTAACAACCCTTCCCTTGCTTAACTCGGCTTTTCGGCAAGGCAAGGGAACCGGGGATCTCTTCGTCAACGCCACCTACTTCATCACCGGCGTCGGCTCGCGGCGCGCGACCACCTTCGTTCTTGATGGCGCAAGCAACGACGAAGGGTGGGGGCGGCAGACCGCGATCACCACGGTGCCGCTGGGCGCCGTCCGCGAGATCACCGTTCTCTCGAACGCCTTCTCGTCCGAGTATGGATGGACGTCCGGTCCCGCTTTGAACATCGTGACGAAGTCCGGGGCCAACGCCCTGCATGGCGAGGCCATCGTGATGGCGCGACCGGGCGGCAGTTTCCAGGCAAAGTCATTCTCGACCAAAGGATTCTGCGCGCCTTCGGTCGCCAGTTGCGTGACGCCGGATACCCTCAAGGCCATCAGCCCGGTGGATATCCCGGACAAACTCACCCAGGTGTCCGGCACCATTGGCGGGCCGATCGTGAAAGACAAGACGTTCTTCTTCTTGTCCGCCGACTACACGCTTCAGGATCGCACCGCGTTTCTGTCGAGCACCCTCCCCGCCTTTGTTCTTCCCTCGGACGGGCATCTCGACTACACGGGCCACTATCGCCAGACCCTGGTCAACGCGCGGATCGATCACAAGCTCACCACCAGCCAGAACCTCATGTTCCGGGTGAACGTCGATCGCTTTTACGATGACAACCCGCAGGACGCGGTGGGCGGAACCAACGCGCCAAGCGTCGCCCGAAGGTACTCGCGTCGGTCATGGACCACCCAGGTGAATCACACCACGGTGTTGAGCCCCAATCTCCTCAATGAGGCGAGGGTGTCGTATCTGTATGGCGATCCCGTGACGCAGTGGGAGGCGCAGACCCTCTCCACGACTTACAGCCGGACCGGCGCCGTGCCGTTCACCATCGGTCAGTCGCGCGCTTCGAATATCTTCAGCCATCAACTTCAGCTCTCCGATACGGTGACCTGGTCCCGCGGCAAGCATTCCCTCCGCGTCGGCGGGAGCCTGACGCGTCATACCTCGGGGGGCACCGGCTCCGAGCCTGGAACCGCGATCTTGGGCACCTTCAGCTTCAAGACCGCGACCACCGCTCCGTTTGATCAACTGACGCTCAACGACGTCCAGAGCTACACGCAGCCCATCGACTTCGGCATCAATAGTTACAACCTGAAGCAGTCGTTGTATACCGGATTTGTCCAAGACAGCATCCGCCTCCATCCGGACCTCACGATCGACGCGGGTGTGCGCTACGACCGCCAGACCCTCACCGACGCGAAGGGCAATATCGCTCCGCGCCTCGGCTTCGGCTGGCATCCGGGAGGTGACGCGCGCTTGTCGATCCGCGGCGGCTACGGCATGTACTACACGCAGATCCGCTCGAACGCCGTGGCCGGTTACCTCGTCGGTGGGCTGGACGGCCTCACGACCTACACCGCGGTCGCGGGACAACTTGGCTTCCCGTCCTGCCTGACCGGGTCTTGCCTGCCTCTCTCATTTGACCCGCGTACGCTGCCGGCCTCCCAATTGCCCGCGCGCGATATCACCATTCAGGCCGGGCAGCGCGCCTTCTACCAATCGCAGTTCGCACGGTACGGGCTCAATTTCAATCAGCTTCCCAACTACCCGGACAAGCTGGTGAATCCACGAAGTCAGGTGTACTCGATCGGCGCGGAGCGTGAGTTTGCCAAGGGCTTCTTCATCGGCGCCGACTTCGTCCACCAGCATCTGAGCAACATCGACCGCACCGTGGACCTCAACGCGCCGGCGCCCTTCGATCGCACGGCCGCGGGCCAGACGCGGACGGTCGCGGCCGCGAACGCCACCCGCCCGATCCTTCCCGTCAACGGAGGCGTCCGTCAGGTGAATGTCCTCACGAACCTTGGAGACGCCGACTACAACGGCCTCCAGACCCAGGCTCGCTACCGCAACGCGCACGTGGATTTCAATGTCAGCTACACCTTGTCGAAGGCGACGAACACCACCGAGCCGGACGGCAACGGCATCGGCCCTAACGAGGCCAACATCGCGCGCCTGGGCGAAGAGGAGCGCGGCCCCAGCGCAGTGGATCAGCGCCATCGTGGCGTGATCACGCTCAGCTACCGCTTCCCTCACGACGTCACCGTGGGGACTCACGCTTACCTGGCTTCCGGGCGTCCCTTCAACGCCACCACCGGTGTCGACAACAATGGAGACGGTGCCAACAATGACCGCCCCGTGGTCAACGGTTCAGTGATCAGCAAGTCATCGTTTCTTGGAACCGGCACGCAGGACATCTCGGCGTTCATCGAAGGCCGTATCAAGGCATCCAAAGGAACCGCGGTCCTGCTGCGGATCGAGGGCTTCAACCTTCTGAACCATGGGAACTACCTCGGCCGCGCGCAGACGGTCTTCGGCAACGCTGCCACGGCGGGGAGCACGTTCGGTCAGCTGGCGGCCGCGGGGGCCACTGCGACCGCCATTCCCGCGTTCGCGAACGTCGATCCGCCCCGCATGTTCCAGGTGCAGGCGCGCTTTCTGTTCTAGCCGCTTCAGCGGCCCGGCTGTCCCGTATTCTTGCGCGGAGACAGCCGCGGTCGCCCGTCCTTTGACGTGGATCGACCGGGTGATTTGATCGAAGGTGTCATCCATGTTGAAGTGTCGACGTCTGCTCGTGCTGCTGGCGGTTCTTGCAACGAGTTCGGCTTTCGCCGATGGAACTCGCGCTGACTACGAGCGCGCCAACGCGCTCAAGACGAGGTACGACAACCTCGCGACCGGCCTTCCTGAAAACGCCTCGTTCTTCGGCGACAGCAGTGAGTTCTGGTATCGGCGTTTCGTCAAAGGCGGCTATGAGTGGGTGGTGATGGACGCGGCTACGCTCACGAAGCGTCCGGCGTTCGATCACGAGAAGCTGGCGGGAGCGCTCGCGAAAGCCACGGGTGCGCCGCAGACCGCCCTGACTCTTCCCACGCAAGGGTTTAACCTGGCCGACAAGGGCAAGGGAGTAGAGCTGGTCACCCTGAATGCGCGTTGGCGTTGTGATCTAAGCGACTACACGTGCCGGAAGCTCGCGAATATTCCGGCCGGCTTCGTGCAGACACCGTTTGCGTGTTCTCCGCCGGCCGCGGACGAGAAGCCCGTCGTTTCGCCTGACGGAAAGTGGGACGCGATCGTTCTGAACTACAACATCGCGATCCGTCCCGCGGGCGCGCCTGCCAAAGCGCAACTCCTCAGCACCGACGGTTCGGAAGGTAACTGCTACCAGCGCTCGTCGATCCGCTGGTCGCCCGACTCCGCGAAGATCGCCGCCTATCGCGTCCGCATCGGGTACCGACGGCTCGTTCACTACGTCCAGTCTTCTCCGGAGGATCAGCTTCAGCCGAAGGCATCCTCGCGTTTCTATGCGAAGCCTGGCGACGTCCTCGATCTTGAGCAGCCGGTGCTGTTCAACGTCGCCGCGAAGAGTGAGATCGCGATCGACAACGCACTGTTCCCGAATCCGTACGACTTACAGCCGATCGCCTGGCGCAAGGACGGCCGCGCCATCACCTTCGAGTACAACCAGCGCGGGCATCAGGTCTATCGCATTGTCGAGGCGGATGCCGCCACCGGTGCCGCGCGCACCGTCATTTCCGAAGAACCGAAGACGTTCTTCTACTACAACCTGGCCGACGGTTCCCTCACCGGCTCGGGCAAGCGCTTCCGCCACGATGTGAACGACGGCGCCGAAGTGATCTGGATGTCGGAGCGCGATGGCTGGAACCATCTCTATCTGTTCGACGGTAGGAGTGGTGCGGTGAAGAACCAGATCACCAAGGGGAACTGGGTGGTCCGGGGCGTCAACAAAGTTGACGAAGCGACGCGCCAGATCTGGTTCAGCGCGGGCGGTATGAATCCGGGCGACCCCTACCTGCTCGATTACTACAAGATCAACTTCGATGGCACAGGCCTGAAGCGACTGACGTCCGCCGATTCAAACCACTCCGCGACGTTCTCATCGGACATGAAGTACTTCGTCGACACGTATTCGCGCGTGGATCAGGCTCCGACCTCTGAGCTTCGTCGTGCGGACGATGGCTCGCTCATTGCCGTGGTTGAGAAGAGCGACACCACCGCGCTTTTGAGGGCAGGCTGGACGCCCCCCGAAGTCTTCGTGGCCAAAGGACGCGACGGGACGACCGACATCGTGGGCGTGATCTTCAAGCCCACCAACTTCGATCCGAAGCGGAAGTATCCCGTGATCGAGAGCATTTACGCGGGCCCGCACGGGTCCTTCGTGCCGAAGTCGTTCGCCATCTACAACGCCATGCGCTCGCAGGCCGAGATGGGATTCATCGTGGTCCAGATTGACGGCATGGGCACGTCGAATCGTTCGAAGGCGTTTCATGATGTCGCCTGGCAGAACATCAAGGATGCGGGATTCCCTGATCGCATCCTCTGGCACAAGGCAGCGGCCGCGGAATATCCCTGGTACGACATCACACGCGTGGGAATTTACGGCGGTTCGGCGGGCGGCCAGAACTCATTTGCCGCACTTCTGTTCCATCCTGAGTTCTACAAAGTCGCCGTGTCGTACGCGGGTTGCCACGACAATCGCATGGATAAGATCTGGTGGAACGAGCAGTGGATGGGCTGGCCGATCGGTCCGCAGTACTCCGCGTCGTCCAACGTCGACAACGCCTATCGCCTGAAGGGCAAGGTTCTGTTCGTGGTGGGTGAGATGGACACCAATGTTGACCCGTCTTCGACGTATCAGGTGGCGAACGCGCTCATCAAGGCCAACAAGCGCTTCGACCTTCTGGTCGTTCCAGGCGCCGAGCATCAGGCGGGACGAGGCGGGGAAACCGGCCCCTACGGCGAGCGTCTGCGTTTCGACTTCTTCGTTCAAAACCTGCTCGGCATCCTTCCGCCGAACTGGAACGAGTAGCTACTCGGGCGTCGCTTCGCGGGGCGGGACAGGCGAAGGCGGTGATGGCGCGGCGGTTGCCGCGGGAATCCGCGGCCGCAGCCGCGCCTGAGCCGACCTCACCTCGCGACAGATGTCCTGGTGGACCTGTCGCGCCCGAGCCTTGCGATATTCGAAGTTCATGCGGGCCCGGCCGTGCGTGCCGAAAACCGTGATGACGTCGACTTGAAGGAATAGCCTGAGGAGGAACGCGATCAGGAACGGAGCACCGAACATCATCATGACGTAGCCGGCGATCGCATCGTCCCTCTTGCCGGATGCGCTTATGACGCCTATGCCCATGAGGAACAAAGCAATGCCGCCGGTCACCGCCAGAAACAAAGGAGAGCGCTCCCGGTGATAGCTCACCAGCAGGATGTCCTCAAAGAAAATGCGCCTTCGCGTTCCGTGAGTCCCCTCAATCTCGTCCATTTCCAGAGCGCCGTCCGCCCGAAACGTTCGGACCGTGCCGCCGAGATCGCGACGGTGTCCCAGAAATTGCCGAGCCATGCTTACCTCACCACCGCGTAGACCAGGAAGAGGCCTAGCCCGGTGCTCAACAACGACAGGAGCGCGCAGAGGACGGCGATGATTCGCCCGTCCTTCTCACCCGATCGCATCCGTTCCACCAACGCCCTCGTGCACATATAGAGGGCCACCGGGCCCAGCACGATGGCGAAGGGCCACAGAAAGAATGAAGCCACGGCGTACACGCGTCCACGGATCAGGTGATCGGTGATTTTGGTGACTGAGCTTGGAAGCGATCCCTCGGAGGCCAGTCGCTCGAAGCACCCAGGGCAAAGCACCTGATTGTCCGCATCCACGCGGCAGAGTCCACACATGAGCCGTCCGCACCTTGAGCACACGGACTCGGCCGCGTTGCCCGCGTGAGACGCGCAGGGCGCGGCCGCTTCGAGCGCGGTCAGCGAAGCCGCGATGGATTGACGTACGACCGGGTTGAACCAGACCGCCTCGAAGTCTTTGTGGCACGTGGGACAGACCTGGCGTCCCGCCACACGCGAGCTCGACCATGGGGCCAGACATCTCGGACAAGCCACCCGGCCGGTGGCCGGGCCGGGGCCAGACAGATTGATAGCTCCCAAGGCTTAGAGCCTGATCACTCGGGTCTTGGCGAGACGATCGTGCAGGGTCTTTTTCTCCTTGTCGCCGATCGCGAGGAGGTAGCCGATCCCAAAGCACAGGTTGATCAGCACTTTGCCCGCGGCTCGTCCCCACGCCTGCGAGGCGCTGACATCCGATCCGTCCGGATTCACCACCTTTATGCCAAGCCACTTCTTCCCGAGAGTCTGTCCGGACGAGGACACCATGAGCGCCTCATACGCAATGAACACCACGTAGAAACCGATATTCATCAGGTTTCCCGTCGCACCCGGATTGATTCCCGCGCGCCCGGCCGCGAAAATGAACACGACCAGTACAAAGAAGAGCGGGATCATGATCACGAAGGTATCGATCCACAGGGCGCCCCAACGACGGCCGATGGTCGCGAGTTGGAGCGTTCCTTCGGGGGCGCCCGACTGAACCGCGCGGATGCGCTGATTTTTACAGTCGCCGCACAGCTTCTTTCCCTGGAAGACGATCAGACAGTTCCGGCAGAACGGTTTGGAGCACCGTTCGCACATCTGAATGTTGTCGACGACGGCAGGATGGTTCGTGCAGCTCATTTGCAGTCAGGTCTCCTCAAAACGTCAGCCCAGGAATGAAGGGGCTATCGCCCCTGACACGACCAAGATAGTGAACGCACTGTACCCAATCAGGGAACCTGCTTCAATCGTGACCCGCGGGACTCGTCTTCCGAGAGAGCCGAGGCGATCACGCGCAGAAAGTTCTCGCCGGAGAGGGCGTCAACCGACGGCAACTGAAGCTTCCGGCCAAAATGCGCCGCCGTCTCTTCGAAAAGATCGAAGCGGGCTTGTGGAGCGAGCGAGTCCGCCCGTTCGAACAGCGATCCGAGCAGGTCACGCTCTTCGCTGCTCAGCGCCTTGCCTTTGCGACGGATGTCGGCGCGGCGCAGAGTGGTTTCGATCAGATTCTTGGAAGGAGCCGTCGCGCGCATCTCGGATGATCGCTCGTCAATGACCAGCGTCCCCGCGAGACGATCGCCGAGCCGGCGGCGCGTGTCGTCGACAAACATGGAGAGCGCTCCTGCTCCATAGAACGCCGGCAGGAAGTCGACGGTGCGAGCGACGTTTCGCACCAGCGATTGCGCGAGTGAAAGAACGCGCCCTCGATCGTCAACCACCCGAAGGGATTGCCATCGCTTGCCCAGGGTCCGTCCATCGAATCGCAGATCGCCCACCACGCCGTAGGCGATCGATGCGAAGACCGCGATGAAGGCGGAGATCGCATAGGAAACACCTTTGGGCAGGAAGCCGCCGAGGATCTGTTGAGCGGAACCGACGGCCGCCATGACGATCGAAGCGTCCAGAAGACCGGCCAGGAAGCGTCGCGCGGGGCCCGCGGGAACGAACTCGATGGTGGCGCCATCTGCTGTGACGATCCGATGTTTCACGCCTTCCCCTTCTTTCTCGGGGCAAACAGGTAGACAAGCAACGCCGCGAACAGGATGGCGGCCACCGCGGTCTTGAGCTCCAGGGGAAAGGTCTTCCGCGAGAACTGCGAGAAGGAACCTTCAACCAGCCCGGCCACGATCAGCTGCAGGATCGTGGCGGCGAGCATGCGCGCGGCATCGGGCAGGGCGCGATCGAGCGAGGCTCTCGTGCTCAGCTTGCCGGGGAAGTAGAGCGCGTAGGCCGA
>JBDTQB010000092.1:0-14530 GCA_039932395.1 Vicinamibacteria bacterium | reverse complement strand
CGAAGGCGCCGCCGGTGTGGCCCGACAGACCCTTGGCTCCGGCAAGCGCGGTGAAGAACACGATCGCGTCGCGACACAGCTGAACGTTGTCGACCAGGATCGCGCGCTGTTCGGCGGTCAACGCGGGCACGCGCGGGTCCAGCTTCAGCGGTTTGAGGGCAGACAGATCGATGGGGAATTTCTCGGAGGACATGGCGGCCAATCTAGACCATCTTCGTCATCGGGTCAGAGCCGCCATTGTCATCTCGCTTCGCGACGTCCGCGATCGGACCGCTCCACGAATGCATGTCAGGGTGGCTTGCACGAATTGGTTGCGGACAAGGTTGCCACTCAACGGCCGTGCTGCTCAAGGTCGAGGCCGCCGGGATTCGTCCATACATTTCCGAACCCAATCGTGGACGACGCAAGTGGAAAGGCGACATGAACGGGCGACGCAAAGTGCACGCCAATGGCCGACCCAACCGAGGAGCGCGCGGCAAGAGCATGCAGCGTCTGCGAGGCGAACGAGTCGAGCGGCCATTCGCGCATCTACCGAACGGGTCGCATGAGACGGACTCACTTACGCGGTCACGAGAACATCCTCAGGCCGAGCGATCCATTCGAACTATCCTTCGGGAATGGACCTACGGTTCCCTATTCCTCGTCAGCGCAGCGACGAGGATCCCTCGATCCCCTGACTTTGTTACTTACAATCACCACAGACCACACGGCCGAATCAACGGAGTCGCTCCAACGCCACACTCACCCAACCCGCGAACACCGTCTTTGGAATGCAAGAGCTAGTCCCAGCCGACCGCCTATTTGCCGTGCCTACCTTCGACGTCCAGTGCCATTGCACTCCTGACACGACCGACCATCTCTCTTGCCGCTCCCTTTGCACACCGGGCAAACCGTTGGAGGTTTCGGTCCTTGCTCCATTCCCATGCTCTTCTCCCTTCACTTTCCATTCTTAACACCGTCGCCGAAACAGCAATCGCTCTTTGGACAGCCTCCGCGAGATTGCTGCAACCACTGGTACCACAACCAGGACACCGATTTTCATACTCTCTGATACGAAGGTCCTGCATCGAGTGTTGTGACGGCTTGATGACCGCCGCCGGCAACTTCAGGCGAACTCGATTCTACGTCGTTTTGAAACTAGTCTCGTCGCGCCACCGTCACCGCCGCCGAGAGGAACCAATCGTCATCCACGAAATTCTACCTTCCTCCGAGTTAGGAGACCCGAAGGACGTCAGGCAAGCAACGACGGATAGTAAGACATTACGGCCCTAAGCACGCCGACCGATAGCAACCCTGCCAACAAGTCATCAAGCATGACGCCAAGACCGTTCTTGATTTTGGCGTCCACCACGGATATCGGCCAGGGTTTCAGAATGTCAAACACCCGAAAAACCACCAACGCCGCGAGGATGCCCTTTACGGTGAAGGGGACGAAGTACAGCACTAGCCACATCGCGCAGATCTCGTCCCAGACAATTCCGCCGTAGTCAGCATCGCCAACCCAACGGCCCGTTCGATCAGAGATTGGCACCCCTACGATGAAACCTATGGAGGTGACAACCAACGACCACCATCCCGGAGCAACAATGTGGAGTAGGCAATAGAACGGGATGGCGACGATGGATCCCATCGTGCCAGGGGCAAACGGACTCAGGCCCGCACCGAATCCGAAGGCCACCAAGTGGCCCGGGTCAGTCAGGACAGTTTTTAGTGTTGGCTTCATGCCTCAATCATTTGAACGATAACGAGCCGACCGCCATCGGCCTTGGAGAGTAGGATCTGCCTTCCGTCGACAAGTTCCATTTTCGTTCCCAACGTAAAAACTTCCTTCGTTTCGACGTCAGTTAGATCAGGTAGGCGTTCGTTGACAAGGTACCAGCGCCCCTGGTGCAGGACGAAATATCCGACTCGCTTCTTGTGCTCGTCGGGCAACCTTTCGTTTGGCGAGATGTTGCGATTGGCGTGCCAGAGGAAGAGAGACTGATTGGTGTAGACCATCAATCGGTGATTGTCCGGTTTGAACTCGCCGGCCCTTCTCGCGGAATAGAGGTTCAAAACCGGCAATCGTCCTGAATAGGGAGCGCTACAGAAGGGGCAGACTGGTTTCTTCGTATTGGCAAAGACGTACCATTTCTGCGCGCAAGCAGGATTCAAACAGGGCTGAATCAAGTCGACCGTCTTGACCAGCGCGTGCTCCCATTCATCTGCGGTGGGTCGACGGGCGGGGTCTTTCAACCCTTCGATGAAGGCTCGGTCGATCAAGGGCGACAGAAACGGTCCGGTGATCGAGTAGGGAAGCTTAGAAGTGTCCTTCCACGGCAACTCACTCTTCTGGCAGTTGGCGACTTTGACCCGGTTTGAGGCGTCAATGGGATGCTCAATGAACAGTGCCCTCTCGCCCATCGACAACGTTTCGTCCTTGTTCGGTTCGAGGTCATGGACCTTGTCTCCCCTCAGTGGGTGCCTGTACAAGAGGTACATGTAAATTAGGACTGCGAGGGCGTGGCGGTCTGTGCTGATGTTGGGCAGCTTGCGAGCGGCATCGTCCCTACTCAGGTGGCAAGTGCCGACGACCTCGGGCGCGATGAAGTCTGGTGTACCTACGACATCTGGAGGAAATCTTCCTGGGACGACTAAGCCATCGACGTCTATGATGCATGCTTGACCAGACGACGGGTCAACTAGGACATTCTTGTAGGACAGGTCGGAGTGCGCAAGGCCCGCCGCGTGCATGCGACGGACAGCGCGACTGACTAAGAGGCACACTCGTAAGTGGCTTAGCCAGTCACCGAGCTCTCGCGGGTCGAGGTAACGACTACGATTCTTCGCAGATGCGAACCATTTGCCCTCCTTCTCCTTCCCCTTGATTCCGAGCATCGAGTCATTGTTGGGTGACCCATACTTGAAAAAGAAGTGTGGCTGGTAGGCCGGCGCGACGACGCCGACCTTGCCGTTGTACTCGACGACGCCGGTCGGCCAGCAGAACAGGTTGCGCCAGTAGTCCCCTCCAGCTTGCGTGAACAGGTTTTCTCTAAAACGCCCGGCAATCTGGATAATCCGATCTCTCGCTTGGTAGTCCTGCTTCTGGCGAAAGAAGGCCACAACATAGGACCGGTCCGGGCTAAAGTAGACGTCTTTCATCGCTCCGGAGCCGATGATCTGATCGACAAACTCCACCGGAACGCCGTCAAGTGTTGTCAATTTGATGATGGCCATCGAACTAGCTAGCTCACAACTACGATTGTGCGATCGTCATGGTTGCCCGGCGAATCAAAATTCAACCAAGAAAGGAGGGCGGCCTCAGGATTGCTCACGTCCGTACCCAAGAAGGACAACGATAGTTCGTCCCACAGCTTCTCCCAATAGACCGGGTCCCTCAGGTTCTTGTCGGTCTCGAACTTAGGGTCCGTGACGCCGTCGGTCATCAAGATGAGGGTCGTGAACGTCTCGACTGCGGTAAACCGCAGCCGATCGACGATCTCCTTCCCCTGAATCATGGAGGCGTCTAGAAATCGGGTCTGCCCGGCAAACTCGCCGCAGTCGCCGTCGCCGAGAACCTTGACGGTCTCGTTTTCCTTGCTGAATACACCCACGCCGCCATCACCAACCCAGTACGCGGCGATGAATTCCCGGCCGGAGATCCTCTTATGAATGGCCAGAATGAGTGTCGTTGAGTAGTCCCTGTACGGTCGCTTGGCTGCCTCGCATTCACGCTGAATTGCCTTGACCGCCTCGTGGGCCGCTCCCCCCAGGAGCCGGTAGAGAAGGTCACTGATTCGCTTGGTATCGGCTGAAGGAACCGCAAGCCCGTCCAAGAGCCAATCGGAGACGGCCAGCTCAATCGACTCTGCAGCACCGCCAGCAAGTTCGAGCGACACAAAGTCCACCGAAGCACCGACCGCCAACGAGGAGCCTTTTCGTGAACATTTAGCACTTCCAGCCCCGTCGGCGACTGCCACGATATGCCATCCGGTTCGATCGTCGGCCCTCACGACGAAGTCGTCATCACGAAAGCTCCCAACATGAGCATGAGAGCGTCCTCGCTTGCTCGCGCCGATGAGCCTCCTGCCGAATCCCTCAACATGGTGCGCCTCTTCGTCCGTCTTAGGGTACGCGCCTCCTTGATCCGACGGAAAACTCTTCCACAGGCTGCGCGGATCGGGGTTGATTACGAGAGACAATTGACGCTCGATAGCCGGGCGCTCCGACGGAGACTCAGCCTCCCAATGAAAGCGTACGCCGAAATGAAATTCGCCATCCTTGGTCGGAATTCCTGTAACTCTAGTGTTGTCGGGGGACAGCGTTAGACCAAGATCGGGCGGCAGGTCCACACTAGTGATGCGAGGTTCGCCGACATTGGGAGAGCCCTCGATCGGGATGCGGGCTTCGTATGGCCGACCAACGTTGGCGTTAGGTAGGCGGCACTCCACATCGCGGTGAACCACAGGGCGGGCGGGCGGGCGCCTAGTCGCACTAAAGGGCGGAAAGCCCCAGTGCTGTCGGTCCGCAATTGGCGGCGGCGAGGCGAGAAGGGGCGCGGAGAGTTCACCTACGGCGATTGCGTCCGGCACCGAATTTGGAACCAGGGAGTTAGGTCCCGACATGGAAGTGTCGAGCTTATCTGTCGGCCTGTTCGACGACGCGATCTCTGGTGCTAATTCGGCCGATGGAGAGGCATCCTCGCCTGTCCCCGGACTGAGTGCCGCCCCGGAGTTCGGTCCGAGCGGCTCGGGAGTAGTGCCTTCTGTTGACCAGTTCAGCAGCGCCTGCTGGACTAGACTCAGGTACTCCCTAGTACGCGCTTCTAGGTCCCCATCGTGGCTAAGGCGGCGAAGTTCGCCGGGTGATGCCATGTGGACCTCTCCAATCGTCCGCTGAACTTCTTCAATTGCAAAGTCAATCAGCTTTCGTACTGACGTCGCTGGGAGCGTGTTCGTGGTCATACTCAATCCCCTAAGTTAGCCTCTCCCGCGGGCGATCGTCATCCCCGGATCGTCCTCCGACGCGGCCGCATAGGTTCCGATCTCTCCACACCAGGGGCACTTTGCGCCGCCGCTTCCCTTGACGCATGTCAGGCGACCACATTTACAAACCGCGAACGCGAATGGATTCGCGCAATGCGGGCAGCCAGCACCGCCGCGTAGGGCTCCAACGTTTACCCGCACTACTGGCTGGGCTGTCAGACTCCACTCGAAGTAGTCCTCATCCACCGGGTAGCAACCCGAAACCATGTAGACGCCATCCTCTGTTGAGAGTGCCTCCTTCGCAGGGACATCGATTCCGGGCAGCGAGACGGCGAAGCGGTCGAATCGCATGAGGTATGGGGTCTCCTTCCGCTGGCAGCGGCCAACCAGGATCACGGAGTCCTCGTCCGCAAGGACTCGCTGTGACCGCCCGTTCACTAGCACTAGGGAGGGATCGTCAAACTTGGCCAGACTGATCCCGTCCCGGGTCGGCGACGCTCCGACGTTTATCGCTTGACTCTGAATAGAAATAGATGCGGTCACCCAGCGGGCGAACTTACTGAAATCGGCATCTTGGTTCTGCGAGAAGACAAGTACTGTGTCGGTAAGCTCCTGCAACGCTGTCACGTCGGCAAACTGTCCAATAGCGATCGCGACCAAAGACGCTCGCTTACTGAAGTGCTCACGCCACCGCCTCGTCGCAGGCCCGGCATCGTCGGTTGGCTTCCCATCTGTCATGAGGTAAACGATGGGCTTCCAATCCCCCTTCCGGTCTGACGTCGTCTTCGTCACTTGGTTGTCGATCTCGGCCATCAAATGAGTAAGCGCGGCGCCGAGCGATGTCCCACTGCCAACTGGGAGTCGAGGAGGATAGAAAGACTCGAGTTCTACGAGCGGTGCCAGTGTTCTTACACTTCCGGCGAACGCCACCACCGAAATATGGACGGACTCTAGTGCGTTCGCATCGGTTCGAAGATCTCGTACGATCTTCGCAAGCCCGTTCTGGAGGTTACGGAGGTTTTCTCCGATCATAGATTCGGAGACATCCAGTACAAAATAAATCGGGAGACGCCTCATCTTTAACTCCGCTGGACTGGGCTCAGAGCACGACGTTGACTCCGGCAGGTGGTTCTGGAAGGGCATTCGACGCATTCAAGCCCGCGCTGCTGCTGCCCGCCGCAACCGACGCGGACACCCACTTGAAGAACTGTGAGAACGTTGCGCTGTCCGTCGTGTCCAAACTGTAAACTTGGTCGGTCAGTTCTCTTAGTAGTTCTACCTTCGCCTTGGGGCCGGCGGCACACGCAACAACGCTGGCAAAGTTCAGAGCTCTAACCGCCGGGATCATGTCCCGATATGCCTGTAGGTCGGATGGGTTTCCATCCGTCATCAGGAAGAGCATGGGTCGCCAATCCCCTTTTCTTTCTGAGCTCGATCGGAGTACGTCGGAGCGGACAGCCGTCGTGACAAGTTCAAGGGCGGCCCCAAGGAAGGTTGCTCCCGACCCGGGCACAGTTATCTCAGGCAATTGAACGCTCTCGATCGGGGTAAGAGGTATCAGTGTTTTGGCCTCAACGTCGAATGTGATGACACTGAGGTGAACTGACTCCAGCGAATAGGGATCCTGCCGAAGCGCATTGAGCATCGCTTGGAGCCCGACATTGACGGATTGAATCGGCTCGCCTCTCATTGACCCAGAGGTGTCGAGAAGCAGGTAGACCGGAAGTCTCCGGGAACTCATGAGGGTCTCAAATGAAAGTCTTCAGGATCTCTACGAAGGAATCCGTTTCGTATGGCTGCCCAATCGCGTTGAACTTCCATCCATCGCCTTCACGGGTCAACTCTGCAAAAAGGAGAGACCTGTAGTTTGAAAAAGATGCTCCTCCGGACAAATCGAACCGAGCCATTTCCTTCCCTCGGCCATCAACCGCCCGGATGAAGGCATTCTTGACGTTTCCGAAGCTCTGTCCGTTCTCACGACCGTTGTAAATCTGGACGACGAAAACCACACGCTGGTAACGAGGATCGAGCTTGGAAAGCTGGACGATTATCTGCTCATCGTCACCATCACCGGCTCCACTGCGATTGTCTCCAGTCAACCACACGTTACCAGACTGGTGTTTCATAGAATTGAAGAAGACTACATCGCCGTTTACGAGCTTAGTGCCTAGGTCGTTTACCTTTCCATTCGCCCCGAGGAGGAAAGCCACGGCGTCAAGATCGTAGTCTGCGGGTTTTTTCCCAAGTAGCGTACCAAAGAAACCCGGCTTCTCCTCCGCTACATCCCATCCAAGGCCCATGGTGACGTTGCTGAGGTCAAAGTCATTCTTGGATAGGCTGACTCCCTGCCCCTTCTTCAAACTAACAGCCATACACTCTCCTCTGAAATTTCGCGACGGGATCTGACTTAGGAATTAAACGACGACGTTGATCTCCGGTGGGGGCGGCGGCAAGTCGTTCAGTCCGCCCACTTCCTTTTGCCCAGAGTCCACTTTCTGGCTGCCGATCGCTATGCTGGCAGATACCCACTTGAAGAACGACCTGATAGTGGCGGAATCGGTAGTATCTAGTTTAACAACGACTTCCGTGATCTGCTTCAGCACAGTGCTATCTGCTCCGGACCCGGCGGCGCAGGCGACAATCATCCCGATTTTGGCATTTTTCAACTCGGCGAGTCCGCTTTGCCAGTTGTCGGTGGGTGATCCGTCCGTCATAAGGAACACTAAAGGCTTCCAGTCTCCCTTCTGCGATGCGGTCGTCTTGCTCACCTCATTGCCGATCTGTTTGGCCAAGAGCGCGAGAGCCGCGCCGAGTTCGGTTGATCCGCTGGCGGTCAGGGCTGGGACCTGGAAGGCGGTGAGCTCAGTCAATGGCACTAACACATGTGCCGCGCTATCAAAGGAGAGAAGGCTCACGTGTGCGTTCTCAAGAGCGTAGGGGTCCTTCTTTAGCTCGGAAATTAGGACTTGGACTCCGTTCTTCACTGCTTCAATGGGTTCCCCGGCCATCGATCCGGAAGTGTCTATTACAAGGTAAACAGGCAGTTTTCTCATGAATCATCTCCCGAAAGAATTTACCGCCCGCGCTACCCGATGTTGATGCCAAAGGTCTTGGCCATCGGCTCGAGGCCTCCGACGAATCCTTGGCCAACCGCCTTGAATTTCCACTCATTCCCATTTCGGTAGACCTCACCGAACACCATCGCAGTCTCGGTGCTGTAGTCTTCCGAGAGATCGAACCGCACCAACTCAATGTTGGCCTTCAAGTCAACGATTCGAATAAATGCTGAGTTCACTTGGCCGAAGTTCTGCTTTCTGTTCTGCGCGTCGTGGATTGTTACGGACACGACGAGGCGAGTCACATCGGCAGGGACTTTCGCCAGGTCCACCTTCAGCGCCTCATCGTCGCCATCGCCCACGCCAGTGCGGTTGTCGCCCGTGTGCTCGACCGAGCCGCAAGGCGACTTCAGCTGGTTGTAGAAAACAAAGTAGTCGTCGGACTTCACTTTGCCCGTTGACATGACCAAAAAACAGCTCACGTCCAGGTCGAAGTCCTCGCCATCTGTTGCACGCACGTCCCACCCAACACCGATCAAGATGGCGGTCAGATTCGGATTGGTTCGGGAGAGTGATACGTTGCCACCCTTCGTAAGTGAGACTGCCATTTGCGTCCTCCGTTCCTCTTAATGGGAGCCGGCTTCTGCCGATTCGCGAAGATTCTTATTCCGATAGGAGATCGACGAGATCAGTGACAGCGCTATGAAAGCGACGCCTATGAGTCCAGTGACAACCTCGGGGATGTGATACACAGTGCTTACTAGCATGATGATTGCAAGGACCCCTATCGCATAGTGCGCCCCATGTTCGAGGAACACGTACTCGTCTAGTGTCCCCTTGTGGACTAGGTAGACGGTCAGTGAGCGTACGAACATCGCGCCAATAGTAAGACCAAGCATGATGATGACCACGTCCTGGGTGATTGCGAACGCACCGATCACACCGTCGAACGAAAAAGAGGCGTCAAGAATCTCCAGGTAAATGAAGGCCGCCACTCCAGAGCGCTTGACGCCCTTGGCCACGACGCCTGCGCCCTCCTCGCTCTCAAACAGGGCGCCAAGGCCATCTACCGCGATGTAGAGGATGATCCCGAATATTCCAGCGAGAACGGCAGAAGAGCGGTCGGGGACTGGAAGGAAGCGCTGTGTAAGGATGAGAGTACCCATGGCTACGGCAGCGCTGAAGGAGTCCAGCTTTCCTAGTTTCGCCAACTTCTCCTCGGCCGGCCCCAGCCAATGCAACTCTTTGTCTTGGTCGAAGATGAAATTAAGAAACACCAATAGTAAGAACATGCCTCCAAATGCGGCTATCACAACATGGTTCTCGACGAGGTGCTTGGAATACTCCGCCGGTGCCTTCAATGCCATCTGAACAACGTCCATTGTTCTCAAGCCGGTAGCAACCGAGACGATCACGATCGGAAATAAGAGCCGCATGCCGAAGACCGCGACGAGGATCCCTACCGTGAGGAATAGCTGACGCCATTTCTCATCCATCTCCTTCAAGACACCCGCGTTGACCACTGCGTTGTCGAATGAGAGGCTGACCTCCATAACCCCCAAGATCAAAGTGAGGGTTACTGCCGCAATCCCTCCGGCCGGAGTGCTTGTCCCCCAATAGAATGCCCCGACTAGGCATACGAGGGTTACGAGGAACGAGAATCGGAAATCTTGCATGAAGCTCTTTGCCGCCTCCTTGGGAGTATGTACCCCTGAGCCACCAGTCGCCGACGACAGGCAATCGCTAGGTAATCATGTCATATTTCCGCCGGCCCGCGAGCCTCTCCCGCGAATTTTCGAAACGAGTTCTCGGACCGTCTTCGGGTTCTGCGCGTGCGCGCCCCTCGCGAGCGCTACAATCGAGGCCACGAGTGGAACTTGGAGGGATTTATGACCGTTTGTGCTAGGTGCGGAAAGACGACAAAGGCAGCCTACTTTTGTAAGAAATGTCATGTGCACTTCGGCTGGGACTGCTCGAGGGGTGGCAGATGTCCCAAGTGCGGCACGGAGCTGATGCGATTCGACTAGAGCGCCGTTCTCCAAAGCCTTGGCGCGCACACGCGCCCCATACATGAACGGCTCCCAGCGCATCGAACTGCCGACAGGCCTGATGGAATTGACAGTCGACGCCAGCGAGCGATTTGCCCTGAATGACCTAATCGGCTTTGCAGCGCGGGCTAATGTGCGGCGTGGGTTTTTGTTTCTGAGCAAGGTGCTGGGCAAGCATTGGCCGGTCACGCCGCACCAGATGCTGGCCATTCACGACGAACTGGCCACACGGGTGCCCGTCGAACTGCGCGGCCCGATCATTTTCATCGCCTTGGCCGAAACCGCCATCGGGCTAGGGCAAGGCGTTTTTGAATCCTGGAAAGGAGCCCATCCCGAAAGCGAGGCGCTTTTTTTGCACACGACTCGCTACCACGTCGGCACAACGCCCCTTATCGAGTTTGAAGAAGCGCACAGCCACGCGCCCCGGCAGTTTCTGCACCACCCGCAGGGCGCGGGGCATCAAGACTTACTGCGTCAAGCTCGCTCACTGGTGCTGGTCGATGACGAGGCCAGCACCGGCAAGACCTTCTTGAACCTGACCGCCGCCTGTCGCGCCCTGAGCCCGGCCCTTGAGCGGGTTCATCTCGCGGCCATCACAAACTTTATGGGTCGGGCGGCCAGCCAAGCCCTGTCACTGCGCTTTGGGCTCAAGACCACGGTGGGCGCGGCCCTCAGCGGGGACTACGCTTTCACGCCCGGCCAGCTGCAACCGGCAGCGGGCGTAGCGCAATTGTTTGAAGCCCATGCCGACCGGGGCGCCAGCGCGTGTTTTGGCCGGCTCGGCACAGCGCGCGCACTGGCGTCGCCGCAGGCACTGGCCCAGCGCCTGCGCTCGGGCATCGCGCCTCACGAGCGGGTGCTGGTGCTGGGCACGGGCGAATTCATGCACATGGCTTTTCTGCTCGGGCGGGCGCTGGAGGCCGACGACGTCGACGTGGTCGTGCAATCGACTACGCGGTCGCCGATTTTGCAATGGGGGGCGATCAGCCACATTCTGAAGTTCCCCGACAACTACGGCGAGGGCGTGGAAAACTTTCTCTACAACGTCGCCCCTTGCCAGTACGCGCATGTGTTCATCTGCCACGAAACGCATCCCAACGCCGCACTGCGCCAGTTCGCCCAGTCCGTCCAAGGCCGGCTGTTTTACTTTTTGTCCGAGACCCAAATTGAAGAAATTTCTGTTCGTTGATCTGGACGACACCCTGTTCCAAACGCCGGGCAAATGCGCGGAGGCGCAAGATCTGCGCCCCGCCGCCTACCTCAAGGACGGCTCGGCATGCGCCTTCACTACACCGCGCCAGCGCGCTTTTTTCGAGATGATGGAACGCGAAACCACGCTGATTCCGGTCACTGCCCGTAACTGCGATGCCCTGAGCCGGGTCGATCTGACGTTTTCAAGCTACGCCATTATTGACCATGGCGGCGTGATGCTCAGGCCCGGCGGCGCGCTCGACGCCGACTGGCTCGACACTATGCGTACCGACATGGCGCGTGCGCTGGGCGGCCTGAAAGAAGCCATCGAAGTGATCGACCGCTATTCAGCCAGCGCGGGGTTTCAAGGTCGGGCCCGCCTGATCGAAGACTTCGCCACGCCGTTTTACATCGTCGTTAAAGACCCGGACAAGCAGCCTCACCGGCTCGCGCGCATCGAGCGCGAAGCCTTGGCAGCCTGGATTGCCACAGCCACAGGCCAACATTTTTACCTGCACCGCAACGGCAACAACCTGGCCGTGCTGCCTAAAACGCTGAACAAGGCCCGCGCCGTGCAACATCTGCACCAACGCCTGCGCTCCGAGCACGGCGAAATCATGACACTGGGCATGGGTGACAGCCAGTCTGACGCCTGGTTCATGTCCGCCTGCGACTATGCCATCGTGCCCAGTGGCACCCAGCTGGCGGGTCTGATGGTGGCAGCACTATGAATTTTTGCGGCAGCTACCGACCGGACGATGTCACTTTTTTGCTCAAGCGCCTCCCGCCGCTGCCCTTTATGGATGTGGCGCATAAGGAACAGCTGATCCAGTCGGGCACCCAGCATTACAGCGAAATGCTCTCTCCCGAAACGCTTCCTTCGGCGCGCTACTTGGAGGCTTTTCACGCTGCTTGCAAGGCTAACCGCGAGCAAATGGCCAACGATTGTTTGAAACTGGCCGCGTTGATCGCGGCGCGGCGCAGCGGCCCGATCACGCTGGTCTCACTGGTCCGCGCTGGCACGCCGGTGGGCGTAATTCTCAAGCACCTGCTCACTCGGCTCATGACGCGCGAGGTGGCTCACTACTCGATTTCCATCGTGCGCGATCGGGGCATTGACGAAGTCGCCCTGCGCCATATACTGGCGCAAGGCCACGCGCCCGAGTCCCTGGTTTTTATCGACGGGTGGACGGGCAAAGGCATGATTTCCCGCGTACTGGCGCAGGCCATGGACGCCTTCAACCAGCAGCACAGGCTCAACATCGACGCCGGTCTATATGTGTTGTCCGACCTCGCGGGCACGGCGGCTTGCGCCGGCACGGCGGCGGACTACCTGATTCCGTCGAGCATTCTTAACGCGACAGTCTCCGGGCTCGTCAGCCGCTCGGTGCTGAACGATTCGATTCGCCCCGGCGATTTTCACGGTTGCGTCTATTTCGAGGCGTTTGAGCCGCACGATCTGTCGCGCGAATTTGCCGACCATTTGATTGCTGCGGGCCTGGCGCAAGCGGCTCGCCACGGCCTGAGAGCGCCGCCGCCAATGGACCGCGCACACGCTGCCGCCGTGTCCAGAGCCTTCTTGCAAGCCACGATGGCCCATCACGGCATTAGTGACGTGAACCTCGTAAAACCCGGCATAGGGGAGGCCACCCGCGTGCTGCTGCGCCGCGTGCCGCGCCTACTGATATTGCGCGGCCTGAACGCGCCCGACGTGGCCCACCTCAAAGTACTGGCGACTGAAAAATCGGTGCCGGTCGTCGTCGATGCGGCCCTGCCCTATCAGGCCGTCTCCCTCATTCGAAGCACCATGGATGGTTGAGGGCAAGATGCTAGGCGCGTCTCTCTACGTCCCCGCCACCCACAAGGATCTGGCGCAAATTGCCCGTGGTGAGATACTTGGCGAACTGCGCTCGGTCATTTTTTGCACCGAAGATGCTGTGACAGACAGCGAGTTGGACAGCGCACTGCATAATCTGGCGCTAGCGCTACGGCACCTGAGCGAGCGGGTGGGCCGCGCACGTTTTGTGCGAGTGCGCAGCCCCGAGATCATGACGCGCGTGCTGGCGATGCCCGGCGCTCACCGGCTCAGCGGCTTTGTGCTGCCCAAAACGACCCGGCACAACTTTGACGCCTACTTCAGTCAAATCCAATCCACACGCTACCAGCTCATGCCTACGCTGGAAACAGCTGAAGTCTTTGACGAGGCGGAGATGCAGCAGTTTCGCCGCTGCTTGATGGAGCCCCGCGTGCGCGAGCATATTTTGGCGCTGCGCATCGGTGGCAATGACCTGCTGGCGTTGCTGGGCATCCGGCGTCCACGCACCTTGACCATTTACCGCACGCCACTCGGGCCGGTGATTGCCCGGCTTATCACCGTGTTTCGGCCCGCTGGCTTCAAGCTGACCGCGCCCGTGTTTGAGCACCTGGACAGCCCGGGCCTGCTGGCGCAGGAAATGGAGGAAGACCTGGCCCACGGACTCATCGGCAAGACCGCGATTCACCCCAGCCAAGTCTCGCTGATTGAGCAACACTACCGCGTGCACCGCTGCGACATGGAGGCGGCGCTGCGCATCATCTGCCCATCGAGTCCGGCGGTCTTCAAAATGCACGATTCCATGTGCGAAGTGGCCACACATCACGCCTGGGCGGAAGGCGTGGTAGCACAGGCGAGAATCTTTGGCCTTCACCATGACGGCCGTGAAACCGACGGTGCGGCCTCGTTCGACTGGTAGCTCAGCAATACTGAGGCGACCTGAAATACGACAGCGAAGCGTAAATCTTTCCCTCGTATCTTCTTTGTGTTTCGCAAAGATATTCCCACAGATCAAGCGGCGGTTGCGAAGAGACTCGGGTAGGCAACTTCTCCGAGTTTGATCGCCGTGGACATGGTCCTTCGGCCGGCGAGGGAAACCCGCCAACGGTGCGAACGAGGGATTTTGGCGATGAGGCCGTGCGCATGGAGCCGGCGGAACAACCGAGTGACCTGACCTGAGTGCATGTCTTCGTTTGGCGCCAGGGGATAAGCGGTGAGCCTCAACTTCTGTCGCACATCGCGGTTGGTGAAGCCGTGCAGGGCGTGTTCCCCGGCCAGGAGCACCTCAAAGAGCACGCGCTCGTTGCGCGAAAGGGGATTAAAGGCTCTGACTGTCCTGCCGTCCTTGGTCGGTGCGTTGGTCGTCAACTTATCGAGATCCCGCACGGCGGGAGTGGGATCTTGTACCTGGCTCAAGGCCTCCAGGTATCTGACATTGCTTTGGGCCGAGATCTCTCG
>JBDTQB010000091.1:0-14710 GCA_039932395.1 Vicinamibacteria bacterium | reverse complement strand
GCATCATCATCGACGTCCGCCACAACAATGGCGGCAACATCGACAGCTTCATCCTCGAAAAGCTGATGCGTCGAGCCTGGATGTACTGGAAGAGTCGCGCCGGCGAGCCGTACTGGAACATGCAGTTCGCGCCCCGCGGTCATCTCGTCGTTCTGGTCGACGAGAACACCGCGTCGGACGGCGAAGCATTCGCGGACGGCTTCCGCAGGCTCGGGCTGGGCAAGATCATTGGGGTTCGAACCTGGGGCGGCGAAGTGTGGCTGTCCGGTGTCAATCGCCTGACTGACAACGGTGTCGCACGCGCGCCCATGAACGGCGTCTATGGACCGGAAGGGAAGTGGCTCATCGAAAACCACGGCCTCGACCCAGACATCGTGGTCGACAATCCGCCTCACGCCACTTTCCTTGGTCAGGACGCGCAACTGGATACGGCCATCGCCTACCTCCAGGCGGAGATCAAGAAAGATCCCCGCGCGGTCCCGAAGCCGCCCGCCTATCCGGATAAGTCGTTCAAGTACCCGGAGAAGTGACGCGGCTGCCGTTTCTCGGTCGTAACCATCCCCGAAAGGGGGTGTCGACATCCGGCTTGATAGTTGTGGCCCGCGAGGCCGAAGGACGAGCGGACTTGCTGTGCTGGGCACGCTCCTGCGTCGCTTACTGAATGGAGAACGTCGGAGCGATGGTCCCTGAGCCTGTCGAAGGGCTCGCGCAGACGGCCCTGCACATGCAAGTCCGCTCGTCCTTCGGCCTCGCTCCGGGTCCCAACTGGGTCGGGCAAGGGGTTCACTACTATGAACGACATGACGTTAGTTGTCACTAGTCCGGTGCTTCCAATACTACTTGGCACCGCGATGCTTGTTTGGAGAGGGCGAGTGAGTGAACTTATGCAACGATGGCGGGGTTCAAGTTTGGAGAACCAGCGGAAAGCCACCGTGGTCATTGCCGCTCTCCTCATTCTCTTCGGAATCTCGGACCTCTTGGCGAGATAGCCGTGTACCGTGGCCCGGACCCCCTGCGGCGGCACTTGGGCCTGTTTGTGCAGCGTGCGCAGCAGCCTGGTGCGCCATCGCATCGGCGGTGGCATGTGGAACCGTCCGGCCCGTTATTACCCCAGTTGAAAGAAACAGTCACCTTCGCCGACGGGGCCTCCGCGACGCTAGATGGTGATATCAAGCGCCTTGGCGGCAAGGTGGTCTATCAGGCCTCCGTTACGTGGTCGAGCTACAACTAGAGACGCCGGTGTTTCCTGAAGTCTCGCCTCGAGTCGCTCACTACGTGATGGGAAGCCTTCTTCTCGCGTTTGGAATCCTTGGGAAGACGATGGGCGGCGGCATGCGAGGGAAGGGAACGCAGCGCCCGATGCCCTCTAGTATTAGGCTTATCCTGGTTTGCTTCGGCATCATCTTCATCGTCGGAGAACACTACGGCTCGCTGAAATAACTGCCTAGTGGCGGTGCGGAACGTCGTGAGACACCGAGGGCGGTGCGGAGCGGTGACGATGAATGAGATGCTCGCGCGGTTGTGGTCCACAGTTCAGTCATCGCGCTCCTGTTGCGGGCTAGGCAGGAGCGAGGCCGAAGGACGAGCGGACTTGCGGTGCAGGGCCGTCTGCGCGAGCCCTTCGACAGGCTCAGGGACCATCGCTCCGACGTTCTCCATCCTTTCGCGCAGAAGAGCGAGTAAGGAGCAAAACGATTCCGACGTTCTCCATTCAGTAAGCGACGCAGGAGCGTGCCCAGCACAGCAAGTCCGCTCGCCCTTCCGCCTCGCGGGCGACAACTACCAAGCTTGCTGTTTGATGGAGCGGCCCTTCCTGCGTCCACGAAGCGGACGGACGCCCTATTTAGTGCAGCGCGGTAGTGAAGTCAGTCAGCATGTGCGCCAGATGTTCATAGCGCGCCATGTAGTCGACGCGTGAGCGCTGAATGACGTCGTGCGCCTCATCGCGTCCATAGACATGCGTGATCTCGGTCGAGGCGGTCAGCGCGCCCGGCGCCTGTTTGTAGGTCAGGAAGTAATGACGCAGGCGGTCGATGACCACGGGAGGACAATCGGCGATCTCTCGGATATGTCCGTAGGTCGCGTCGCCTTCCAGTACCGCCACGATCTTGTCGTCTGCTTCATCGCGGTCCAGCATCCGCATTCCGCCGATGGGAATCGCGCGAACCAGAATGTTTCCATGCGAGATCGAGCGCTCCGTCAGCACGCAGATGTCGAGCGGATCCGCGTCACCCACGATCCGCGACAGCCCGGTGCGCTGCGCGCTCAGAGCGGCGACGTTGTCAGCGCACAAGGTCTGCGGCACCAGGCCGTACAGACTCGGACAGAAGTTCGAATACTTCTGCGGACGATCCACGCGCAAGAGCCCCGTATCTTTGTCGAGCTCGTACTTCACCGTGTCCGTCGGGACGATCTCGATGTAGGCGGTGACGACGTGAGGCGCGTCCTTCCCGATCGGCACGCCGTGCCACGGGTGCGACTGAAAGAGCGCGCCGAGCGCCTGCCACTTCTTTTCCATGATCTGCCTGTGCCTTGCGAGCGGGAGGTTACCAGCCGAACAAATTCAGCCGCGTATGCGCAGGGGGTCGCGTCTTCTCGTATCGTTTGCCGCTTCGATGGAAGATTTCGCTCCGACCCCTCCACCGCAGAGCGGTGTCGCCACTACGGTCGCAAAGCCGCGGCCCTGGCTGCGAGAGGGCGTCCTGCTCTGCCTGGGTCTCAAATGCCTGCTTCTCTTCGTGGGTTGGGTGATCTGCGAGATCCGCCTCAACAAGGGGTTTCGCGAAACCGACCAGATCCTCGGCATCTGGAATCAGTGGGATACGCGCCACTACCTCGATCTCGCCAAGAACGGCTACGGCCTTCCCGATCATTCGACGACGCTTGTGCTCCCGCCTCTGTTCTCCGCGCTGATCCGCGGCGCGTCCTGGATCACCGGCACCATCCCGAGCGGAGGCGTGCTGGTGGCGACTCTTCTCTCATTCCTGCCCGGACTTCTCCTGTATCAGCTCGCGCGGCTGGATCTGAGCGAGGACGATGCGTTTCGAGCCATGCTGGTGCTGCTCCTGTTTCCCAGCAGCTTCTTCATCCACATCATCTACACCGAGGGTCTGTTCCTCACCGTTGTCTTCGCGGCCTTTCTGTCGGCGCGACGGGGCCACTGGAAGCTCGTGGCGCTCTTCGGATTCCTCGCCGGTCTAACGCGGATCAACGCCTTCGTGCTCGCGCCCGCGCTTCTGGTGGAAGCATGGACCTCTGGTCCGCGTGGCCGCATTCCTCGCATGGTCGCAGCCCTCACCGTGTTTCTGGGCGTCGCCATCTATCTCGCCTTTAACTATGCGGTCGCCGGAGATGCGTTCGCGTTCGTCGAGGTGCAGAGACGCTCGTTCTATCGGACGTTCGCGACGCCGTGGGCAGGGGCCGCGAATGTGATGCACCTTGCCTCCGTCGGCGGAGGAGATTCGATGATCAACGGCGTCGTCCAGGTTGTCTTCATCCCCTTCATGATCGGCGCCGTCGCAGTGTCTCTGGTGAAACAACGCGTTTCCTACTTGATCTGGAATATCGGCAACATTCTGATCTTCACCTCGCAGGGCTTCTGGATCAGCATGCCGCGTCTGACTCTGGTGTTGTTCCCCGCCTTCATCTGGCTCGCGCCGAAAACCGCGCGGCCAGTGTTTGGAACACTATGGTTCGCGGGCTCGACTCTGCTTCTGAGCCTGCTCGCAGCCCAGTTCGCTCAGGGTTGGTGGGTGAGCTGAGGGGTTGGTGGAGGCTTCAGCGCATCGGCCAGAAACTCCAGGATCTCCGCGCGGGCGAGTTGTTCGCCCAGACCGCCCGGGTGGTAGTCGAACCCATGCTCGGCGAACGGGATGAGCAAACGACGCGGTGCCTGAAGGCCCTTGCGTGCGCACGCTTCGGCGAGAAGTTGTGAGTGATACGGGGACACAAGCGTGTCCCGCGTTCCATTGATGAGCAGACTCGGAGGCGTCGCCGGGCCGACCCACGACACTGCGGAGGCCATCCGATAATCATCGGGCTTAGTCGCGGGCGTGCCCCCGATGTAGCGTTCGAGAGCCTTGTATCCCGTGATCGGATCGGGATAGACGCGGATCCGCCAGCCCCAGTCGAGGTCGAGCGGACCGTAGAGCGAGACCATGGCCGAGACGGGCAGGTCGGGCGCGTCGCAGAGCGAAGGAAGACGCGGGTCTCCCGCCGAGTACGCGGCGACCGCGGCGATCGCCGCTCCCGCAGAGCGTCCGAGATAGGCCACGCGTTCCGGATCGATTCCGAACGTGCTCGCTTTCTCGCGCAGTCGGCCGACCAGACATTTGACATCCTGGACCGCGGTGGGGAACACGAACTTCGGAGCAAGCCGGTACTGAACATCGGCCACCGAGTAACCCGCGGCCGCGAAGATCTCCGATGCCGTCCGGTTCTCGCCCTTGTCCCCACCGCTGAAGCTACCGCCATGCACGAGCACCAGCAGCGGGCGCGGGCCTTCGCCGAGCCCGCGATAGAAGTCGAGCTTGAGCGTCGGCAACGACGGTTCGAGCGACAGATCCGTCTGTTGCGTGATCGGCGGATGACGCGGGCCCCAGGTCAGATACTCCATCAACGAGAACGTCCGATGATGCGCTGCGTACGCAGGCACGAAGACCACCAGAGGCGCCAGGCTCGCCAGGAGAGACACGACGGCGAGTGCCTGATACCAACGCTGAGATGGGATGGTCCGCAAAGCGAGCAACCCGCCGAGGGCGGGGATGGCGATGAGGAATGGGAACTCGGCGACCACCAGCCGCGCCATCCAGAATGCGCGAGTGAACGCGGGGGAGAACATCAGCAGCGCGAGGAGGGCCGCGCTGATCGATGCGAAACGTCCGAACCTCAAGCGTCCCATGCGTTCAGGCATCATAGGTGCAGCGACGGATGCGGGTGCAGGTGTGTCCGGTCACACTCGTCCGGGCTCACGCGCTGCTATGCATGGAGGCCACACCTATACTCCCCGTTCCCCCCAAACGAGAGATTTTCAGGAGAGCCGGCACGCGTGAGCGTCGTAACCCGCATTCGCACAAGCGAGGAGTTGGCCGTGCCGTTCACCCCTGAAGAGGTGTGGAGCGTGCTGGCCGACGTCGTCGCTTATCCCGGCTGGTGGCCCTCCAAGCTCGAGGTCAAAGTGCTCATTGAGCAGGCCGGCCTTCTCGGGAGCGAGTTCGAGGTACGTCCCTGGATGGGCCGGATGTTCCGCTGCCGCTTCGAGGAACTTGACGAGCCTTACGGCATGCGCATCCGTTTTTTCGGTGGCTCGCTCGAGGGGCCGGGCGGCTTCCTCCTGAGCCCGACCGGCGATGGGACCCAGATCCGCTACGAGATTGACGTTTTCGCGCGCGGACTGGACGTGGCCTTGCTTAACCGGATCCTGCCCCTGGAGAAGATGCACTCGCTGCAGATGCGCAGCCTGCTGAGAAGTCTCGCGAAGCGTTTGCGTGACGTACGCAAGGAGGCGCAGAACGCTCTTGCCGAAACGGCGCGGATCGCCTCAGAAGCGGCAGCGTACGTGGCTGCGCAGGAAGCCGAGCGTCTCGCGACCGAGGCGTCCGCAGCCAGGCTGGCGACAGAAGCATTGGCGAAGAAACGCGCGGACAGAGAGGCTGCTGAGAAAGTTGCAGCGGAGAAGGCTGCAGCGGCGAAGGCCGCGGCGAAGAAGCGCGCCGCCGAGGAAAAGGCGCATGCGCTGGCTGCCGATCGCGCCGCTCGTCAGGTTGCGGAGCAGGAGGCCGCTCGCGCGATTCTGGCGGCCGAGCAGGCGCGGCTCGCCGCAGAGGTGGAGGCTCGACGAGCGGCGGAAGCTAGGGAGGCGGAGCGTCGCGCCGATGAGTCCCGCGCCCGTCAGCTCGCAGACGATGCGCAGGTAGCCTCTGCCGCCCGACTTGCCGAGGAGCGGCTCGCCCTCGCCCGTGCGGCTGCGTCAAAGGCTCTGATCAGGCCGACCCAGATCACCCCAGCTCAGCCCGTTCCGGCTCAGGTCGCGCTGACGCCCTTAGAAGGCGCGCCGAGTGTCACGATCGACGCATCTTCCGCTCCTTCACCGAGGGGTCGCCTGTTCAAAGCTGTCGAGAACTGGCTGTTCGAAGCGCCCGGTACCCCCGTCTCAAGTGTCTCGCCTCCGCGTCCGCCGGCCGAGCCGAAGTCGAACTTCGACATCGCCCGTGACTATCTCCGCGCTCTCTCTTCGACGGCGCCGCCCGACGAGATCGGCCGCTTCTTTGCTGCCGATGCGGTCGAAGAGGCCTATCCGAATCGCTTTGTGCAAATCATGGAGGGCCGGAACTTCCCCGGCAGATTTGTCCACCAATCCTATGAACTGCGCGGCGCCACCGGAGGCGGAACCCAGGTGGCCATGGAGGTCTTGTGGAAAGGCACGGTGGGGACCACGGGGGACGGGTTCGTTGCAGGCCAGGAGCTGGAAGCGCATCTCGCCTTCATGCTGAAATTTGCCGATGGGAAGATCGCGCGCTTGCGGACTTACGCGTGTTTTGAACCTTGGAGCAACGCGGTCGAGCGCGAAGCCTGCCTGCGTCGGCGAACCGAAGAAACCGAAGCCCACGATGCAGTTCGTCAGGACGGCCCGCCCGTGCCCAGCCGTGCGCCTGTGTCCTCTGCATCTAATTTCGACAACGCGCGCAGCCTTCTTGAGGCCCTGTCGGGACGCGCCGATGCGGAAACCATCGGCGCTTTCTACGCCGAGGATGTGATTCAACAAGAGTTCCCCCATCCGCTTCTTCCAGACGGCGCCGCACGCGACCGCGACGGGCTCATCGAGGTACGTCAGCGTGGGCTTGCGATGTTTACTTCCGAGCGTTACGAGCTACGCGGCGCGACCGGCGGCGGGTCCCAGGTGGCGATGGAAGTGCACTGGACCGCCGTTGTCAGAAAAGCAGGGGGTGGCTTCCGAGAAGGTCAAACCGTGGAAGCCCGTCTCGCCTTCTTCCTCAAATACCAAGACGGTCTCATCGTCCGGCAGCGGATCTACGACTGCCTCGGCCTGTGAAGCCAGCTTCGTTTTCTACTCCTCGGATTTGTCCTGCAGATTAGGGCAGGAGGCGTTTCAGCAGGCGGTGGACGTTTCCGCCCATCACGCCCGCGATTTCAGTCTCGCCCACCCCGAGATCCATCAACGCCTGGGTGATCTGCGGCAGGCCCGTCACATCGAACGGCGCGGTCACCGCGCCGTCGAAATCCGACCCGAGCGCTACGTGCTCCGCGCCCGCCACTTTGATCGCGTACTGGATGGAGCGAGCGATGGCGCGCGCATCATCGCCGCACACCGCGGTATCCCAGACGCCGATTCCGATGATGCCGCCGTTCAGCGCGATGGCCGCGAGCTGCGCGTCGGAGAGATTCCTTTGATTGTCACAGGTTCCGCGCACACCAGTATGTGACACAACCACGGGCCGGGTCGCGACCTTCAAGACATCGGAGATGGTCGCGGGCGATGCGTGCGCCAGGTCGATCACCATCTTTCTGGCTTCCATCCGCGCGACCCAGGTGCGACCCAGGTCGGTCAGTCCGCTTCGATTGACACCGTGGGCCGAGCCGCCGATGTCGGTGTCGAAGAAATGAGTGGGGGCCATCATGCGAACTCCCGCGTCGAACAGTCGGTCAAGATTGTTCAGATCGCCCGACAGCGCGTGGGCACCTTCGACCCCGATGAACGCTCCCACCACGGTCTTGTCCACGTTGCGTCTGCGATCCAGGGTGTCGAGATCGGCCGCGCTGCGAATGACCAGGAGGCGGCCGTTGGATCGAGCGGCGGCGTCGGTGACGCGGGATGCCTCATACAGAGCGCGTTCCGTCAGGTTGGTCCACGTGCGAGGTGGCCAGAGCTCCACGATGGAAAGCAGGGTGATGTTGTCCGTGTCCGCGGTGTTCCGTTCGATGTTCATGTTGCGCGGGGTCTTGGTGACGATGGTGAACGCCTGGAGTGCCACGCCACCCTCCACCAGTCGAGGCACGTCGACATGTCCGCGCGTCCCCCGCGCCAGGAGGTCGCGATTCCAAAGCGTCGTGTCCGCGTGGAGGTCGGCCACGAACAGCCTGGTGTGAAGGGCCCTGGCGGCAGCGCTCACTGGGATCACTTTCCCCGTGACCTTGTTCATCCGACCTTCGACGATCATCGGGGCGAGCGCGCGGGCCGCCACCATCACCGCGACAAGACCGAGTGCAACCTTCGTGCTCCGTTTCATGGGCCAGGAGCCTAGCTCCTTGCACGACCCACGGGACGTCGCGCGGCGCAGGAGCGACGGTGGTTCACTGAAAGCGGCGACGACGATTGGGGGACGTAGACTGGCGAGCCCGCGCATGATGAAACGCGAATTGCGGACTCTCGAAGCCGTCTTGTCGTTGGTGCGGTCTCCCGATCACGATTGGGCCGGTGTTGTCCTGGTGGGACTTGACCTTCGTTCTCCGCGGGTCGACGACGCGCTTTTAAAGGAAGAGTTCGATGCGCGATCGTCCTTTCTGGGCTGTGCCATGAGCGGGGCGCTTGCCCGGAAGGTCGCGGCGGCCCATGCCCTGATCGTGCCCTCGCGGGAAGGGCTGGCGTTCAATCCGTTCCGCGGGAGCCTTTACGTCGCAAGTGAACTGCTGCAAGGCTATGACCGGCGCGATCCCTCCTCGTACTTGCGTACGCCTGACTGGGCCTGCTACCTCGCCTGGATGGATCTCAAGACGAAGAGCCGGCGAACCGACCTGGCGCTCGATGACGCGGTTTTTCTGCGTCTGCACGACCTCGCCATTGAGGACGCGTTGACCGACTATCTCAATCCGCGCACCACGGGTGACTTCACCGCCAAGCGCGTGGTGGGCATCATGGGCGGCCATGACCGCGAGCGCCTCGAGAAAACCAGGACCCCGAACGGCGAACCCACGAGCGCGGATGCGCCCTACATGAGGGTTGCGCTGCTCGCCCGACGGCTGGCGCAGGATGGCTTCACCGTTGCGACCGGGGGGGGACCGGGAGCGATGGAAGCGTCGAACCTTGGAGCGTGGTTCGCCGGCCGCGCGGAAGAGGAACTTAGAACCGCAGTGCGCATGCTTGAGCGGGTGCCCCGGGTCCGGCCGCTGTCGCCCGGCGCCTCGGAATGGAACAGTGGAGAGTGGCTGGGTCCGGCACTGGAAGTGATGGCTCGATTTCCGCGCGACCCAGACGACCATCGAACGGAAAGCGTGGGTGTCCCGACCTGGTTCTACGGGCACGAACCGCCGAACCCTTTCGCGAGCCACATCGCCAAGTTCTTTGAGAACAGCGTGCGCGAGGAAGGGATTCTAGGGATTGCGACGCACGGCGTGATCTTCGCGGAGGGCAACGCTGGCACCGTTCAGGAGATCTTCCAGGACGGATGTCAGAACTACTACGCCACGTTCGGCGCGGCTGCTCCCATGGTTCTGCTGGGATCCACCTACTGGAATCGCGGTCCGAAGAGCGATCCGGCGCTCAAGGCCAAGTCGGTGTGGCCCCTGCTTCAACAGCTAGCGGCGGAGAAGGGCTTCTCGCATCTTCTTCGCCTGACCGACGATCTGGATGAGATCGTCGCGTTCATCCGCGATCCACCCACGGCTTGATTGATGAAGCACGGGCCGATGTCAGACTTCCCATTGAAAGAAGGTCAATGACCCGATGACAAAGGCGAGAAGACTCACGCACCGCTTGGCGGCACTCAGCGCCCTCGCTCTGATGGCGACAACCGTTTTGTCACAGACTGCTCATGACCGATCGACCACGCTACTGGCCATCAATGACGTCTATCGCATTGAAGGCCTCGACGATGGAGCGGTGGGCGGTCTCGCCCGCGTGCGGACGCTGCGCAAGGAGCTGGAACGAGATTCGCCGGACCTGTTGATGCTCCACGGAGGGGACTTCCTGTTCCCCTCGTTCGCGAGCCGGATGTACCGGGGCGAGCAGATGGTGGCGGTCCTGAACTCGCTCGATGGCGACCCCTTCGCATTCGATCTGCGGATGTTCGCGGTGTTCGGGAATCACGAATTGGAGCGCCCCAAGTTGAAGGACGCGGCGTTCCTGAAGGAGCGGATCGATGGATCGCAATTTCGGTGGCTTGGTGCCAATGTCACGTTCGCGAAGGGACCGGACGGCGTGCCTCTGGTTGCTTCCAGGAATTTGTCCAAGAGCGCCATCGTCGAGAGCGGCGGGATCCGCATCGGCCTGATCGGCCTCACCATCCCGGTGGTGGGCGTGGAGTACGTGGCGGACTTCGCCGGAGAGGCGGCTGCCGCACGGGCGGAGATCGCAGCGCTCAAGGCGCAGAAAGCCGAAGTCATCGTCGCGCTTACGCATCTCAACGCCGCCAATGATCGACGTCTCCTGGAAACCCTGGGCGACGCCGGTCTGGACCTGATCATCGGCGGCCACGATCACGAGTCGATGCAGTTTCAGGTCAACGGCCGCTGGGTGCTGAAAGCGGACGCCGACGCGCGCACCGCCACCATCGTGCGTCTGACGAAGAAGGCGGATGGCGGCCTGACCGTGACGCCGGAGCTTCGCAAGATTGGCGCTGATTCGCCCAAGCCTGATGCGGAGGTCCAGTCGCTGGTGAACGGTTGGCAGGCGCGTCATGCGCGTGAGTTCTGCGCCGCCGTCAACGCGGGCCCGACCTGTCTGGACGAGGTGTACGGCCTCACCCGCACCAATCTCGAGGCCGAGGAAAACAAGATCCGTGGAACCGAAACGTCGCTCGGCGACTGGATCACGGATCGCATGATCGCGACCTTTAAGTCGTGCGGAGCGCAGGCGGCGTTCGTGAACTCCGGATCGCTTCGATTGAACCGCGACCTGCACCCTGGGACGACCATCACGCGGCGCCACATCGAAGAGCTGTTCGCCTATCCCTCGCCTCTTTATCTTTTGAAGATCGACGGCGCCACTCTCGCGAAGGTGGCGGATCAATCTGTCCGTGGCTGGCCGGGCAGTGGGACGTGGCTTCAAGTCGGCGGCTTCGGGTTTCGACATGGCACCGCGAACCGGACCGCATCGGGTCTGACGTGGCTGACCGCCAAACAGACGCGCCCCGTGACCGCCGCGGATTCCGTCCTGGCCGTCACCGGCGACTACCTCATCAACCCGGAGGCCGGCGATCAGGACGGGTATCTGATGCTGAACCAGGGACAGATCGTCAAGACCTGCGCCATCAACGGCATCGATCTCAAGACCGTGGTGATCGACGCGCTCAAGGCGGCGGCGCCCGACGGCATTGCGCCGGTCGCGGAGGGGCGCATCTGCCAGGGGGTGGCCGGAGCGCCCTGCCGCCTTCCAACCCGCTGATCCTTGCAGCCCGTTTAGACCGGCAGTTCGATCACGAAGCGCGCGCCTTGAGGCGTGTTCTCTTCGACGCGGATTTCGCCGCCGTGGTCTTCGACGATGCGGCGCGCGATCGCGAGACCCAGACCACTGCCTTTCTTCTTGGTGGAAAAGTTCGGGGCGAAGATGGTCTCTCGACTGGCCGCGGGGACGCCGGGGCCGGTGTCGGCCACGGTGAGAATCGCGCGTCGGGTCAATGGATCAAGGGACGTCTCGATCTCAATGGCGCCCTTTTCACCGAGAGCGGCGATAGCGTTGTCAACGAGGTTGATCAAGACACGCTTGATCTGCGGGCTGTCCAGCCTGAGCAGAGGCAGTTCGGCGTCGAGTTTCCGGTTCAGCGCGACGTGAGGGTACGCGGTTTCATACAACGCGAGCGCTCCATCGACCACGGTGTTCAGAGAGCCTTCCACCGGACGCGACGGAGGCAAGCGGGCGAACTGGGCGAACTCGTCCACGAGGTGCTGTAAGGCGTCGACCTCCGAGACGATGGCCTCGATCGACTCGGAAAGAACGCGATCGAAGTCGGTGGCGCCCTTGAGATGCGCTTTGCGGACTCGTTGCGCCGAGAGCTTGATGGGAGTCAGCGGATTTTTGATTTCGTGCGCCAGCTTGCGCGCCACTTCGCCCCACGCCGCCACCTTTTGCGCCTGCATCAGAGGCGTCACGTCTTCGAGCACGATGATGGCTCCGGGCGGACCCTGGCGTGGGGTGGTCAGGGGTGCTGCGCGCAATCTGACTTCGCGTCGTCCGCGCAGACCGAACAACGCAAGCTCCCGTTCGAACTGGGTGGACCGCCCTTCCAGCACGCGCGCGATGGAGCGGGTGATCTCGCCCGACAGCTCAGGAGGGATGAGTGTGCTGAGGATGGAATCGACGATCCGGGTGGGATCGCCCCCTAGAAGGCGGGACGCCGCGGAGTTCACCCGTAAGACCTTCTGGTCGCCGTCGACGACCAGAACGCCGGTGCCGATGGTCTCGAGCACCGTCTCCATGAGGCGGCGACGCTCGTCGATTTCGAGGTTCTTGCGAGTCAGATCGGAGCGGGAGAACTCCACCTCCTCTTCGGACCGCGCCAGCTTCTCCGACATCAGATTGAACGATTGAATGAGCTTCACGAACTCTTCGTCGGTCTCATCCTTCTCGACCCGCACACCACGCTCGCCGGCGGCGATGCGCTCGGCGGCGAGAGCCACGTTACGCACGGGCCTCGCAAAACGCCGGGCGAGCACGAAAGGAAGCCATGAAGCGCCCACCAGGGTGAGCAGGGCAGGGAACAGAAACAACGAGAGGTAGAGGGAAGAGATCGGGCCGCGCGCCGCTCTCAGTTTCTCGAACGTGTCGAGCCGTTTGTCGAGGTCGGTGATCAGTGCTGCCTGATCGACGTTGGCGCCAAGGCCCACGATGACCACGTAGCCTGCGGCGTCCGGGACCATGCGAGCGGCAAGCCGCAGATCATCACCTTCGTGTTTCGATGACAGCTCCGCGAGCCGGCCGGCGCGGGCTTCCGCGGCAAGACTCGCGATCTCACTCGGCAGCAGGGACGATCGCCCGTAGGTCGCCTCGATCTCGTTCTTCGCGTTGAGTATGAGGAGGAGATCCGTGTCGACGGGGAGGCCCAGACCTTGCGACGCGAGGGGCGCCGCCGGATCCTTCAAACGTCGCCGGCCAAGTTCGGATGAAGCGGCCGAGGCAAGCGCGCGCACCGCGCGCAGCCGCTCGTCTTCCAGTCTCAACGCGACCGTGCGGGCCGCTCCCGCGACACCCGCCGCGTCAAAGCTCAGCCAGCGCGACGTGCTGTCGCTGATCAACGAGCCGCCCACGCCGATGAGAATCAGCGCGGGCAAGAGTCCCATGACGAGCAGCGCCAGGACCAGTCGGAGGCGGAGCCGAGCTCCGACCACTCCGCGGCGCGAATCAAGAAAGGCGCGGACGAGGTTGCGGACGAGAACGAACATCACGACCAGAAGGAGCGTGAGATTCACCACCGAGAGCCCAAAGAGCAGGGCCGAGGCCGCGAAGTCGGTGCCGATCTCCGGACTGCGCTTGGCGAGAACCATGAGGCCGATCGATGTAATGGCCAGGATGACGAACAGAACAGTCGCGAGAGGTAGATTGTTCTTGAGCGGAGGTCGCTCGATCATGAGAGCGTCATTGTAGTCCGCTAAATCGTGTTAAAAAGATCATTTATGGCCAAGGCGGGATCCCCCATGCGGATCATGGCGTTCGTACTGCTCGCCGCCTTGAGCGGCGCGCCTCTGCAGGCCCAAGAACCGCCGTCGTCGGTGGCCGAGGTCCTGAACAAGGACAAACCGCCGCTGATCGTCGCCGTGGCGATCGATGAGGCGGGGATTACCCAGGGCGAACTGCAACGCACCCAGGACCTGATTCGCGGACTCCTCGATACCTTGCCGTCGGGCTCCCGTCTGGTCGTCGCCGCGTTCAGCGGTGAGAAGCGCATCATCCTTCCTCCTACCGCCGACCGGGTCGCGATCACCGCGGTGCTCAACTCCTTCACCCCGGGGGCTCCGGGGGTGGCGCTGCCGGACGGCCTGTTTGACATCGTGGACTACCTTGGCAGCCGGGAGGCCGAGTCGCGCGCCATCCTTCTTTTTTCTGCCGGACGGCTTCGAGACGGCGACCTTCTCTTCGAGGATCCGCTGAACGCGGCGAGCAGCAAGGGTATCCGCATCTTCGCCATCGGGCTCGGGCAGGGTGACGGCAAGATGCTGCGTCGCGTCGCCAAGCTGACGGGGGGTGAGTACATCCGTCTCGAAGTGGCCGACGCCGCGATGATCACGAGCAATCTCAGGGAGCCATCCCACGAGCCGAGCGGCGCCGACGCGACGACGGTGGAGGTCAGCACTCCTGAGGCAGGCCCGACTCCGAAAGCCTCCGGTGGGCTGTTGGGCGCGGCGGCCATCTTCTTCTCCCTCGGCGGACTTCTGATGCTGGGCATCGTCATTCTGCTGGTGCGCAAGCTCAGCGCCCATCCCCAAGCACCGAACTCTTCGATGGCACCCTCCGCATCCGCTCCGGTTCCCCGTGAGTCCCAGGCACCACCTCGCCCAGCTTCGCTTGAGCTCGATCTCGATCTCGAGGGCGATATCCCGCTTGAGAAGACGCTGGTGATCAATGCGGAGCCGACTCTGCGCGCCCTGTCGGGCCCGGGAGCAGGAAAAAACTTCCCGCTCTCGGCGTCTGGAACCACGTCGATTGGCCGGTCGCGGCGCAATGATGTGGTGGTCCCTGAAGATGCGGCCTCGGCTCAGCACTGCCGTATCGATCGCGAGGGCGATTCCTACGTGATCCACGATATGGGAGCCACGAATGGAA